>NZ_JBIAXG010000002.1:0-455264 GCF_042896465.1 Streptomyces sp. NPDC001292
GGTTGATAGGCCGGATCTGGAAGCACCGTGAGGTGTGGAGGTGACCGGTACTAATAGGCCGAGGGCTTGTCCATAGAGGCTCGCGTCCACTGTGTTGGTTCTGAAACCACGAACAACCGTCGTAGCCGTTGCTGCGGTTCCGGTTGATTGTTTCATAGTGTTTCGGTGGTCATAGCGTGAGGGAAACGCCCGGTTACATTCCGAACCCGGAAGCTAAGCCTTACAGCGCCGATGGTACTGCAGGGGGGACCCTGTGGGAGAGTAGGACGCCGCCGAACAAATTGTGAGAGGGTTGGACCCCGAACTTCGGTTCCGGGTCCAACCCTTTTTTGTTTTCCGTTACTTGAAGTTCATGTTGCACAACCAGCATCCGCCTCATGGGTATTGCTGCTCTGCTCAGGGCCGCCGGCGTCGGAGTCGGTGACGAGGTCGTCGTGCCGGCGTTCGGCAACGTGGAGGTCGCCGAGGCCGTGACACAGGTGGGCGCGCTGCCTGTGTTCGCCGACATAGACCCGATGACGTACTGCCTCGACGCCTCCGCCGTCGAACAGGCCCTGACTCCGCGGACGGTGGCCGTGGTCGTCGTACACCGCTTCGGCCGGTCCGCCGACATGGGGAGGCTGCACGCGATGGGCCAGCGGCACGGCCTGCTGGTGCTGGAGCACGGCGAGTCCGAGGCGCCGTACGACGAGATGGCGCAGCGCAGGGAGCGTGCCGCCTATCTGGACACCAAGCTGCGGGGCGTACGGACGCCCGACGGCGGTGACGGGCACACCTATCAGCAGTACGTGGTGCGGGTGCCCGGGAACGGCCGGCCGGACCGCGACGCCTACGCACGCGCCATACAGGCCAGGGGAGTTGACTGCCGGGTGCCCGTGAAAACCCCCGTGCACCGGCTTCCGGAGTTCCGTCGGTGCGTGTCCCTTCCGGAGACCGAGCGGGCCGCCGAGGAGACACTCGCGCTACCCGTGGACGCGTCGCTGACGCGCCGGGAGATGCAGCGGATCGTCTCGGTGTGCAACGCGCTCGGCGGACCGATCGTGGTTGGGAGCACGGCCCTGTTCGGGGTATGATCTATTCCGTTGCCGCGGGGGAAACCCCGGCAGGGCGACCGGCCCCTATAGCTCAGTCGGCAGAGCGTCTCCATGGTAAGGAGAAGGTCAACGGTTCGATTCCGTTTGGGGGCTCCAACGAAAAGGGCCCTCACCCGATGGGTGAGGGCCCTTTTCCACGCCCTGGGGCAGCCGCCCTACTGCGGGAGGCCCGGCACCCGCATCGCCAGGATGGCCATGTCGTCGGACGGGGCGTCCGAGGCGAAGCGCTCCACCGCGCGCATGATGCGGGCCGCCACCGCACCGGCCGTCAGACCCGTACAGGTGGTCAGAACATCGGCGAGACCGTCGTCGCCCAGCATCCGGCTGCCCTCACGGCGTTCGGTGACGCCGTCCGTGACGCACAGCAGCACGTCGCCCGGGTCCAGAGTGATCGTCTGCTCGTACAGCTCCAGGTCCTCCATGACGCCGAGCAGCGGCTGGGGGTCGGCGGCCGGCTCCACCGTGCCGTCCTGACGCAGGCGCAGCGGCAGCGGATGGCCGGCACAGACCACCTTCAGCCGGGCGCTGCCGTCCTCCTGCGGCCACAACTCGCCGTACAAGAGCGTGAGGAAGCGGCTGCGGGCGCCCTCGTCGAGGATCGCGGAGTTCAGGCGCTCCAGCACCGCCGGTCCGCCGAAACCCTCGCGGGCCAGCAGCCTGAGCGCGTGCCGGGCCAGGCCGGTCACCGCGGCCGCCTCCGGGCCCGTACCGCAGACGTCGCCGATGGCGAAGCCGTAGGCGCCGTCACGGATGGGGAAGAGGTCGTAGAAGTCGCCGCCGACCTCGTTGCCCTCGCCGGCCGCGCGGTAGATGACTTCCACCTCCACGCCCTCGACGTCGGGGAGTCCCGGGGGCAGGAGGCTGCGCTGAAGCGACTGGCTGATGGCCGTGCGCTCCGAATACAGGCGGGCGTTGTCCAGGGCGAGGGCGGCGCGGCGGCTCAGGTCCTCGGCCAGTTCCAGGATCTCCTGGCGGAAGTGCTCGTCGGTGGGCTTGCCGAGGGTGAGCATGCCGATGACGCGGTTGCGGGCGACCAGCGGCAGGACGACCGTTTCGCCGCCGACCGCGGAGGCCGTGGCGAGGGTCGGTCCGATGATCGTACTGATCTGGTGGTGCGAGTCACCCAGGCTGAGGCTGCGCATGGAGCTGCGCAGGGCCGCCTGGTGGGCGGCCTCGCCGGGGGCGGTCCACACGCGCGCTCCGGGTGTGGGCACCGGGTCCGGCGGGGCGATCTTGGACAGCAGGGACTTGATGCCGTCGATCAGCTCCTCGTCCTCGTGCAGGACGTAGGACAGGTAGGGGTCGGAGGCCTGGTCGGCGATCGTGTAGACGGCGCACCAGGTGGCCAGGGTCGGGACCGTCATCTGGGCCATCAGGGCGAGGGTCTGGTCGCGGTCCAGGGTGCCGGCCAGCAGGTCGGAGGCCTCGACGAGGAAGCTGAGGGAGCCGCGGCGCAGCCGCTCCAGTTCGCCGAGGCGGGCCGACTCGACGGCGAGGGCGATGCGGTCGGCGGCGAACTGGAGGCGCAGCGCCTCCTCGTTCGAGTACCGGCCGGGCGCCTCGGCGGCGACGCCGAGGGAGCCGGTGAGGCGGCCTTCGACCTTCAGCGGGACGGTGACGACCGAGCGCATGCCCGTGCTGTTGAGGAGGGGGACGGCGCCCGGGACGGCGGTGAGGTCGTCGTGGACGGCGGGCATCCGGGCGGAGCCGTAGCGGCCGGGGCCCGCCTCGACGGGGACGCGGGCGAAGCGCTGGCGTGCGGAGGGCAGACCGGTGGAGGCGCGGACCTCCAACTCCGTTTCGTCGTCGGTGGCCAGCAGGAGGAAGGCGGCGTCGCCGTCGAGCATGTCGCGGGCGCGTTCCACCGTGCGTTGCAGCAGGCCGTCGAGGTCGTCGGGGGCGGGAGAGCCGATGAAGACCTCGAACGGGTCGGCGCTGGGGCCCTCGGGGGCGCTGCCCGCGTCGGAGGTCGCCGGAAGGCGCAACGGTGTCTGGAGCACGGCCCGTTCGTGGTCCCGCACGAGCAGGCAGACCGTGGAGGGCTCGCCGTCCGTGTCACGTACGCGGAGGTGGGAGGCGTAGACGGGGATGACGCGGCCGTGGGCGCCGCGGATGCCGTAGCTGCCTTCCCAGCGGGAGAGTTGGAGCGCCTCGGCGATGCCCGTGCTGGTGCCGGGGGTGTGCGGCCAGGCGGCGAGGTCGGTCAGTGGCCTGCCGGTGACCTGCTTGGCAGCGAAGCCGAACAGTTCCTCGGCGTCCTCGTTCCAGGCGGTGATGGAGCCGCCGCTTTCGATCTGGACGACGGCCACGCGGACCCGGCCGTCGGCGAGCGGGAGGAGGTCGGCAGGCAGGCAGGGGCCGGCTGCGCGCGTGCCGACCGGGCGCTCGGGCAGGTCCAGTTGGAACCAGACCTTCTTGTGCGTCGGCGTGTACTCCACGCCCCAGCGGCCGGCCAGGGCCGCACACAGTTGCAGGCCGCGGCCGCCCTCGCGGTCGGGGCTGCCCATGTTGACCGCCGAGCTCTGCACCGGGAGTTCGCGCTCGGGGTAGCGGTCGGACACCTCGATGCGCACCCCCTCGTCGCTGCGCAGGCACAGCACGTCGGCCGCGGTTCCGGCATGGACGACGGCGTTGGTGACCAGTTCGCTCGTGAGGACCACCGCGTCGTCGACGATGTCGCCGAAGCCCCATCCCTGGAGGGTGTCGCGGACGAAGGACCGGGCGGTCGCGACCGATCGGCCCAGGGGATCGAAGCTGGCGGCCGCGCGCGCGGTGATCACAGAACTCCTCGTCCGGTTGTCGACGTGCAGACCCTGGTGGCCGACGGGCTCTCGCCGCTGCTCCGGCAGCTGCGGTCCGTTCGGCTGCGGCTCCGGGGTCTGTCCCCCCGGGATCACTCCGGTGGTCATGTCTGCGGCCGCCCTCCGATGCCCGCTCGTTCCCGTGCCACCGCCCAGACCGGACGGACCGGTGCGGCTGGACAGCCCCATGCAAGGTTACTTACCTTCGCCGTCCACGCGGACGCCGGTCGCCAGTGTTTCCGCCCCGAGGGTGTGCGGAGGGTGTGCGAAGCTGCCGAACTGTTATGGCCTGGTTCGGCCGGGGTGAAACACTGGGCAGGCTTCTGGTGAAGGTCCGGGCAGGCTGAGTGTGTTCTCTGCAACCCAGGGCAGCGGCTCTCCCTGTGGGCTGATTACATCGGACAGGAATACGCAGCATTAACCGGTACGTCGAGTAGGCGTACCGCAGCACGGCGGTAACGGTCGACCCCTGCGGGAGGGACACAGTGGAGTCTGGCGCAGCGACGCGGGGCACGAAGACGCGCGCGAAAGGCGGACAGTCCCCGAAGAACCGGCGCACGACGCGCAACGGGACCACCGAGGTGGACACGGCTTCCCTGAACCGACTGCTGGCCGCTCTGGTGTCGATGCGCGACGGCAATTTCCGCAGGCGGCTCACGGTGTCCGGGGACGGCGTGATGTCGGAGATCGCGGCCGTCTTCAACGAGGTGGCCGACCGCAATCTGCATCTGACGGGCGAGTTGTCGCGGGTGCGACGCATGGTGGGACGTGAGGGAAAACTCACCGAGCGGCTGGAGACGGGCGCTTGCGAGGGCTCCTGGGCGACCGCTATCGACCACTCCAACGCGCTCGTCGACGATCTCGTACGACCCGTCTCGGAGGTCGGCCGGGTCCTCTCCGCGGTCGCCGAGGGCGATCTGTCGCCGCGCATGGAGCTGCGCACGCAGGTGCCGGAGGGGGCCGGGCACCCGCTGCGCGGTGAGTTCCTGAAGGTCGGTCGGACCGTCAACAACCTCGTCGACCAGTTGTCGACGTTCACCGACGAGGTCACGCGCGTGGCCAGCGAGGTGGGCACGGAGGGCAAGCTGGGCGGGCAGGCGCGGGTGCGCGGTCTGTCCGGATCGTGGAAGGACCTCACGGACTCCGTCAACACGATGGCGTCCCGGCTGACGGCGCAGGTGCGGGATATCGCGCTGGTCACGACGGCGGTGGCCAAGGGCGATCTGTCACGCAAGGTGACCGTCCATGTCGCCGGCGAGATGCTGGAGCTGAAGAACACCGTCAACACGATGGTCGACCAGCTCTCCGCGTTCTCCTCCGAGGTGACACGGGTCGCCCGTGAGGTGGGCACGGACGGCATCCTCGGCGGTCAGGCGCATGTGCCCGGGGTCGACGGTACGTGGAAGGAACTCACCGACTCGGTGAACCTGATGGCCGGCAATCTGACGGCCCAGGTGCGCGGGATCGCCCAGGTCACGACCGCCGTGGCGAACGGTGATCTGTCGCAGAAGGTGACCGTGCCGGCGCGTGGCGAGGTCGCGCAGCTCGCGGACACGATCAACCAGATGACCGAGACGCTGCGCATCTTCGCGGACGAGGTCACGCGGGTGGCCAACGAGGTCGGCGCCGAGGGCCGCCTGGGCGGCCAGGCGAACGTGCCCGGGGTGGCCGGCACCTGGAAGGACCTGACGGACTCCGTCAACACGGTGTTCCGGAATCTCACCACGCAGGTGAGGGACATCGCCACCGTGACGACGGCCGTGGCCAGCGGTGATCTGTCGCAGAAGGTCACCGTCGACGTGGCCGGCGAGATGCTGGAGCTGAAGAACACCGTCAACGGCATGGTGGACCAGCTGTCGTCCTTCGGTGCCGAGGTCACGCGGGTGGCGCGGGAGATCGGGGTCGAGGGCGAGCTGGGCGGTCAGGCCCAGGTGGCGGGCGCGGCGGGGACCTGGAAGGACCTCACCGACTCCGTCAACACCGCGTTCCGCAACCTCACCGGGCAGGTGAGGAACATCGCCCAGGTGACGACGGCCGTGGCCAACGGTGATCTGTCGCAGAAGGTCACCGTGGACGTCTCCGGCGAGATGCTCCAGCTGAAGAACACCGTGAACACGATGGTGGACCAGCTGTCGTCGTTCGCCGACCAGGTGACCCGGATGGCCCGGGACGTGGGCACGGAGGGCCGCCTGGGCGGTCAGGCCCGGGTGGACGGCGTGTCCGGCACCTGGAAGGAGCTCACCGACTCCGTCAACTTCATGGCGGGCAACCTCACCTCTCAGGTGCGGCAGATCGCCCAGGTGACGACGGCCGTGGCGCGCGGCGACCTCTCGCAGAAGATCGACGTCGACGCGCGCGGGGAGATCCTGGAGCTGAAGAACACCATCAACACGATGGTCGACCAGCTCTCCGCCTTCGCCGACCAGGTCACCCGGGTCGCCCGTGAGGTGGGCACGGAGGGCCGGCTTGGCGGGCAGGCGCAGGTGCCCGGCGTCGCCGGTGTGTGGCGCGACCTCACGGACTCCGTGAACGGCATGGCCGGCAACCTCACCGCCCAGGTGCGCAACATCGCCCAGGTCGCCACCGCCGTGGCCCGCGGTGACCTCTCGCAGAAGATCACCGTGGACGCGCGCGGGGAGATCCTGGAGCTGAAGAACACCCTGAACACCATGGTCGACCAGCTCTCCTCGTTCGCCCAGGAGGTCACGCGGGTGGCCCGTGAGGTGGGTACGGAGGGCATCCTCGGCGGCCAGGCCGAGGTCCAGGGGGTCTCCGGCACCTGGAAGGACCTCACCCAGTCCGTGAACTTCATGGCGAACAACCTGACCAGCCAGGTGCGCAACATCGCCGAGGTCACGACCGCCGTCGCCAAGGGCGACCTGTCGAAGAAGATCACCGTCGACGCCAAGGGCGAGATCCTCGAGCTCGTCACCACCGTGAACACGATGGTCGACCAGCTGTCGTCGTTCGCCGAGCAGGTCACGCGGGTGGCCCGCGAGGTGGGCACCGAGGGCATCCTCGGCGGCCAGGCGCACGTGCCCGGTGTCGTGGGCATCTGGAAGGACCTCAGCGACAACGTCAACCTGATGGCCAACAACCTGACCATGCAGGTGCGCAACATCTCCCAGGTCGCGGCCGCGGTCGCCAACGGCGACCTGACCCGGACGGTGACCATCGAGGCGCGTGGCGAGGTCGCGCAGCTCGCGGACACGTTCAACACCATGGTGAAGACGCTGAGTTCGTTCGCCGACCAGGTCACGAAGGTGGCCCGTGAGGTGGGCACGGACGGCATTCTCGGCGGCCAGGCGTACGTCCCGGGGGTGGCCGGCACCTGGAAGGACCTCACCGAGTCCGTGAACCAGATGGCGTCCAATCTGACCGGTCAGGTTCGCAACATCGCCATGGTCACCACCGCCATCGCCAAGGGCGATCTGACCAAGAAGATCGACATCGACGCGCGTGGGGAGATCCTGGAGCTGAAGACGACCATCAACACGATGGTCGACCAGCTGTCCAGCTTCGCCGAGGAGGTCACCAGGGTCGCCCGCGAGGTGGGCACCGAGGGCCAGCTCGGCGGCCAGGCACGCGTGCGTGACGTCGACGGCACCTGGCGGGACCTGACCGAGTCCGTGAACGAGATGGCCGGAAACCTCACCCGGCAGGTGCGCGCCATCGCGCGCGTGGCCACCGCGGTCACCCGCGGCGACCTGAACCTGAAGATCGACGTCGACGCCTCCGGCGAGATCCAGGAGCTCCAGGACTACATCAACAAGATGATCGCCAACCTGCGCGACACCACGATCGCCAACAAGGAGCAGGACTGGCTCAAGGGCAACCTCGCCCGCATCTCCGCGCTGATGCAGGGCCGTCGTGACCTCCAGGACGTGGCCTCGCTGATCATGAGCGAGCTGACGCCGGTGGTCTCGGCGCAGCACGGTGCCTTCTTCGTCGCCATGCCGCTCGTCGACGACACGGACCTCGGGGGCGAGGGCGACGACGCCTACGAGCTGCGGATGCTGGGTTCCTACGGCTACTCGCTGGGGTCCATGCCGACGTCGTTCCGGCCGGGCGAGGCGCTGATCGGGACCGCCGCGGAGGAGAGGCGCACCATCCTCGTCGACAACGCGCCCAGCGGCTATCTGAAGATCTCCTCCGGGCTCGGCGAGGCGCCGCCCGCGCAGGTGATCGTGCTGCCGGTGCTGTTCGAGGGGACGGTCCTCGGCGTCATCGAGCTGGCCTCCTTCACGCCGTTCACGCACATCCAGAAGGACTTCCTGAACCAGATCGCGGAGATGATCGCCACCAGCGTCAACACCATCTCCGTCAACACCAAGACCGAGCAGCTGCTGAAGCAGTCCCAGGAGCTGACCGAGCAACTGCGCCTGAGGTCGGAGGAGCTGGAGCAGCGGCAGAAGGCGCTTCAGGCGTCCAACGCCGAACTGGAGGAGAAGGCCGAGCTGCTGGCCCAGCAGAACCGCGACATCGAGGCGAAGAACTCCGAGATCGAGGAGGCCCGGCAGGTTCTGGAGGAGCGCGCCGAACAGCTCGCCGTCTCCATGCGCTACCGCAGCGAGTTCCTGGCCAACATGTCGCACGAGCTGCGTACGCCGCTCAACTCCCTGCTGATTCTGGCCAAACTGCTCGCCGACAACGCCGAGGGCAACCTCTCCCCGAAGCAGGTCGAGTTCGCCGAGACGATCCACGGCGCCGGCTCCGACCTGCTCCAGCTGATCAATGACATCCTGGACCTGTCGAAGGTCGAGGCGGGCAAGATGGACGTCTCCCCGACGCGCATCGCGCTCGTCCAGCTCATCGACTACGTGGAGGCCACCTTCCGCCCGCTGACCGCGGAGAAGGGCCTCGATCTGTCCGTACGGGTGTCGCCGGAGCTGCCCGCGACCCTGCACACCGACGAGCAGCGGCTGCTCCAGGTCCTGCGCAACCTGCTGTCCAACGCGGTGAAGTTCACCGACTCCGGGTCGGTGGAGCTGGTCATCCGGCCCGCCCGGGACGACGTTCCGCAGCCGATCCGCGAGCAGTTGCTGGAGGCCGGCTCGCTGACCGACCCGGACGCGGCCTTGATCGCCTTCTCCGTCACCGACACCGGAATCGGCATCGCGGCCAGCAAGATGCGGGTGATCTTCGAGGCGTTCAAGCAGGCCGACGGCACCACCAGCCGCAAGTACGGCGGTACCGGCCTCGGGCTGTCCATCTCGCGGGAGATCGCGCAACTGCTCGGCGGTGAGATCCACGCCCAGAGCGAGCCGGGCCGCGGCTCGACGTTCACCCTGTACCTGCCGCTGCACCCGGGGGAGCTGCCGCCGCAGGGCTACCAGCAGCCCGGCTCCGTACTGGACGCCCGCGAACTGGTCGCCGCCCCCGGGCCGGACCCGTCCGGGCAGGCCGCCGCGCAGGTCGAGACGCCGGCGGAGGTGAAGTCGTACCAGGAGACGCAGAACGGCCCCGCCGCGCTCTTCCGGCGCCGCCGCAAGGCCCTGCCCGCCGCCGACCCCAGGCCGGCGCAGCACGGGCAGCCGCTTCAGGAGCAGTGGGTGGTGGCGTCGGCGGGCCCGGCGGAGCCGGAGACCGTCCCGCAGGGGCACCGTGACATCCGGTTCGGCGGCGAGAAGGTGCTCATCGTCGACGACGACATCCGCAACGTCTTCGCCCTGACCAGCGTCCTGGAGCAGCACGGCCTGTCCGTGCTGTACGCCGAGAACGGCCGAGAGGGCATCGAGGTGCTGGAACAGCACGATGACGTGGCGGTCGTCCTGATGGACATCATGATGCCCGAGATGGACGGTTATGCGACGACCACGGCGATCCGGCGGATGCCGCAGTTCGCCGGGCTGCCGATCGTCGCGCTGACCGCGAAGGCGATGAAGGGCGACCGGGAGAAGGCGATCGAGTCGGGCGCCTCCGACTACGTGACCAAGCCCGTGGACCCCGATCACCTGCTGACGGTGATGGCGCAGTGGATGAGCGGGGAGTGACGGCGCAGCGGTGACCGGAACGTTCGCAGGACGCGGGACGTTGTCGACTCGGAGGCCCCGAAGCCGTGTAGGAGTGCGGAATCCGGGGAACCTTCTGGTCTCCCGCGGCGTTTCTGCCAGGTGCACAGTGACATCACGGTGACAGGGTGTGGCGACGGGCGGGGTGCGGCTACGATGACCGGCACAAGGACGGGCGGCGCAAGGGAGTCGTCCCCTGGGGCGGCACCCGCCGGTGCTTCCCCGGTTCCTGCGGACAGGGGCGGCCCCAAGCCGGGGCGAGGAGGGCGGGCCATGGTGCAGAAGGCCAAGATCCTCCTGGTCGATGACCGGCCGGAGAATCTGTTGGCGCTGGAGGCCATCCTCTCTGCGCTCGATCAGACGCTGGTGCGGGCATCGTCCGGGGAGGAAGCGCTCAAAGCACTGCTCACGGACGACTTCGCGGTCATTCTGCTGGACGTTCAGATGCCGGGCATGGACGGCTTCGAGACGGCCGCGCACATCAAGCGGCGGGAGAGGACCCGGGACATTCCGATCATCTTCCTCACCGCGATCAACCACGGCCCCCACCACACCTTCCGCGGCTACGCGGCCGGCGCGGTGGACTACATCTCCAAGCCGTTCGACCCGTGGGTGCTGCGCGCGAAGGTCTCGGTCTTTGTGGACCTGTACATGAAGAACTGCCAGCTGAAGGAGCAGGCGTCCCTGCTGCGGCTCCAGTTGGAGGGCGGTGGCAAGGGCGCGGTGGGCGACGGCAAGGAGTCGGCCGGTCTGCTCGCCGAACTCTCCGCCCGTCTCGCCGCGGTCGAGGAGCAGGCGGAGGCCCTGTCCAAACAGCTGGACGACGAGTCCGCCGACGCGGCGGCGGTGGCCACGGCGGCCCACTTGGAGCGCAAGCTGACGGGTCTGCGACGCGCCCTGGACGCGCTGGAGCCGGGCACGGGGAGCACATCGTCGGTGCCTTCGCAGGGCTGAGCCCGAATCCGGGGGCGGGGGCCCGGCCCACTCGGCGAGCGGCGGGACCGCGCCATGCTTCCCGCGATGTACGGCTCTTGAGGGCGTGTCAGCCCGGCTCCTCTCCGGACACGACACGAACGGGTGAAGCAACGGGCGCACGTGTCCGCTGTCGTCTCCACCGGTAACCTCACACCCATGGCCTCACGTCCCTCCGCAGCCAAGAAGCAGCCCGCGAAGAAGGCTGCCGCTTCCGGGGCGGCTCCGGCGAAGAAGGCCGCCGCGAAGAAGGCGCCCGCCAAGAAGGCGCCCGCCAAGAAGGCGCCCGCCAAGAAGGCCGCGGGCAAGCCGGCGCCCAGTCCGACGGGGGGCGTGTACCGGGTCGTGCGCGCCCTCTGGCTCGGGCTCGCGCACGCCGTCGGCGCCGTCTTCCGCGGAGTGGGGCAGGGCGCCAAGAACCTCCACCCCGCGCACCGCAAGGACGGCATTGCGCTGCTGTTGCTCGCCGTCGCCCTGATCGTCGCCGCCGGTACCTGGGCCGATCTGCGCGGGCCCGTCGGCGACCTGGTCGAGATCCTGGTGACCGGCGCGTTCGGACGGCTGGACCTGCTGGTGCCGATCCTGATCGCGGTCATCGCCGTCCGCTTCATCCGGCACCCCGAGAAGCCCGAGGCCAACGGCCGGATCGTCATCGGACTGTCCGCCCTGGTGATCGGCGTGCTGGGGCAGGTTCACATCGCCTGCGGCTCGCCCGCCCGCAGCGACGGCATGCAGGCGATAAGGGACGCCGGCGGGCTCATCGGCTGGGGCGCGGCGACCCCGCTGACCTACGCCGTGGGCGAAGTCCTCGCCGTACCGCTGCTCGTGCTGCTCACGGTGTTCGGCCTGCTGGTCGTCACCGCGACCCCGGTCAACGCGATCCCGCAGCGGCTGCGGCTGCTCGGGGTGAAGCTCGGCATCGTGCACGGCCCGGAGGCCGAGGAGTACAGCGACGACGACGCGCGCTACGAGGAGCAGTGGCGCGAGGCGCTGCCCGCGCGCTCCCGCAAGCGGCAGAGCGCCGCCCAGGACTACGACCCGGACGCCGCGGAGCAGGAGGCCCTCTCCAAGCGGCGTTCCCGTCCCCGTCGCTCGGCGGTGCCGCAGCCGGACATGGAACGGCAGATGGACGCCGTGGACGTCGCCGCCGCTGCCGCCGCCGCACTCGACGGCGCGGTGCTGCACGGCATGCCGCCCTCGCCGATCGTCGCGGACCTCACCCAGGGCGTCGGCGTGGGCGACCGCGGGGAGAGCACGACCCCGACGCCCGTGCCCGCCGCACGCCCCGGCGAGGACGGCCGGACCGGACGGTCCCCGCAGGAGCCGCCGGTCCAGCGGCCCGCGAGCCCGAAGCAGTCCGGGGTCCCCGACCTCACGAAGACCCCGCCGCCCCAGCCCCGCGACCTGCCGGCGCGCGCCGAGCAGCTCCAGCTCTCCGGCGACATCACCTACTCCCTGCCCTCCCTGGACCTGCTCGAGCGGGGCGGTCCGGGCAAGGCGCGCAGCGCGGCCAACGACGCCATCGTCGACGCGCTCTCCAACGTCTTCACCGAGTTCAAGGTCGACGCCCGCGTCACCGGGTTCACCCGCGGCCCGACGGTCACGCGCTACGAGGTCGAACTCGGACCCGCCGTGAAGGTCGAGCGGATCACCGCGCTGACCAAGAACATCGCGTACGCCGTCGCCAGCCCGGACGTGCGGATCATCAGCCCGATCCCCGGCAAGTCCGCGGTCGGCATCGAGATCCCCAACACCGACCGGGAGATGGTGAACCTCGGGGACGTGCTGCGTCTCGCGGACGCCGCCGAGGACGACCACCCGATGCTCGTCGCGCTCGGCAAGGACGTCGAGGGCGGCTACGTGATGGCCAACATCGCGAAGATGCCGCACATCCTCGTCGCCGGCGCCACCGGCTCCGGCAAGTCCTCCTGCATCAACTGCCTGATCACCTCGGTCATGATGCGGGCGACTCCGGAGGACGTGCGCATGGTCCTCGTCGACCCCAAGCGCGTCGAACTGACCGCGTACGAGGGCATTCCGCACCTGATCACGCCGATCATCACCAACCCCAAGCGGGCCGCCGAGGCCTTGCAGTGGGTCGTGCGCGAGATGGATCTGCGGTACGACGACCTGGCGGCGTACGGGTTCCGGCATATCGACGACTTCAACGAGGCCGTGCGCAGCGGCAGGGCCAAGGCGCCGGAGGGCAGCGAACGGGAGCTCCAGCCGTACCCGTACCTGCTGGTGATCGTGGACGAGCTCGCCGACCTGATGATGGTCGCGCCGCGTGACGTGGAGGACGCGATCGTGCGCATCACCCAGCTCGCGCGTGCCGCCGGCATCCACCTGGTGCTCGCCACCCAGCGCCCCTCGGTCGACGTGGTCACCGGTCTGATCAAGGCGAACGTGCCCTCCCGGCTCGCGTTCGCCACCTCCTCGCTGGCCGACTCCCGCGTCATCCTCGACCAGCCGGGCGCCGAGAAGCTGATCGGCAAGGGCGACGGGCTGTTCCTGCCGATGGGCGCGAGCAAGCCGACCCGTCTTCAGGGCGCGTTCGTGACCGAGGCGGAGGTCCAGGAGGTCGTCCGGCACTGCAAGGACCAGATGGCGCCGCTCTTCCGGGACGACGTCGTCGTCGGCACCAAGCAGAAGAAGGAGATCGACGAGGACATCGGCGACGACCTCGACCTGCTGTGCCAGGCGGCCGAGCTGGTCGTCTCCACGCAGTTCGGCTCGACGTCCATGCTCCAGCGCAAGCTGCGCGTCGGCTTCGCCAAGGCGGGGCGGCTGATGGACCTGATGGAGTCCCGCGGCATCGTCGGGCCCAGCGAGGGATCCAAGGCGCGTGACGTTCTTGTGAAGCCCGACGACCTGGACGGCGTGCTGGCCGTGATTCGTGGGGAGTCTGAGGGGTAGCAGGAAGACGCCGTCCGGCGGATGCGCTCGCCGCGGGTGGGCGCGTGGACCGTGATCCACCCGTTAGCGAGCTATGGGCAACCGTTTCGCCTGGGCGTACGTCAAGTTGAGCGAGAGGACCGGTGCGGGTCCCGCCCTGGGCCCACATCTGTCCCACCATCGGATTGTCCGGCCATTCCGATGGCGTACAAATTCCTACCGCCGGGTCGCTTCACCCTTTGGCACCTCCCTAGACTGAACCTCCAGCACAGGCGGCTACACGCTCGAAAGGCGCCCCCGTGTCCATCGGCAACTCCCCTGAAGACGAGCGTCCCTTCGAAGACGTTTCCGAGGAAGCCAGCCCCTCCGTCGGCCGTGCCCTGAAGGAGGCGCGGATCGCCGCCGGACTGACCGTCGACGACGTCAGCAGCGCCACCCGGGTCCGCGTCGCCATCGTGCACGCCATCGAGGCCGACGACTTCGCCCCCTGCGGCGGCGACGTCTACGCCCGCGGCCACATCCGGAACCTGGCGAAGGCCGTGCGCGTCGACCCGGGCCCGCTGCTCGGGCGCTTCGACGCCGAGCACGGCGGCCGCCCCGCCCCGACCCCGGCCGCCCCCCTGTTCGAGGCGGAACGTATCCGCCCGGAGCGGCGCGGGCCCAACTGGACCGCGGCCATGGTCGCGGCGATTGTCGTCGTGATCGGTTTCGTCGGCTTCACGGCCTTCAATGGCGGCAGCGACGACACAGGCGCCAAGGGGCAGATCGGTGAGGGCTCCACGCCCACGGCCGGCACGTCGGCCTCGCCCACGCCGAAGAGCAGCAAGACCGCCGACCCCACACCGGCGCCGTCCGACAGCGCCATCGCGGCCGCGCCGCAGGACAAGGTGACCGTGCAGGTCAGCGCCGACAACGGGCGCAGCTGGATCTCGGCCAAGGACCACAACGGCCGGATGCTCTTCGACGGGCTCCTGCAGAAGGGCGAGTCCAAGACCTTCCAGGACAGCTCCAAGATCAACCTGATCCTCGGCGACGCCGGCGCGATCCAGCTGTACGTCAACGGCAAGAAGATCGAGGACCAGTTCCAGCCGGGCGCCGTGGAGCGCCTCACGTACACCAAGGGCGACCCGCAGGCCGGGTAGTGGCCGACGAGCGGCCCGTACACAAGGGGCCGAACAGTCAGGCGAGCACGGGGTCGGCCAAGATCGGCCAACCCCGTCGACTTGGGCGGTCAGAGAGACAAAGTAGTCTTGAGCCCATGCCTGAACGCCGTACCGTCGCACTCGTCACTCTCGGCTGCGCCCGTAACGAGGTGGACTCGGAGGAGCTCGCAGGCCGTTTGGAGGCGGACGGCTGGCAGCTCGTGGAGGACGCCGCGGAAGCGGACGTCGCCGTGGTCAACACCTGTGGCTTCGTGGAGGCCGCCAAGAAGGACTCCGTCGACGCCCTCCTCGAGGCCAACGACCTCAAGGACCACGGCAGAACGCAGGCGGTGGTCGCGGTCGGCTGCATGGCCGAGCGGTACGGCAAGGAACTCGCCGAGGCCCTCCCGGAGGCCGACGGCGTGCTCGGCTTCGACGACTACGCGGACATCTCCGACCGCCTCCAGACGATCCTGAGCGGTGGCATCCACGCCTCGCACACCCCGCGCGACCGCCGCAAGCTCCTGCCGATCAGTCCGGCCGAGCGGCAGGACGCCGGCACGGAGGTGGCCATTCCGGGGCACGGCCCCGCGGACCTACCGGAAGGTGTCGCGCCGGCCTCGGGTCCGCGCGCGCCGCTGCGCCGCCGCCTGGACGGCGCCCCGGTCGCCTCGGTCAAGCTCGCCTCCGGCTGCGACCGGCGCTGCTCCTTCTGCGCCATCCCGTCCTTCCGCGGCTCGTTCATCTCCCGTCGCCCGAGCGATGTGCTGAACGAGACGCGGTGGCTGGCCGAGCAGGGCGTCAAGGAGATCATGCTGGTCTCCGAGAACAACACCTCCTACGGCAAGGACCTCGGCGACATCCGCCTCCTGGAGTCCCTGCTGCCCGAGCTCGCCGAGGTCGAGGGCATCGAGCGGGTGCGGGTGAGCTACCTCCAGCCCGCCGAGATGCGTCCCGGGCTGATCGACGTCCTGACCTCCACCCCGAAGGTCGCCCCCTACTTCGACCTGTCGTTCCAGCACTCCGCGCCCGGCGTGCTGCGCGCCATGCGCCGCTTCGGCGACACCGACCGCTTCCTGGAACTGCTCGAGACCATCCGCACCAAGGCCCCCGAGGCCGGCGTGCGGTCCAACTTCATCGTCGGCTTCCCCGGTGAGAGCGATGCCGACCTGGCCGAGCTCGAGCGGTTCCTGAACGGTGCGCGGCTGGACGCCATCGGCGTCTTCGGCTACTCCGACGAGGAGGGCACGGAGGCGGCGACGTACGACGGCAAGCTCGACGAGGACGTCGTCGCCGAGCGGCTGGCGCGTGTCTCCCGGCTGGCCGAGGAACTCGTCTCCCAGCGGGCCGAGGAGCGTGTCGGTCAGACGGTGCGCGTGCTGGTCGAGTCCGCGGACGCCGAGGAGGGCGTCCGCGGTCGGGCGGCGCACCAGGCGCCGGAGACGGACGGCCAGGTGCTGCTCGTGGGCGGCGAGGGCCTGGGCGTCGGTCGTATGGTCGAGGCGAAGGTGGTCGGTACGGAAGGTGTCGACCTGGTGGCCGAGCCGCTGGCGGGCGCGTTCGCGTGGAGCGAGGAGGCGGGCAGATGACGGGAGTCCCGGCATCCGCTGCGGGCGGCTCCTCGGGCGCCCAGGGGAGGGCTGCGGGGGCGGCCTCGCGCCGCGCCGGTGCTGACGGTGCTTCGGGCGCTTCCCGGGTTTCCCGTCCTTCCGCTTCTGCCACTCCCGCTGGTTCCGGTGCGACGGAAGCGGGCGGTGCGGCCGGTGAGACCGCGCGGGCGCGGGGCGCCGGCAAGGCACCGCGTGGCGGGAAGATCGCGGCCGCCGCCGTGAACGAGGCGAGTGTGTGGAACGTCGCCAATCTGCTGACCATGCTCCGGCTGCTGCTCGTGCCCTGCTTCGTCGCCCTGATGCTGGCCGAGGGAGGGTACGACCCGGCATGGCGGTCGCTGGCCTGGGCGGCCTTCGCCATCGCCATGATCACCGACCTGTTCGACGGCCACCTGGCGCGGACGTACAACCTCGTCACCGATTTCGGGAAGATCGCCGACCCCATCGCCGACAAGGCGATCATGGGGGCGGCGCTGATCTGCCTCTCCGGGCTGGGCGACCTGCCCTGGTGGGTGACCGGGGTGATCCTCGGCCGGGAACTGGGAATCACGCTCCTGCGTTTCCTGGTCATCCGCTACGGCGTCATCCCCGCGAGCCGCGGGGGCAAGCTGAAGACGCTCACGCAGGGCGTGGCCGTCGGGATGTACGTACTGGCGCTGACGGGCTGGCTGGCAACGCTGAGGTTCTGGGTGATGGCCGCGGCGGTCGTGCTGACCGTGGTGACGGGCCTTGACTATGTGAGACAGGCCATCGTGCTGCGCAGGCGGGGAATCGCCGAGCAGCGTTCCGCGTTGGAGGAGTCGGAAGCGTGAGTTCGCCGGCCGTCGATGTAGTGAGACTACTCACGGTGAGGGGCGAGACGGTCGCCGTGGCCGAGTCGCTGACCGGTGGCCTGGTCGCGGCGGAGATCACCGCGGTGCCGGGGGCGTCGAAGGTGTTCCGGGGCTCGGTCACCGCCTACGCGACCGAACTCAAGCATCGGCTGCTGGGCGTCGACGCCACCCTGCTGGCCGAGCGGGGAGCGGTGGATCCGCAGGTCGCGGCCCAGATGGCGGCCGGGGTGCGGAAGGCCCTGGAAGCCGACTGGGGCATCGCGACCACCGGGGTCGCCGGCCCCGACCCCCAGGACGGACAGCCCGTCGGGACGGTTTTCGTGGCCGTGGACGGGCCGCGCGTGACGGAAACCGGTGCCGACCGCGGTGGGAAAACGGCCGCGCTGCGGTTGAACGGCGGCCGGGCGGAAATTCGTATGGAGAGTGTACGGAGCGTACTCGCACTGCTTTTGGAGCAGATCGCGGGCGAACAGACCGGAAATGAGCGGGCACAGGATACGGAACGGAACGGGGGGTTTTGATGTTTGCAGCCCTGAGTGAACACGACATCGCTCCCCGCACGGCCGCGGCGCAAGGCGGTACGGTGGGGCGTGAAGGATGCGGCTACGCGGTCCGAGGAGGGAGCCACCGATGATTCTGCTCCGTCGCCTGCTGGGTGACGTGCTGCGTCGGCAGCGCCAGCGCCAGGGCCGTACTCTGCGCGAAGTCTCCTCGTCCGCCCGAGTCTCGCTCGGCTATCTATCCGAGGTGGAGCGGGGGCAGAAGGAGGCTTCCTCCGAGCTGCTCGCCGCCATCTGCGACGCGCTGGACGTACGGATGTCCGAGCTCATGCGGGAAGTGAGCGACGAGCTCGCCCTCGCCGAGCTGGCCCGGTCTGCCGCCGTCACCGAGCCCGTGCCCACGCCGGTTCGCCCGATGCTGGGTTCCGTGTCGGTGACCGGTGTGCCACCGGAACGGGTGACCATCAAGGCGCCCGCCGCCGAGGCGGTGGACGTGGTCGCCGCGTGAGCTGTCGAACGCGCGCGTGAACCGACGCACACGTGGGTGAGGCCCCGGCCGGGGCTTCTCCGGGGAGACCTGGAGAGGCGCGGCCGGGGCCTTCACCTTGTCCGAGGGTTTACGGCGGGTTTCGCCGCGCCCGTTTGCCGGTGCCGGGCGGGGCCGCCATCGTGGAGTCCGGTGCGGCGGTCCGTCGTCGGCTGGAGGTGGTGGTGGGTGCGATGGCGGGGCCGATAGTGCGCTGGGGGGCCGCTCTGGGGCTCGGCGCGGTGTGGTGGTGGGCGGTGCTGCGGCTGCTGCTGTCGGGCGAGGCGGGGGTGCTGGAGGGGGCCGTCGCGGCCGGGGGGTGGGGCCTGAGCCTGCTGCCCGTGCATTGCGTGCCCAAGGAGAGGCGCAAGGAGGGCCGCAAGGAGGCGTCGCAGGAAGAGCCGGACGAGGGGCCGGGCGTGGGGACGGGCAAGGGGCTTGGGGCGTCGCCCCTCGCGGACGGCGGTGGAGCGTCGTTTCCCGCCTCCGAGGGGTGGCCGTACGGCGCCTTCGGGGGGCCGCCCTCCGCCTGCGGGAGATGGCCGTTCGGCACCGCGACGGCATCGCCGCCCCACCGTTCGGATGAGGAATCCGGCCCGTCGTGAGGTCCGGGGCGGTCAACCGGTGGTGCGGTGATGGCGGTCCCGCCACTTCTGCGCGGTGTTCGGCGGCGGTGCGGGTCCTGCCTGGCAGCTCGGACACCAGTATGTGGGCCGCTCCTGGGAGCCGTCGCCCTGGTCAGCCACCCGGACCGAGGTGCCGCAGCGCAGACAGGGGCGGGGTGCCCGGCCGTACACGAACAGGTCCTGGCCCCGCAGGCCGGTGGTCCGGCGGACCACACGGTCGCGGTTGGCCTCCAGAAGTTTCTTGGCCAGGGCGGGCAGCATCGCGGCGCGGTCGGCGGGCAGGGCGCCGGCCGGCAGCCACGGGGTCACGCCGAGCAGGAAGCACAGCTCGCTCTTGTAGACGTTGCCGATGCCGGCCAGATTGCGCTGGTCGAGCAGGGCCTCGCCGAGCGGGCGGCCCGGGTCGGCCAGGAGGTTGGCCAGGGCGAGGTCGGGGTCCCAGTCGGGACCGAGGAGGTCCGGGCCGAGGTGGGCGACGGTGCGCTCATCCTCCGAGGTGCGCAGCAGCTCCAGGACCTGGAGGCGGTAGCCGACGGCCGCGCGGTCGGCGGTGCCGAGGACGGCCCGGATCTGGTGGCCGGGGCCGCCCTTCCAGCGCTCGCCGGTGCCGTACACCTTCCAGGCGCCCTCCATCAGCAGGTGCGAGTGCAGCGTCAGGCCGCCCTCGAAACGGGTGAGCAGGTGCTTGCCGCGGGAGACGGTGTCCAGGACGGTCCGGCCGGTGAGGTCGACCGTGGCGTACTTCGGTACCCGGAAGTCGCTGCGGGTCAGCACCTTGCCCGCGAGGGCGTCGCGCAATCGCCTCGCGGTCTGCCAGACCGTGTCGCCTTCGGGCATGGGTCAAGGGTGACACGTGCGGGTGGGTGGCCACGTACGGGTGCGCGTGTGCGTGGCCCGCGCTGCCCGGATCATGCGCGCAGGCGCAGTCCGCGCGGGGTCGCTATGAAGCCCGCTCCTTCCAGGAGGGCGCCGATGGGGGAGGTCAGGGCCGAGGCACCGTTGACCCGCTCCACCGTCACCGTGCCCAGCGAGCCCGCGCGGGCGGCCGCGGCGAGCGCCTCGGCGCCCTCCCGCAGGCGCGGGTCGTCACCGACCGCGCCGTCCGGGTCGGTCGGCCAGGCCAGCAGCGTCTTGCCGCCGCGCTCCATGTACAGCGCCGGTTCGCCGTCGACGAGCACCACCAGGGAGCCGGCCTTGCGGCCCGGTTTGTGTCCCGCGCCGGTCGGCGGCTCGGGCCACGGCAGGGCGGCGCCGTAGGCGTTCGCGGGGTCGGCGGCGGCGAGGACGATTCCTCTGGTCCCGGCGTCGGCGGTACGGGCACGGCGGTCACCGAAGCCGTTGCCGTACGGGAAGGTCTGCCCACCGCCTCTCGGTCCGCCGTGACCCGGTGAGGCGAGGTCCCGGGGTGAGACGTGGTCACCGGGGGCCGGGCGGCCGGAGTCCAGCCAGTCGACGTCACCGCCGAAGTCACCGCCGAGTTCGGCGGCGGGGAAGCCGGAGCCGATGCCACCGGGGACAGGGGAGCCGTCGCGGGAGCCGAAGCCGCCCGGACCACCGCCCCCGGAGACCGCGCCGGGCAGGCCCTCGCCGCGGTCACGGGCGTTCGCCACCGCGCGCAGCCGGTCCACCGCGCCGTCCATCGCGAACTGCGCGGCACCCAGGCCCTCCACCACGTAGCCCCGCCGGGCGTGGCCGTTGTCCTCGAAGGCGGACAGGACCCGGTACACCGCCGAGAAGCCGCCCTCCACGGCCTCCGCCGCCACCGCACCCCGCGTGACCACGCCGTGCCGGTCGAGGAGGGTACGGGCCAGGGCGTGGGCGCGCACGGTGGGGTCGGGGTCGCGGACCGGCAGCAGCGACCAGCGGCCCGCGACGGTCGGCGGGCCGCTGCGGGACGCGGTGCGGGCGGCGGCCGTCAGCGATCCGTAACGCCCGCGCGGGACCGCGCGCTTGGCCCGGTGCGCGGTGGAACCCGCGGTGCGGCCCGAGCCCAGCAGGGAGCGCATCGGGGCGAGCGTGTCGTTGGTGAGCCGGCCGGACCACGCCAGGTCCCAGAGCGCGTCGGCAAGTTGGGGATCCGTGGCCTCGGGGTGGGTGGTAGCGCGGACCTGGTCGGCGATCTGACGGAAGAACAGGCCGTATCCGCCAAAGAGAGCGTCCAGGACAGACTGGTGGAGCGCGGTCAGCTCCAGTGGGTGCGGGGGCGGCAGGAGCAGCGGGGCCGTGTCCGCCAGGTACAGGGAGACCCAGCCGTCCTTTCCGGGCAGTGCGCCCGCGCCCGCCCACACCACCTCGCCTGCCGCGGTGAGTTCGTCCAGCATCGACGCGGTGTAGTTCGCCACGCGGGACGGCAGGACCAGCTTCTCCAGCGCGGAGGCGGGCACGGACGCGCCCTGCAACTGCTCGACCGCGCGCACCAGTCCGTCGATGCCGCGCAGGCCGTGCCCCTTGCCGATGTGCTGCCACTGCGGCAGGAACTGCGCGAGCGCGGCCGGCGGCACAGGCTCCAACTCGTGCCGCAGCGCGGCCAGCGAACGCCGGCGCAGCCGACGCAGCACGGTCGCGTCGCACCACTCCTGGCCGATGCCCGCCGGATGGAACTCGCCTTGTACGACACGGCCGTTGGCGGCGAGCCGCTGGAGCGCGCCCTCGGTGACCGCCACGCCCAGGCCGAAGCGGGCCGCGGCCGTCGCCGACGTGAACGGGCCGTGGGCGCGGGCGTAGCGCGCCAGGAGGTCGCCCAGGGGGTCCTTCACCGGCTCGGTGAACGCCTCCGGGACGCCCACCGGCAGCGCGGTGCCGAGCGCGTCGCGCAGCCGGCCCGCGTCCTCGATCGCGGCCCAGTGGTCGGCTCCGGCGATCCGGACCCGGATGGCCCGGCGGGCCCCGGCCAGCTCCTGCGCCCAGCCGGGTTCGGCACCCCGCTCGGCCAGCTCGGCCTCGGAGAGCGGACCGAGCAGCCGCAGTACGTCGGCGACGCCTTCGATGTCCTTCACACGGCGGTCCTCGGTCAGCCACTGAAGCTCGCGCTCCAGCTCCACCAGCACCTCGGCGTCGAGCAGTTCGCGCAGCTCGGCCTGGCCCAGCAGCTCGGCCAGCAGCCGCGAGTCCAGCGACAGCGCGGCGGCGCGGCGCTCGGCGAGCGGCGAGTCCCCCTCGTACAGGAACTGGGCGACGTACCCGAACAGCAGCGAACGTGCGAAGGGAGAGGGCTCGGGGGTGGTGACTTCGACCAGGCGCACCCTGCGCGACTCGACGTCGCCCATCAGCTCGACCAGGCCCGGCACGTCGAAAACGTCCTGGAGGCATTCGCGGACCGCCTCCAGCACGATCGGGAAGGAGCCGAACTCGCTCGCCACCTGGAGCAGTTGGGCGGCACGCTGGCGCTGCTGCCACAACGGGGTGCGCTTGCCCGGGTTGCGGCGCGGCAGCAGCAGCGCGCGGGCGGCGCACTCGCGGAAGCGGGAGGCGAACAGGGCCGAGCCGCCGACCTGGTCGGTGACGATCTGGTCGACCTCGCCCTTGTCGAAGGTGACGTCCGCGGCCCCGACGGGCGCCTGCTCCACGTCGTACTCCAGGCCTGCCTTCATCGGCTCCTGGTCGAGCAGGTCCAAGCCCATCAGGTCGGCGTCGGGCAGGCGCAGCACGATGCCGTCGTCGGCGTGCATGACCTGCGCGTCCATGCCGTACCGCTCGGACAGGCGGGCGCCGAGCGCCAGCGCCCAGGGGGCGTGCACCTGGGCTCCGAAGGGAGAGTGCACCACGACCCGCCAGTCGCCCAGCTCGTCGCGGAAGCGCTCCACGACGATCGTCCGGTCGTCGGGGACGTGCCCGCAGGCCGCGCGCTGCTCCTCCAAGTACGACAGCACGTTGTCCGCGGCCCACGCGTCGAGGCCGGCGGCCAGCAGACGCAGCCGGGCGTCCTCGTCCGGCAGGGAGCCGACCTCGCGCAGGAACGCGCCCACCGCGCGGCCCAGTTCCAGCGGGCGGCCCAGCTGGTCGCCCTTCCAGAACGGCAGCCGGCCCGGCACTCCCGGCGCGGGCGAGACCAGGACCCGGTCGCGCGTGATGTCCTCGATGCGCCAGGAGCTCGTGCCGAGCGTGAAGACGTCGCCGACCCGGGACTCGTAGACCATCTCCTCGTCCAGCTCGCCGACCCGGCCGCCGCCCTTCTTGGGGTCCGAGCCGGCGAGGAAGACGCCGAACAGTCCGCGGTCGGGGATCGTGCCCCCGGAGGTGACGGCGAGGCGCTGCGCGCCGGGGCGGCCGGTGACCGTGCCCGCGACGCGGTCCCACACCACGCGCGGGCGCAGCTCCGCGAACGCGTCGGACGGGTAGCGGCCGGCGAGCATGTCCAGGACGGCGGTGAACGCCGACTCCGGCAGCGAGGCGAACGGCGCCGCCCGGCGGACCAGGCCGAGCAGGTCGTCCAGCTGCCAGGTGTCCATGGCCGTCATCGCCACGAGTTGCTGGGCGAGGACGTCCAGCGGGTTGGCGGGCACCTTGAGGGACTCGATGGCGCCGGAGCGCATCCGCTCGGTGACCACCGCGGCCTGGACCAGGTCGCCGCGGTACTTCGGGAAGACCACGCCCGTGGAGACCGCGCCGACCTGGTGTCCCGCGCGGCCGACCCGTTGCAGTCCGGAGGCCACGGACGGCGGGGACTCGACCTGGACGACGAGGTCCACGGCGCCCATGTCGATGCCCAGCTCCAGGCTGGAGGTGGCGACCACCGCGGGGAGCCGGCCCGCCTTGAGATCCTCCTCGACCAGGGCGCGCTGCTCCTTGGACACCGAGCCGTGGTGCGCGCGGGCGATGACCGGCGGCGCGCCGTGCGCCGCGCCGGAGCCGCCCATCAGCTCGGCGGGGGAGTGGTGTTCGTCCAGGGACTCGCCGGTCGCCCGCTCGTAGGCGATCTCGTTGAGCCGGTTGCACAGGCGCTCGGCGAGCCGGCGGGAGTTGGCGAACACGATCGTCGAGCGGTGCGCCTGGACCAGATCGGTGATCCGCTCCTCGACATGCGGCCAGATCGAGGGCCGCTCCGCCCCGTCGCCGCCGTCGGCGACCGGGGAACCTCCCGCCCGTCGCCCACCACCACCCTTATGAGGACGCGCTTCGCGCGACTCGCCTGGATTGCCCAGGTCCTCGACCGGGACGACCACGGACAGGTCGAACTCCTTGCCGGACTCCGGCTGGACGATCTCCACCTTGCGGCGGGGGGACAGATAGCGGGCGATCTCGTCGACCGGACGGACCGTCGCGGACAGGCCGATGCGGCGGGCGGGCCTCGGCAGCAGCTCGTCCAGGCGCTCCAGGGACAGGGCGAGGTGCGCGCCGCGCTTGGTGCCGGCCACCGCGTGCACCTCGTCCAGGATCACCGTCTCCACGCCGGTCAGCGCGTCCCGGGTGGCCGAGGTCAGCATCAGGAACAGCGACTCGGGCGTGGTGATCAGGATGTCCGGCGGGCGGGTGGACAGGGCGCGGCGCTCGGCCGCCGGGGTGTCGCCGGAGCGGATGCCGACCTTCACCTCCGGCTCCGGCAGGCCGAGGCGTACGGACTCCTGGCGGATGCCGGTCAGCGGGCTGCGCAGATTGCGCTCCACGTCCACGGCGAGGGCCTTGAGCGGGGAGACGTACAGTACCCGGCAGCGCTTCTTCGGATCGGCCGGGGGCGGGGTGGAGGCGAGCTGGTCGAGCGCGGCGAGGAAGGCGGCGAGGGTCTTGCCGGAGCCGGTCGGGGCGACCACCAGCACGTCCGAGCCCTCGCCGATGGCCTGCCATGCCCCCGCCTGGGCGGCGGTGGGCGCGGAGAAGGCCCCCGTGAACCAGCCGCGGGTCGCGGGGGAGAAGCCGTCGAGGGCCCGGTGTGCGTCGCTGACCATGAGTCCATCGTGCACCCGCCCACTGACAACGCCTCTGACCTGGGCGTGCCCGGGGTCGCCCGGGGGGCGGCCCCCACGCTCGCCGAGCCGTGCCGGCGACGGAGAATCGGGGGTATGGCGGCAGCGGGTGAGGAGCGGGCGCGGCACTGGCAGTACGAAGAACTGCCCGGTGTCGACCTGCTACGGGCCCGCTACGTCCGCAAGGAGTTCGTGCGGCACACCCACGAGCACTTCGTGATCGCCGCCATCGTCGAGGGCGTGGAGGTGTTCCACCACGGGGGGTCCGACCAGTACGCGGGGCCGGGGGCGCTGGCGCTGGTCAATCCCGACACACCGCACACCGGGAGGGCGGCGGTGCCCGAGGGATGGCGGTACGGCGCGGTGTATCCGGCGCCGGAGCTGGTCGCCGAGATCGCCGCGGAGACCACGGGCATACGCGGAACGCCGGGCTTCGTCCGCCCCGTGCTCGACGATCCGTACGCCGTCGGGCTGGTGCACCAGGTGCTGCGGGCCGCGGACGAGGGCAACGCGCTGGCCGCCGACACCCTGCTACGGGTCGCCGTGACGCGGTTGCTGCGGCTCAACGGCGGGGCACTGCCGCAGCGGGACATACGGACGGCGGGTGCGCGGACCGCGGCACGCGCGCGTGCCGTCCTGGAGGAGCGGATGGCCGAGCCGCCGAGCCTGGAGAGGCTGGCGGCCGACCTGGGCAGCAGCCCGTTCGCGCTGCTGCGAGCCTTCCGCAACGCCTACGGAATGCCGCCGCACACCTGGCTGACCGACGCCCGGGTGCGCCGGGCCAGGCGGTTGCTGGACGCGGGCACCGCGCCCTCCCAGGCCGCCGTCGCCGTCGGCTTCACCGACCAGTCGCACCTGAGCCGGCACTTCTCCCGGATCGTGGGCGTGCCCCCGGGGGCCTACCAGCGCGAGCGCAAGAACGTACAAGACGCCGGGTCCCGGCTCTTCCTACCCTCGGCGCTGTGGCAGAACAGACAGCTCTCGCAGACATACGCGCCGACGACGGAGGAAAGCCCGACGCCGCCGTCGTACGGGACGCCCTGGGGGTCGGGGTCGCCGTAGGACTGTCCGGGTTCGCCTTCGGGGTGACCTCGGCGGGCAGCGGGCTCACGCTCTGGCAGACGTGCGCTCTCAGCCTGCTGGTGTTCACCGGGGCCTCCCAGTTCGCGCTGGTGGGGGCGCTGGCGGCCGGAGGCAACCCGTTCACGGCGGCCGCGGGCGCCTTCTTCCTGGGCGTGCGCAACGCCTTCTACGGACTGCGCCTGTCGCAGCTGCTGGCCCTCCCGCGCGCGGTGCGGCCATTCGCGGCCCAATGGGTCATCGACGAGACCACCGCGGTGACGCTGGCCCAGCCCACGCGGCGCAGCGCGCGGATCGGCTTCACCGTCACCGGGGTCACGCTGTACGTGCTGTGGAACCTCACCACGCTGCTGGGCGCGCTGGGCGCCAAGGCCCTCGGCGACACCGACGCGTGGGGCCTGGACGCGGCCGGGCCGGCCGTGTTCCTGGCGCTGCTGGCGCCGATGCTGAAGACCGCCACCGAGCGGGCCGTCGCCGCTCTGGCCGTACTGCTCGGGCTCGGTCTGCTGCCCGTGCTGCCGGCCGGGGTGCCGGTCCTGGCGGCCGCGCTCGCCGCGCCGGCCGTGCTCTACCTGCGGGGCCGTCGCCGGAGCGGCGCCCGTGACGACGTACGAGAGGGAGATCGTTGAACATCTGGATCGCGGTGGCGGTGACCGCTGTCGGCTGCTACGCCGTCAAGCTGGCCGGGCTGCTCGTTCCGGCGGGTGCCCTGGAGCGGCCACTGGTGAAGCGGCTCGCCGCGCTGCTGCCCGTCGCCCTGCTGGCCGCGCTCACCGCCCAGCAGACGTTCGCCGACGGGCGCACGCTCGTGCTGGACGCGCGGGCGGCCGGGCTCGCGGCCGCCGCCGTGGCGCTGCTGCTGCGGGCGCCGTTCCTGGTCGTGGTCGGCGCGGCCGTGGTGGTGACGGCCGGGGTGCGGGCCCTGACCGGATGAGCCGGGGCGCGTACCGGTGGCGGCTCAGCCGATGGGCCGGCCGTAGGCCCTGAGGGTGCGCAGCGCCTCGATCGTGACCAAGGGGCGCGCCTCCAGCGCGGTGCCCGGAGCCCACTGGCGCCACGTGACCGGCCAGCCGCCGTCCTGCTCCTGGCGGCCGGCCAGGAAGTCCAGGGAGCGTTTCATCTCCTCGTCCGTGAACCACGCGCGCGCCAGGGAGCCGGGTGCCCGCGCGTAGTCGTGCGGGAAGTGGTGCTCCCCGGGTGCGTAGCCCGGTGCGACCGGGTAGGCATCCGGCCGCTCCGGGTCCAGCACCGCCAGGCGGTGGTCGCGCACCAGACGGCCGAGCCGGTCGGCGGCCGCACGCGCGCGCGTGCGGCCGGGTGCGGAGTCCAGGAAGGTGACGGCCGCCTCGATCTCGTACGGGTGGGAGGTCTCCAGCGACTCGACCCGCTGCCAGCAGAAGTCGGTGGCCCGGAACAGCCAGGCGTGCCACACCTCGTTGCGGTGCAGCAGGCCCACCACCGGTCCGGTGGCCAGGAGGTCGCTCGGCGGGTCGTCCACGATCGGCACGAAGGGTGCCGCCGGATAGCCGCGCTGGCCGGGATGGACCGCGGGCAGCGCGCCGTCGGGGGTGGAGACGGAGGTCAGATAGCGGCACACGCGCTCCACCCGCTGTCCGCCGCAGCGGCCCACGGTGTCCAGCACGCGCAGCGCGTGCGCGGTGTGCAGCGGCTGGCTGACGGGGCCGCGCAGATCGGGCTCCAGCGCGTGACCGTACCCGCCGTCCTCGTTGCGGTAGGCGTCCAGCGCGGTCTCCACCGGATCCGCGCCGCCGTTCAGGAAGTGGTAGGCGAACAGCCGCTGCTCCAGCACGCGCGCGGTGAGCCACACGAAGTGCTCGGCGCGGAACAGCGGGGAGGACGCCGGGGGCGGTTGGGGAGAAGGGGGAGCTCCGGTCTCGGCCATGCGTCAGACCGTAGGGCGGAAAGCGGTCTCCCCAAGTGGCCCCGGAACGAGGTCACCCGCAGGGGCGGGATACTGGGATCATGCGGTTGACGGTCTTCTGGGAGCGGATGGCGGAGCACTTCGGCGCGGGGTACGCCGACACCTTCGCGCGCGACCACGTGATGTCGGAGCTCGGCGGGCGCACGGTGCACGAGGCGCTGGCGGACGGCTGGGACGCGAAGGACGTGTGGCGCGTGGTGTGCCAGGTCATGAACGTTCCGCGGGAGAAGCACTGACCGGCCACGAGGATCGCGGGCCGGTGCCGCGCCGTCGGCGGCGTCGGCGAGACTTGCACCGTGGCACCCACTGACGAGACCGGGCAGACGGCCCCGCACGCATCCCCGTTCGCTACGACGCCGCCTCCCCGGTCTCCGGTACCGGCCGAGGGCGCCGCCGGGCCGGGCTCCCGCATGCCCCGCTGGCTGCCGCGCGCCATGGTGCTCGCGATCGGCCTCGTCGCCGCCTTCCAGCTCGGCAGCTGGGCCTTCCACCAGCTGACCGGCCTGCTCCTCAACGTGCTCATCGCGTTCTTCCTGGCCCTCGCCATCGAGCCCGCGGTCAGCCGCATGGCCGCCGGCGGGATGCGGCGGGGACTCGCGACCTTCCTGGTGTTCCTCGGTCTGACGATCGCGGCGGCGGGCTTCGTGACGCTGCTCGGCTCGATGCTCGCCGGGCAGATCATCAAGATGGTCGAGGGCTTCCCGGAGTACCTCGACTCCGTCATCAACTGGGTCAACACCACGTTCCACACCGAGCTCAGACGGGTGGACGTGCAGGAGGGCCTGCTCCACTCCGACTGGCTGCGCAAGTACGCGCAGACCAGCGCCGCGGGCGTGCTCGACGTGTCCGCCCAGGTGCTCGGGGGCCTGTTCCGGCTGCTGACGATCGCCCTGTTCTCGTTCTACTTCGCCGCCGACGGTCCGCGGCTGCGCCGCACCATCTGCTCCCTGCTGCCGCCCGCCCGCCAGGCGGAGGTGCTGCGCGCGTGGGAGATAGCCGTCGACAAGACCGGCGGCTACCTGTACTCGCGCGGCCTGATGGCGCTCATCTCGGGGATCGCCCACTACGTCCTGCTCCAGGCCCTGGGAGTGCCGTACGCGCTCGTGCTCGGTGTCTGGGTGGGCCTGGTCTCGCAGTTCATCCCCACCATAGGGACCTATCTCGCGGGCGCCCTGCCGATGCTGATCGCCTTCACGGTCGACCCCTGGTACGCGGTGTGGGTGCTGGTCTTCGTGGTGATCTACCAGCAGTTCGAGAACTACGTGCTGCAACCCAAGCTGACCGCGAGGACCGTGGACATCCATCCCGCGGTCGCCTTCGGCTCGGTCATCGCCGGCACCGCCCTGCTCGGCGCCGTGGGCGCGCTGATCGCCATTCCCGCGGTCGCCACCCTCCAGGCCTTCCTGGGCGCCTATGTGAAGCGGTACGCCGTCACGGACGACCCCCGCGTCCACGGCCACCGACGCGGCCCGGTCCCGGGCCTGCTCGCCCGCGCGCGCCGGCTGTGGCGGGCCCGGTAGGGCGTACTCGGCAGTGCGTCGCGGCGCCCTGCGCGATCGGCGTTCCCGGGAAGGAGGGGCGTGCTCCGGTGCCGCTCGGCGCGCTTGACACAGAAATCGAACATCCATTCTTATGGGAGCTCCGGCGAGGCCTAACGGAAGGGATTTCGCCCCGTTTCGGGCGGAGAAGTACCTGAGTTATCCACAGGCCGGACGTGCGTCGGGGCGCATTGTCAGTGGCAGGCGTTAGCGTCTTTGACGTGAAGCGATCGACTCAAGCAAACCGGGTGGAACCCATGGCAGGAACCGACCGCGAGAAGGCGCTCGACGCCGCGCTCGCACAGATTGAACGACAGTTCGGCAAGGGCGCGGTCATGCGCATGGGCGAGCGGTCGAAGGAGCCGATCGAGGTCATCCCGACCGGGTCGACCGCGCTCGACGTGGCCCTCGGCGTCGGTGGCCTGCCGCGCGGCCGTGTCGTGGAGATCTACGGACCGGAGTCCTCCGGTAAGACGACCCTGACCCTGCACGCGGTGGCGAACGCGCAGAAGGCGGGCGGCCAGGTCGCGTTCGTGGACGCGGAGCACGCCCTCGACCCCGAGTACGCGAAGAAGCTCGGCGTCGACATCGACAACCTGATCCTCTCCCAGCCGGACAACGGCGAGCAGGCCCTGGAGATCGTGGACATGCTGGTCCGCTCCGGCGCCCTCGACCTCATCGTCATCGACTCCGTCGCCGCGCTCGTCCCGCGCGCGGAGATCGAGGGCGAGATGGGCGACAGCCACGTGGGTCTCCAGGCCCGGCTGATGAGCCAGGCCCTGCGCAAGATCACCAGCGCGCTCAACCAGTCCAAGACCACCGCGATCTTCATCAACCAGCTCCGCGAGAAGATCGGCGTGATGTTCGGCTCCCCGGAGACCACGACCGGTGGCCGGGCGCTGAAGTTCTACGCCTCGGTGCGCATCGACATCCGCCGCATCGAGACCCTGAAGGACGGCACGGAGGCGGTCGGCAACCGGACCCGTTGCAAGGTCGTCAAGAACAAGGTCGCGCCGCCCTTCAAGCAGGCCGAGTTCGACATCCTCTACGGCCAGGGCATCAGCCGCGAGGGCGGTCTGATCGACATGGGCGTGGAGCACGGCTTCGTCCGCAAGGCCGGCGCCTGGTACACGTACGAGGGCGACCAGCTCGGCCAGGGCAAGGAGAATGCGCGCAACTTCCTGAAGGACAACCCCGACCTGGCCAACGAGATCGAGAAGAAGATCAAGGAGAAGCTGGGCGTCGGGGTGCGGCCGGAGGAGCCGACCACGGAGCCGGGCGCGGACGCCGCGGTCACCACCGCCGCGGACGACACGGCCAAGGCGGCGCCCGCCAAGGCCACCAAGCCCAAGGCCGCCTCGGCCAAGAGCTGACCCGTGACACGGCGAACCGACTGGGCCGAGTACGAGTACGAGTACAAGCACGCCGCCTTCGGTGCCCCACGGGGGAGGGGCACCGGGGACGCACTCGGCTCGGACACGGACGGAGACGGCGTGCACGGGAACGCCGAGCCGGGCGGTGGTGTGCCCGGGGACGACGGCGGACAGCGGCGCGCGGGTGGCCCACCCATGGGTGGTGCGCGCCGGGGCGGCTCGCGTGACGGCGGGCCGCGCGGTGGACGCGGGGGCCGTCGGCGCGGCTTCGGTGAGGCGTCCGCCGAGGACGGGGGCACCCTCTCCTCGTCGAGGGCTGGGCGGGGGGAGCCTCCGGGGGACCCGGTGGAGCAGGCGCGCGCCATCTGCCTGCGCCTGCTCACCGGGACCCCGCGCACTCGCAAGCAGCTCGCGGACGCCCTGCGCAAGCGGGAGATCCCGGACGAGGCGGCGGACGAGGTCCTGTCCAGGTTCGCGGAGGTCGGGCTGATCGACGACAGCGCGTTCGCGGACGCCTGGGTGGAGTCCCGGCACCACGGGCGCGGACTGGCCCGGCGCGCTCTCGCCCGGGAGCTGCGGACCAAGGGCGTCGACGCGGCACTGATCGACGAGGCCGTCGGCCGGCTCGACGCCGAGCAGGAGGAGGCCACCGCGCGCGAGCTCGTCGCCCGCAAACTGCGCTCCACCCGCGGCCTCGACCGCGACAAACGGCTGCGCCGCCTCGCCGGGATGCTCGCCCGCAAGGGCTACTCCGAGGGCCTGGCCCTGCGCGTGGTCCGGCAGGCGCTGGAGGAGGAGGGCGAGGACACGGACTTCCTCGCCGACGAGGGGTACTGAGCCGGAGTCCGCCGGGCGGCCGGAGCCGGGAGGCACCAACACCACGGGGTGCGCGGGCTCAGCGTGCGATTCCCTCTACGACGACTGGACTCGGCCGTCCCACGGCGCCACCGGCAGCCCGGCCGAGCGCCATGCCTGGAAGCCGCCCACCAGGTCGGTCGCTCGGAGCAGCCCCAACTGGTGCAGGGACGCGGCCGCGAGACTCGACGCGTAGCCCTCGTTGCAGACGACGACCACGCGCAGGTCGTGGCCGGTGGCCTCGGGGACACGGTGGCTGCCCAGGGGGTCCAGCCGCCACTCCAGCTCGTTGCGCTCCACGACGAGGGCGCCCGGGATCAGGCCGTCCCTCACGCGCAGCGTGGCGTAGCGGATGTCCACCAGGAGGGCGTCGCCGGCCCGGGCGGCCGCGTACGCCTCGCGCGCCCCGACGCGTTCGTAGCCCTGGCGGACCCGCTCCAGCAACTCGTCGATTCCAACGGGTGGTTGAGGTGTGCTCACTGCCAGTCCTCCGGGCGCTCGACCTGCTCGAGGCGCAGCGTCTGCCCGGTGCGGCTGTAACGGCGGATGCGGGGCAGCGGCGGGTGGTAGGCGTGCACGGAGACGGCGTACCGGTCGGTGGACTCGTTGAGCACCTCGTGCACGTGGTGGCGGCCGAAGGAGCGGCCCCGCCCCGCCGGGAGCCGCCGTTCGCGGTCCACGCCGTCGGTGAGTTCGAGGGTCTTCCAGCCGTCGGTGGGCAGCCGGGCGGCGAGCGAGTTCTCCTTCAACTCGCCCGCGGCGGTGAGGAAGGCGCCGACCGAGTCGGCGTGGTCGTGCCAGCCCGTGCCGGTGCCGGGCGGCCAGCCGATCAGCCAGGCCTCACTGCCACCGGGCCCGTCCAGGCGCACCCAGGTGCGGCCCTCCGGGTCGAGCGGAAGCGAGGCGATCAATTCGGTGTCGGCGGTGGTGCGCCGTACGAAGTCGAGGAGTTCCGCCTGCGTCGGCCCCTGCGCGGAGCGGGCGGGGGAGGAGTCGGCGGGGGAGAAGTCGGAAGCGGAGGACCCGAGGGGCGAGACAGACACGTACACCGTCCTGAAGAGCGTTCGCGGAGGGCGCGCGGCGGCACAGGGCACGGACGTACGGGTGTGGGGACGTCCGGATGTGTGCGGGTCGGGCGGCGCGCACCGGGGGAGGGGAGGCGAGTTCAACAGGCCGGACGACACACGCAGCCCGCATAGCGGACGAGGTCCATGTGGACCCTCCGCCACAGGCGCACATCGGTGTCGGTCACGTTCGGGAGTAGACCATGGCGGTGCCGACCGGTCAAACGCCGTCACCTGTGGACCGCACAGCGCGTACGGTCCACAGGACTCCGCGGTCAGCGCGCGCCCGCCTCGGCACGGTCCCCGGCATGTCCGGCGCCGCCCAGTGCGGTCTCCGCCGCGCTGTACAGGTCGGCCGGGCGCACTCCGCTCAGCGCGGTGACCAGGTGCCCGTCGGGCCGTACCAGGAGGACGGTGTGGGGAGCGGCGCCCGGGTAGGTCTCGGCGACCAGCAGCTCGGCGGGGTGCGGCAGCGCGGTCACCGCGGCGGCCAGCCGGGGCATGACGCCGGCGCTCACCCAGTGCCGGCGCTCCCACACACCGGTACCCGGCGCGATCAGCACCACGAGCAGCGCCCCCCGGCCCAGCCGGTCCCTCAGGGGCACGAAGGAGCCGTCCTCCGCGGTCACCACCACATCGGCGACCGGGGCGCCGGCCGGCGTGTCCACGAGCACCTCCCCGTCGAGGGTCGGGGGCGTGAGCGGCGAGTCCGCGTACGCCCCCGGCGCCCCCAGCGACCCGCGCCCCAGATGGCCGTCCATCAGCAGGGCATCGTGTCCACGGCCGGACCCGGGCACCAAGGACCGCAGTCCGCCGCCCCCGCGCAGCACCGGCAGCAGCTGGTCGGCGCCGCGCAGCCGGGCGGCGACGATCGCGCGCCGCTCGGTCTGGTAGCTGTCCAGCAGCGCCTCGTGCGGCCCGTGGTGCCAGGCCGGGGCCAGCTTCCAGGCGAGGTTGTCGGCGTCCCGCAGGCCCTCGTCCAGCCCCTGGGTGCCGAGCGCGCCCAGCAGATGGGCCGCGTCCCCGGCGAGGAAGACCCGCCCGGCGCGCCAGCGGCGGGCCACCCGGTGGTGGACCGTGTGGACCCCGGTGTCCAGGAGTTCGTACGACGGCGAGGGTTCGCCGGTCCAGCCGGTGAGGGTCTCCCGGATGCGGGCGAGCAGCAGTTCGGGCGTGACCAGGTCCTTGCCGGGCGGCAGCAGCCAGTCCAGCCGCCACACGCCGTCCGGGAGCGGACGGGCGGCGATCTCCCCGGCGAAGGGGCCCGTCGCGCGCCACGGCGGCAGCCGGTGGAGGAACGCTTCGCCGGGCCGGGGCAGTTCGGTGCGCACCGCGGCGACGGCGTGCCGCTCGACGGCCGTACGGCCGGGGAAGCGGATGTCCTGGAGCTTGCGCACGGTCGAACGCGGGCCGTCGCAGCCGACCAGGTAACTGCCCCGCCACCACGTGCCGCCCGGGCCGCGGGTGTGCACGGTGACTCCCGTGGACTCCTGCTCCATGCTGTCGAGCCGGCTGTCCACGGCGAGTTCGATCAGCGGTTCGCGGGCGACGGCGGCGCGCAGGGCGCCGGTCAGAACGTGCTGGGCGATGTGCAGCAGGGCGGGGTCGGCGTCGTCGAAGGCGATCTCGCGCATCACCTGTTTGCGCCGCAACGACCGCCATCCGGCCCAGCGGAGCCCTGCCCCGCCGAGCGGCGCACCGGCCAGGCGCTCCACGAGCGCGGTGGTGTCCTCGCGCAGGACGACCGTGCGCGCGGCGCGCGGGGCGTCCCTGCCGGATCCCTCGTCGAGCACGACGGACGGCACCTCCTGACGCGCCAGCGCCAGGGCGAGCGTGAGCCCGACGGGCCCCGCTCCGACGACGATCACCGGGTCCACGGCGCGGCGCCCCCTGCCCGCAGCGGTGTCCTGACGGACAGGCGTGAAGAAGAAGCCGGAGCAGGGTGCACGATCACAGAACGTATGCAACCCATTGCCGCTGCTTGCGTCAAGTGACGGGGGCGGTGGTGATCACTCCACTGCCCCCGTGTCACTTCTGCCGGGTTGAGCGGCCGTCAGACGGTTCCCGTCGACTCGGCGCCCGCCACCGCCGCAGGCGGAAGGACCGCGCCCGTCGACTTCTTCCCGCGCCTCAGCCGCTGCTCCAGCCAGCTCGCGAAGCTGGTGAGGCTGAAGTTGATCGCCACGAAGAGCAGGGCCACGATCGTGAAGCTGGCGATGGTGTTCGCTCCGTAGTAGGAGCTCATGGGGGACACGGCGGCCAGCAGGTCCGGGAAGGTGAGGACGGCGCCGCCGAGCGCGGTGTCCTTCACGATGACCACCAACTGGCTGACGATCGCCGGCAGCATGGCGGTGACCGCCTGCGGCAGCAGGACCGACGTCATGGTCTGGGTCTTGCGCAAGCCGATCGCCTGCGCGGCCTCCGTCTGGCCCTTGGGAAGAGCGAGGATGCCCGCGCGGACGATCTCCGCGAGCACCGAGGCGTTGTAGAGCACCAGACCGGTGACGACGGCGTACAGCGGCCGGTCGTCCGAGCTGACGTTGCTGTAAGCGGCGAACAGCGCCGTACCGAAGATCATCAGGATCAGCACCGGAATGGCGCGGAAGAACTCCACGACCACCGCGGCCGGAATCCTGATCCAGGCGTGGTCGGAGAGGCGCGCGATGCCGAAGGCCGCGCCGAGCGGCAGCGCGATGAGCATCGACAGGGCCGCCGCGATCAGCGTGTTCTTCAGCCCGGGCAGGATGTACGTGGTCCACGCCTCGGAGCCGGAGAAGAACGGCTTCCACTTCTCCCAGTCCAGCTGGCCCTTGTCACTCAGGCTCTGGAACACCCACCACACCAGCGCCGCGCAGGCGAGGACGAACACGACCGTGTAGAGGACGTTGCGCCGCTTGGCCCTGGGCCCCTGGGCGTCGTACAGCACGGAGGTCATCGCTTCACCGCCACCTTCTTGCCCACCCAGCCGAGGATCAGACCGGTCGGCAGCGTCAGGCACACGAAGCCGAACGCGAAGACCGCAGAGATCAGCAGGAGTTGTGCCTCGTTCTCGATCATCTTCTTCATCAGCAGGGCCGCCTCGGCCACGCCGATCGCCGCCGCCACCGTGGTGTTCTTGGTCAGCGCGATCAGCACGTTGGCGAGCGGGCCGACCACCGAGCGGAACGCCTGCGGCAGCACGACCAGGGTCAGCACCTGGGTGAAGCTCAGCCCGAGGGCGCGGGCCGCCTCCGCCTGGCCGACCGGCACCGTGTTGATGCCGGAGCGGATCGCCTCGCAGACGAACGCCGCGGTGTAGGCGATCAGACCCAGCACGGCGAGGCGGAAGTTGATGGTGTCGAAGTCCTGCGCACCGAGGTTGACACTCAGCGTCTGGTTCATGCCCAGCGAGGTGAACAGGATGATCACCGTCAGCGGGATGTTCCGCACGACGTTGACGTAGGCGGTGCCGAAACCGCGCATGAGCGGCACCGGGCCGACGCGCATGGCGGCCAGCAGGGTGCCCCAGACCAGGGAGCCGGCGGCCGAGAGCAGGGTGAGCTGCACGGTCACCCAGAAGGCTCCCAGCAGGTCGTAGCCTTGAAGAAAGTCGAACACGATCTCCCGCGCTTCCGCGTGTGGTGGGCCCCGGTGCGCCGCCCTGCACGGGCGGCGCACCCGGCGGGCGCTGACTCAGCTCTTGATGTCGCCGATCTTCGGCGCGGGCTCGTTCTTGTAGTTCGCCGGACCGAAGTTGGCCTCGACGGCCTTCTCCCACGAACCGTCGGCGACCATGTCCTCAAGGGCCTTGTTGATCTTGTCCTTGAGGTCGCTGCCCTTCTTGACGCCGATGCCGTAGTTCTCGTTGGTCATCTTGAGGCCGCCCAGCTTGAACTTGCCCTTGAACTGCTCCTGGGAGGCGTAACCGGCGAGGATCGAGTCGTCCGTCGTCAGCGCGTCGATCGCCTTGTTCTGCAGGCCGGTCAGACAGGCGGAGTACGTCGGGTACTGCTGGAGGTTCGCCTTGGGCGCCAGCTTGTCCTTGACGTTCTGGGCCGACGTCGAACCGGTGACCGAGCACAGCTTCTTGCTGTTCAGGTCGGCCGGCGACTTGATCGAGTCGTCGTCGGCGCGGATCAGCACATCCTGGTGGGCCAGCAGGTAGGGGCCGGCGAAGTCGACCTTCTGCTCGCGCTCCGGGGTGATCGAGTACGTGGCGGTGATGAAGTCCACGTCGCCACGCTGGAGCATGGTCTCGCGGTCGGCGCTCTTGGACTCCTTCCACTCGATCTGGTTCTCGTCGTAACCGAGCTTCTTGGCAACGTACTTGGCCACGTCGACGTCGAATCCGGAGTAGCCCTGCGGGGTCTTCTGGCCGAGGCCCGGCTGGTCGAACTTGATGCCGACGGTGATCTTCTTGCCACCGCCGGACGCCCCCTCGTCCTTCTTGTCGTTCGAGCCGCACGCCGTCGCCGAGAGGGCGAGGGCGAGGGCGACGGCCGAGGCGGCGGTGACCTTGCGGAGCTTCATGCGAACTTCCTTCGGTGTTGAGGAGATGAGAGCCGTCGGGACGGCGACGGCACGATCACGGGCCGGTGGCGCACGGCGCCACCGGCGGGCCGCCGCGTCAGTGGTGCAGGATCTTCGAAAGGAAGTCCCTGGCCCGGTCGCTGCGCGGGTTGCTGAAGAACTGGTCGGGCGCAGCCTGTTCGATGATCCGGCCGTCGGCCATGAAGACCACCCGGTTCGCGGCCGATCGGGCGAAGCCCATCTCGTGGGTGACGACGACCATCGTCATGCCGTCCCGGGCGAGTTGCTGCATGACCTCCAGCACCTCGTTGATCATCTCCGGGTCGAGCGCGGAGGTCGGTTCGTCGAACAGCATGACCTTCGGGTCCATGGCCAGCGCCCGCGCGATGGCCACGCGCTGCTGCTGGCCGCCGGAGAGCTGCGCGGGGTACTTGTCGGCCTGCGCGCCCACTCCGACCCGGTCGAGCAGTTCCCGGGCCCGGTCCTCGGCCTTCTTCTTGTCCGTGCGGCGGACCTTGACCTGGCCGAGCATCACGTTCTCGAGCACGGTCTTGTGCGCGAAGAGGTTGAAGGACTGGAAGACCATGCCGACGTCGGCGCGCAGCCGGGCCAGCTCCTTGCCCTCCTGGGGCAGCGGCTTGCCGTCGATCGTGATGGTGCCCGAATCGATGGTCTCCAGGCGGTTGATGGTGCGGCACAGGGTGGACTTGCCGGACCCGGAGGGCCCGATGACCACGACGACCTCGCCGCGGGCGATCGTCAGCTCGATGTCCTGGAGCACGTGCAACGCGCCGAAGTGCTTGTTGACGCTCTTCAGGACGACCAGATCGGCGGTCGAGGCCACGTCTTCCTTGGCCATCGATACTTCGGTCATCGCTTTCAGGCTCCGTCCTCCTCGGTTTCGGGGGACAGTATCGACCGATGCGATCTGCGTCATTACATCTGAGGGAGATCTGAGCATCACGATCCGGTAGCGGTCGCACACAGGTCGTAGCGCGACCGGGCGGGGCACGTACCGGCTGGATAACGACACACGGTGCGCAACCGGAACCCCCTTGACGCCGTCCGCGTCCATCGGCGTCACTGCCATGGTGCACGCGCGCGTGCACCACCTTTACACACCGTGACCGTACGACTCATGAACCGGAGGGGGCCGGAATGCGACTGCTCCTCGTCGAGGACGACAACCACGTCGCCGCCGCCCTGTCCGCGGTCCTGGCGCGGCACGGGTTCGACGTCACGCACGCCCGCAGCGGCGAGGAGGCCCTCCAGGCGCTCGTCCCCGAGAGCGCCTGCTTCGGCGTGGTCCTGCTCGACCTGGGCCTGCCCGACCAGGACGGCTACGAGGTGTGCGCCAGGATCCGCAAGCGCACCAGCACCCCGGTGATCATGGTCACCGCCCGCTCCGACGTCCGTTCCCGCATCCACGGCCTCAACCTCGGCGCCGACGACTACGTGGTGAAGCCCTACGACACCGGGGAGCTGCTCGCCCGTATCCACGCCGTCAGCCGCCGCATCGCCCACGAGGACGCGGGCGCCGCCGGCGAGAGCACGCTGCGCCTGGGCGCGGTGCACATCGAACTGCCCACCCGGCAGGTCAGCGTGGACGGCGTGGTCGTCCAGCTCACCCGCAAGGAGTTCGACCTGCTCGCGCTGCTCGCCCAGCGCCCCGGGGTGGTCTTCCGGCGGGAGCAGATCATCAGCGAGGTGTGGCAGACCAGTTGGGAGGGCACCGGACGGACCCTGGAGGTGCACGTCGCCTCCCTGCGCTCCAAGCTGCGCACACCGGCGCTCATCGAGACCGTACGCGGCGTCGGTTACCGCCTCGTCGCCCCGGCCGCCTAGCGGGGACGGGTGAGTACACGTCTGCTGCCGCTGCTCATCGTCCTGATGGCGGCCGTCCTGCTCGCCCTCGGCGTCCCGCTCGCCGTCAGCGTCGCCGGTGCCGAGCAGCAGAAGGCGGTCGTGGACCGCATCGACGACACCGCGCGCTTCGCCGCCCTGGCCCAGTTCGTCACCGACGGGACCAGTGGCCCCCGGCGCACGGTCCCGGACGAGCGGTTGGAGACCCTTCGCCGCGAACTCGGCAGCTACTACGGGGTCTACGGCATCCGGGCCGGCGTCTTCTACCGGACCGGCATCCCGATGGCCAACGCCCCGGCCGACTGGTCGCTGCCGGCGCTCGGCGAGGTCCGCGACGCCTTCGGCGAGGCGCTGCTGAGCCGGCGCAGCCACGACCCGGAACAGGTCTGGCCCTGGCAGCGCCACCGGCTGGTCGTCGCGTCCCCCGTGATCCGGGACGGTGACGTCGTCGCGGTCGTCGTGACCGACTCGCCGACCGGGCAGATGCGCTCGCGGACGCTGCACGGCTGGCTGCTCATCGGCACCGGCGAGATCGCCGCGATGCTGCTCGCCGTCGGCGCGGCCCTGCGGCTGACCGGCTGGGTGCTCAGACCCGTACGGATCCTCGACGCCACCACGCACGACATCGCCACCGGGCGGCTCAAGTCCCGGGTGGCGGCCGCCGGCGGGCCGCCCGAACTGCGCCGGCTCGCCCGGTCGTTCAACGAGATGGCGGACAACGTCGAGGACGTGCTGGAGCAGCAGCGCGCCTTCGTCGCCGACGCCTCGCACCAGTTGCGCAATCCGCTCTCCGCGCTGCTGCTGCGTATCGAGCTGCTCGCGCTCGAACTGCCCAAGGGCAACGAGGAGATCGCCTCGGTGCGCACCGAGGGCAAGCGCCTCGCACAGGTCCTGGACGATCTGCTCGACCTGGCGCTCGCCGAGCACGCGGAGCCGGATCTGAAGCTCATCGACATCGGGGAGCTGGCCGCCGAACGGGTGGCGGCCTGGGCGCCGGCAGCCGAGGCCAAGGGGGTGCGGCTGTTCGGCGACTGCCCGGCCACCACGGCCTGGGCCGACCCCGTGGCCCTGTCGTCCGCGCTGGACGCGGTGATCGACAACGCGGTGAAGTTCACGCCGGGCGGCGAGAGCGTCGAGGTGACGGTCTCCTTCGACCGCGACACGTCGACGATCGTGGTCGCCGACCACGGCCCCGGCCTCACCGACGAGGAGATCGCCCGCGTCGGCGACCGCTTCTGGCGCAGCGGACGCCACCAGAACATCAAGGGCTCCGGCCTCGGCCTGTCCATCTCCCGCGCCCTGCTCGCGGCGGGCGGCGGCTCGATCTCCTACGCCCGGCACCGGCAGGAGGAGCCGCGCGGACTGCGGGTGACGGTGACCGTGCCGAGGTCGGTGCCTACGGCTTGACCGAGCGGTAGTAGCGCCGCGCGCCCTCGTGCAGCGTCAGTGGGTCGGTGTAGATCGCGGTGCGCAGGTCGACCAGCTGGGCGGAGTGGACGTGGGCGCCGATGCCGTCGCGGCTGTTGATGACGGTGCGGGTCACCCACTCCGTCAGCCTCGGGTCCATGTCCTTGCGCGTCATCAGCACGTTGGACACGGCGATCGTCGGCACGGTCGTGCCCTGCTGGACCGACGGGTACGCCGACTCCGGCATGTTGGTGGCGCGGTAGTAGCGTGTGGCGCCGCCCTCGGTGTGCAGCCTGGCCACCAGATCGGCCTCGATCGGCACGAAACGGAACGCGAACTTCTCGGCCAGCCGCCGCAGACCGTCCGTCGGCAGTCCGCCCGACCAGAAGAACGCGTCGAGCTCGCCCCGCCGCAGCCGGTCCGGGGCGGTGCCTATGCCGTCGCCCATCGGGCGGATGTCCGTCTCCGGGTCGATCCCGGCCGTCCTGAGCACCCGCTCGGCGATCAGCCGGACGCCGGACTCCGGCGGCCCGACCGACACCCGCTTGCCGCGCAGGTCCGTCACGGAGCGGACGCGCGAGTCGCGCGGGACGACGAGCTGCACGTAGTCGTCGTAGAGGCGGGCCACACCGCGCAGCCGCGAGGCACCCGGGCCGTGGTTCACCTCGTACGTCTCCACCGCGTCCGCCGCGGCGATGGTGAAGTCGGCCCGGCCGGTCGCCACCCGCGCGACGTTCTCCTGGGAGCCGTCGCTGGTCAGCAGCCGCACCCTCAGATCGGGCATGTCCTTGGCGAACGCGGTGCGCAGCCGCACGCCGTACTCCTGGTAGACCCCGCGCAGGGTGCCCGTGCTGAAGGTGATCGTCCCGCTGGGCGGTGCCTCGCCCAGGGGCAGCAGCCACCACAGCAGCAGCCCGAGGACCACGACCCCGGCGGCCGTGCCCTGGAGAGCGCGGCGTCGTCCGATGCGGGGGAACAGCTTTGGCATGGGCGCGATCCTGCCAGCGGTACGCCGCGCTGACCAGGGGCGGGCGGCCCGGCGGGCGGCCGGTGCCGTGCCAGCCGGCGGCTACCCTCGCGGTATGAGTTCCTCGCCCGCCGATCTGGTCCGTGAGTTCCACCGTGCCTTCGGGCTCGACGCCCGCCCCACGCCGACCCGGGTGGCGCCGGAGCTTGCCGCGCACCGCGGGGAACTGCTCGCGGAGGAGGCGGCCGAGGTCGCTGAGGTCTCGGTCGGGGGCCCGCTCGACCGGCTCGCGCACGAGTTGGCGGACGTCGTGTACGTGGCGTACGGCACCGCCCTGGTGCACGGCATCGACCTCGACGAGGTGATCGCCGAGATCCACCGGGCCAACATGACCAAGCTCGGCCCGGACGGCCGGATCGCCCGCCGCTCCGACGGAAAGGTGCTCAAGGGGGAGCACTACGTGGCGCCCGACGTGTCGGCCGTGCTGCGCCGGCAGGGCTGGGTCCCCGACGGCGCCTGACGGCGCGCGACCGCCCTACGGCAGTCCCGAGTCGGCGGGCCGACCCGCGACCGTCCTACGGCAGTCCCGAGTCGGGGGGCCGACCCGGTGAGGGCCGGGCGCACCGCACGGCGAGCACCAGTGCGAGCACGGACAGCGTGGCCGCGTCCTTGAACGCCCTGCGGGTCGAGGCGTCCAGGCCCGGGAAGGTGAACTGAGGCACCTGCGGGACGAGCGCGACCCAGAACCACGGCGAACGCGTCACCGAGTCCACCTCCAGCGCACCGGCGACCAGCAGCGGCACGACCACGACCAGGTAGTGGTCGTAGGACGGCCGGGACACCAGGTAGGAGGCCAGCATCAGCAGTGCGGCCGTGTCCGCGAGCCGCGCCGGACCGCGATCGGCGCGCCGCCAGCGCAGCCGGGCGCACAGCACTCCGGCCGCCGCCGCGGCCAGGGCCACCGCCGCGGCCGGGACGGGCGGCAGCCCGAGCCGCGGCAGCACCGCCGGCAGGGAGGCGTCGAACGGCCGCATCAGACCGTCCCCGCCCTTGAGCAGGAAGGGCAGGGTGCGGGTGAAGAAGCCGCCCGGGTCCGGCATGATCAGGGCCGCGCCCACCGACAGGGCCACGGGCACCGCCACCATCCAGGCCAGCGCCCGCCATCGCCGGGCCAGCACCAGCAGGACGACCAAGGGCAGCAGCAGCGGCTTCACCGCCACCGAGACGCCCAGGACCACCCCGGCCATGTCCCAGCGGCCCCGGTCGGCCAGCAGCAGCGCCAGAGGCAACGCCAGGGCGCCGACCGCCGTCCAGTTCCCCAGGTTCACCAGGTGGCCGACCGGCGCCCAGCACAGCACCAGCCCCAGCAGCCCCAGCACCGCGAACCGGCTGCGCGCCGGCACCCGGAACAGGCGCACCGCACACCACCAGCCGCCCGTGATCAGCGCCACGCACGCCAGCGGCGCGGCGACGCGCACCACGGGCGCCGGCAGCGCGGCCTGCCCGGCGGCGAACAGCACGGCACTCGGCAGATACAGGAAGCGCCGGTCGGCGTACGGAGCGCCACCGCCCAGCCAGACCTGCCCGGCATGCACGACGAAGGCGTTGTCCATGCCTCCCCGGGTGGACACGACGGCCACGCGTACGGCGCGGGCGAACAGGACGACGGCGAGGAGGACGACCGGGACGGGACCGGCCGGCCGCAGCAGCCATGCGCGCAGCGCCGCGATCGGGGGCACTTCCGGCTCGGGTGCCCGCAGGGCGTCACGAAGCTCCGTCACGCGTGTCATTTTGGGCCAGTTGTCCCCATGCGGGAGGGAGTGGCCGGTCGTGTCGTCATCGCGTGGGCGCAAAGCCCTCCGCCGGGCCGTTGCTCCCGTGGATCCGCGCGGTGCCCGGCCCGGAAGGCCGTGACGCTCCGCCGTCCAGGGGCCGTCCGGGACCACCTACCCTTGATGCATGACCAGCAGCAGCGACCGGAGCCCCGCAGTGGACGTTCAAGGACCCAAGAGCTACGAAATCCGCACCTACGGGTGCCAGATGAACGTCCACGACTCCGAGCGGCTGGCCGGGCTGCTCGAGGACGCAGGCTACGTGCGGGCGCCGGAGGGAGCGGACGGCGAGGCGGACGTCGTCGTCTTCAACACCTGCGCCGTCCGGGAGAACGCCGACAACCGGCTGTACGGCAACCTCGGGCACCTCGCGCCGAAGAAGGCGAAACGGCCCGGGATGCAGATCGCGGTCGGCGGCTGCCTGGCGCAGAAGGACCGGGACATCATCGTGAAGAGGGCGCCCTGGGTGGACGTCGTCTTCGGCACGCACAACATCGGCAAGCTGCCCGTCCTGCTGGAGCGCGCCCGCGTGCAGCAGGAGGCGCAGGTGGAGATCGCCGAGTCCCTGGAGGCGTTCCCCTCCACGCTGCCGACCCGGCGCGAGAGCGCGTACGCGGCCTGGGTCTCCATCTCCGTCGGCTGCAACAACACCTGCACCTTCTGCATCGTCCCCGCGCTGCGCGGCAAGGAGAAGGACCGCCGCCCCGGCGACATCCTCGCCGAGGTGGAGGCCCTGGTCGCCGAGGGCGTCTCAGAGATCACACTGCTCGGCCAGAACGTCAACGCCTACGGCTCCGACATCGGCGACCGGGAGGCGTTCAGCAAGCTGCTGCGGGCCTGCGGCACCATCGACGGCCTGGAGCGGGTCCGCTTCACCTCGCCGCATCCGCGCGACTTCACCGACGACGTGATCGCCGCGATGGCCGAGACCCCGAACGTCATGCCGCAACTGCACATGCCGCTGCAGTCCGGCTCCGACACGGTGCTGAGGGCGATGCGCCGCTCCTACCGGCAGGAGCGCTACCTCGGGATCATCGAGAAGGTCCGCGCCGCCATCCCGCACGCCGCGATCACCACCGACATCATCGTGGGCTTCCCCGGCGAGACCGAGGAGGACTTCGAGCAGACGCTGCACGTCGTGCGCGAGGCGCGTTTCGCGCAGGCGTTCACCTTCCAGTACTCCAAGCGTCCGGGCACCCCGGCCGCCGAGATGGAGGACCAGATCCCCAAGGAGGTCGTCCAGGCGCGTTACGAGCGGCTGGTCGCGCTCCAGGAGGAGATCTCCTGGGAGGAGAACAAGAAGCAGGTCGGCCGCACCCTGGAGCTCATGGTCGCCGAGGGCGAGGGCCGCAAGGACGGCACCACCCACCGCCTCTCCGGCCGTGCTCCCGACAACCGCCTGGTCCACTTCACCAAGCCCGAGCAGGACGTGCGCCCCGGCGACGTGGTCACGGTCGAGGTCACCTACGCCGCCCCGCACCACCTCCTCGCCGAGGGCCCGGTGCTCGACGTGCGCCGCACGCGCGCGGGTGACGCGTGGGAGAAGCGCAACGCCGCCGAGGCCGCCAAGCCGGCCGGCGTCATGCTCGGCCTGCCGAAGGTGGGTGTGCCCGAGCCGCTGCCCGTGGCCGCGAGCAGCGGCTGCGGTTGCGACTGACCTGTCGGGGGAACGGCCGGCTGACGTCCGGCCGCCCTGCGGCGTTACCCTGCGGATCATGCTTGTCGCCGCCGCTGTCTGCCCCTGCCCGCCCCTCCTCGTGCCCGAGGTGGCCGCGGGAGCCGCACCCGAGCTGGACTCCGCCCGGGCCGCCTGCACGGACGCGCTGGGTGTGCTCGCCGCCGCCCGGCCCGACCTGCTGGTGGTCGTCGGACCCGCGGAGGCCTCCGGGCGCGGCCCCCAGCCGGAGGGCAGCCGGGGCTCGTTCCGCGGCTTCGGCGTGGACCTGGAGGTACGGCTCGGCCGGGACACCGGCACCGGGTCCGCGGCCGAGCTGCCGCCCTCGCTCGCCGTCGCGGCCTGGCTGCTGGAGCGCACCGGCTGGTCCGACGCCCCGGTCGAGGGACTCGGTGTGGGGGAACCGCTGCCGCCCGAGCGGTGTGCGGCGGCCGGCCGGGACCTCGCCACACGGGCCGGCCGTGTGGCGCTGCTGGTGATGGGCGACGCCAGCGCACGGCGGACGCTCAAGGCTCCGGGGTACCTCGACGAACGGGCCGAACCCTTCGACGCGGGCGTCGCCCGAGCGCTGGGGGAGGCCGACACGTCGGCTCTCATGGCGCTCGACGTGGAGCTGGCGCGCGAACTGAAGGCGTCGGGCCGGGCCCCATGGCAGGTGCTGGCCGGCGCGGCCGAGGGCGCCGGTCTCTCCGGCGCGCTGCTCTACGACGACGCGCCGTACGGAGTGGGGTACCTGGTCGCGGCCTGGTCGTGAGCGGGACACGGCGGGCGGCCGGAAGGCCCTGCCTCCCGGCCGCCCGCCGCGTCAGCCAATGCCCTCCGCCGACGTCCCTCAGGACGTGGGCGGCGGCCCCTCCGGCGGCGTCGGCGCGGAGGCGCCGCCCGGCGCCGTGCCGGTGCCCGGCTCCGGGCTCGCGCCCGCTTCCGGGGCGGTGCGGGTCTCCGGGCCCGTCCCGCCCTTGTGGGCGAGCCGGTCCATGGCGTCCTTGGCCTTGTCCGTACCCGCGTGGATCTTGTCGCTGTACTTGCCCTTGGTCTTCTCGTCGACCACCTTCGCGGCCTTGTCGAGGCGCTGCCCGATCGTGCCCCCGTGGCGTTGGGCGAGGTCCGACACCTTCTCCTTCGCCGGGCCGATCCTGGCCTTCATGTTGTCCAGCAGACCCATGGTTCACCTTCCCTGACGGGGCGGATTCCTTCTCCCCGGCGGTCGAGGTCCCTCCGCCCCTTCGACCACCGAAGGAGTCGCGCAAAAACGCCCATACTCACTCGATACCCTACTCGTCCTACCCCGTCACCTGCCGTCACACGACTCGTGCGAGGCACCTTCCGCGGGGTTTGGGAGACTGGTGCGGTGAGCAGCGCACTCCCCGCCCCCCGCGTCATCGCCGTCGTCGGCCCCACCGCGGCCGGAAAGTCCGATCTCGGCGTCTTTCTGGCCCAGCGCCTCGGCGGCGAGGTCGTCAACGCCGACTCCATGCAGCTCTACCGGGGGATGGACATCGGCACCGCGAAGCTGACGCCCGAGGAGCGCGGTGGCGTACCGCACCACCTGCTCGACATCTGGGACGTGACGGTCACGGCGTCCGTCGCCGAGTACCAGCGGCTCGCCCGGGAGCGGATCGACGCCCTGCTCGCCGAGGGGCGCTGGCCGGTCCTGGTCGGCGGCTCCGGGCTGTACGTCCGCGGGGCCGTGGACAACCTGGAGTTCCCCGGCACAGATCCCGAGGTGCGCGCCCGGCTGGAGGACGAACTCACGCTGCGCGGCTCCGGGGCGCTGCACGCCCGCCTCGCCGCCGCCGACCCCGAGGCCGCACGGGCGATCCTGCCCGGCAACGGCCGCCGGATCGTCCGGGCCCTCGAGGTGATCGAGATCACCGGCCGGCCCTTCACCGCCAACCTCCCGGGCCACGACTCGGTCTACGACACCGTCCAGATCGGCGTCGACGTGGCGCGCCCCGAACTCGACGAACGCATCGCGCGCCGGGTCGACCGCATGTGGGAGGCGGGGCTCGTGGACGAGGTGCGCGCGCTGGAGGCGCGGGGCCTGCGCGAGGGACGTACGGCATCGCGTGCGCTCGGCTACCAGCAGGTGCTCGCGGCGCTCGCGGGGGAGTGCACGCTCGACGAGGCGCGCGCGGAGACCGTACGCGCCACGAAACGCTTCGCGCGGCGGCAGGACTCCTGGTTCCGGCGCGACCCCCGTGTGCACTGGCTGAGCGGGGCTGCGGCGGATCTCACAGAACTTCCGCATCTCGCCTTGGCGTTGGTCGAACGACCGGTTACAGCCTGATCACGTCATGGCATCGGGACGCCCAGGCCGTCATCCATGCCTCCGGCGCCGTGCCATCATCAAGCTCGGATCGACCGAGTGAAGTCCTAGTTGGGAGGGCGCGTGGCGATGGAGGCCGGCCCTCGCGACACCGCACAAGACACCGACCGCATCACCGTGGAGCGCGGCGGCGCGGAACCGGACGAGGACTCGTTGAGCCCCGACGGGCCCGACGAGACGCAGGGCGGCGTGACCGCGGACGGCCCCGGGCCCGAGGAGATGTTCGCCGGGCCCGAGGTGGAGGTCGAACTGCGCCCGCAGCGGCGGCTGCGCATCTGGCAGCTGGCCCCGATCGTCGGCCTGGCCGTCGTCGGCTCCCTGATGTTCGCCTTCCCGCTGGCCTTCGACGGCGACAACGGCGCCGTGATCGCCATGTTGGGGCTGCTGATCTGCTCCTGCTCGGCCGGCTGGGGCATGATGGCCGCCCGCCGCGTCGGCCACACCTGGCCGGGCCTGCCGCCGCGCGGTTCCGGGCGGCGCCTGGACTGGCGGGTGATCGGCGCGTACGTCCTCGTCGTCGCCGTGGTCGTGGTACTCGCCGTCTGGCGGGTCGCCCGGCTGCGCTAGGTCCCGCGACTGCGCTGGACCACTCCCGGCTCCGCCAGGCCCTCGTCACCGCCCGTACCGCGGACCGGCCCCCAGGCCGGTGGACATGATCGCCGGGTTGCCGGAGCGACCCCGTACGATCGAGCCATGAGCACGCGCATCCCCTTCCTCAAGGGCCACGGCACGGAGAACGACTTCGTGATCGTCCCGGACCCGGAGAACGCCGTCGAGCTGACCCCGGCGGCCGTCGCCGCCCTGTGCGACCGCCGCGCGGGCATCGGCGGGGACGGGGTGCTGCACGTCGTGCGCTCCGCCGCGCACCCCGAGGCCCGCGCGATGGCGGCCGAGGCGGAGTGGTTCATGGACTACCGCAACGCCGACGGTTCCGTCGCGGAGATGTGCGGCAACGGCGTGCGGGTGTTCGCGCGCTACCTCCAGCACGCCGGTCACACGACGGAGGGCGACCTCGCGATCGCCACGCGCGGGGGCGTGAAGACGGCGCACATCGCCAAGGACGGTGACATCACCGTCGGCATGGGCAGGGCGAGGCTCCCCGAAGGGGACGTCACCGTGAGCGTCGGCGGGCGCAGCTGGCCCGCGCGCAACGTGAACATGGGCAACCCGCACGCGGTCGCCTTCGTCGACGACCTCGCCGACGCCGGCGACCTGCTCGCGCCGCCGCCCTTCAGCCCGGCCTCCGCCTACCCGGACGGAGTGAACGTCGAGTTCGTCGTCGACCGCGGTCCCCGCCACGTCGCCCTGCGCGTGCACGAGCGCGGCTCGGGCGAGACCCGCTCGTGCGGCACGGGCGCGTGTGCCGTCGCCGTGGCGGCCGCCCGGCGCGACGGCGCCGACCCGACGGCCACCGGAACCCCGGCGACGTACACGGTGGACCTCCCCGGCGGAACGCTCGTGATCACCGAGCGGCCGGACGGCGAGATCGAGATGACCGGACCCGCGGTGATCGTCGCCGAGGGCGTGATCGACGCGAAGTGGCTGGAGCCGGCGCTCGGCTGACGGTCGGTCGGTCGGCTGGCTGTCGCAGCTTCGGCGGCCCATGGGAAGGTCATACGTATGCCTGGAGGCGGGAACGGGCGGCGAATCCACGGCTGACCCCTGTCAGGTGACTGAAAACCCTAAACCTCCTGACCATCGCTCGAATGGGTGATCCGTTTCACGCTCGCCGGGAGAGGGGCGGTCGGGCGTGCTGGGCTCGGTAGCATCAATCACCGGCCCGGACGGGGGATCCGTCGCCAACCCCTGTGCCGAGTACGCCCTGGGGTGCCCCGTCCGCCGGTCCACGCAGCCGGAGGTGCCCATGAGTGCGGATGCCACGAATCCTGCGGCCCCGGGCCCGGTGGCTCCAGCAGGGCCCCGGCGCAGGGCCCGCCCGCGGATCGACCTGCGCCGGCTCGGCCGTGCCGCACTGCTCGGCCCGGCCGCCCGTGACCGGCTGCCGGACGCCATCGGCCACGTGGCCGAGGCCCACCGCGCGCACTTCCCCGAAGCCGACCTCGAACCGCTGCGTCGCGCCTACGTCCTGGCCGAGTCCTCGCACCGCGGCCAGATGCGCAAGAGCGGCGAGCCCTACATCACGCATCCGCTCGCGGTGACTCTCATCCTCGCCGAACTCGGCGCGGAGACCACGACGTTGACCGCGTCCTTGCTGCACGACACCGTCGAGGACACCGACGTGACGCTGGACCAGGTCCGCGACCAGTTCGGCGAGGAGGTCCGCTACCTCGTCGACGGCGTCACCAAGCTGGAGAAGGTCGACTACGGCGCGGCCGCCGAGCCCGAGACCTTCCGCAAGATGCTCGTCGCCACCGGCAACGACGTCCGCGTGATGTCGATCAAACTCGCCGACCGGCTGCACAACATGCGCACCCTCGGCGTGATGCGCCCGGAGAAACAGGCTCGTATCGCCAAGGTGACCCGGGACGTCCTCATCCCGCTCGCCGAACGGCTCGGCGTGCAGGCGCTCAAGACCGAGCTGGAGGACCTGGTCTTCGCGATCCTGCACCCCGAGGAGTACACGCACACGCGCGAGTTGATCGCGGAGAACGCGGGCCGGCCGGACGACCCGCTCACCGAGGTCGCCGAGCAGGTGCGCGGGGTGCTGCGCGAGGCGGACGTTCCCGCCGAAGTGCTCGTCAGGCCACGGCACTTCGTCTCCGTGCACCGGGTATCCCGCAAGCGCGGCCGACTGCGCGGCAGCGACTTCGGCCGGCTGCTGGTGCTGGTGAACGAGGACGCCGACTGCTACGCCGTCCTCGGCGAACTGCACACCTGCATGACGCCCGTCGTCTCGGAGTTCAAGGACTTCATCGCCGTACCCAAGTTCAACCTGTACCAGTCGCTGCACACCGCCGTCGCCCGCGAGGACGGACAGGTCGTCGAAGTCCTCATCCGCACCCACCAGATGCACAAGGTCGCCGAGGCCGGGGTCGTCGCACTCGGCAACCCCTACGCCCCTCCCGCGGAGGAGCACTCCGCGAGCGACGGTGAGCGCGCCGACCCCACCCGCCCCGGCTGGCTCTCCCGTCTCCTCGAATGGCAGCAGGCCGCGCCGGACCCCGACACCTTCTGGTCCACCCTGCGCGAAGACCTCGCCCAGGACCGCGAGATCACCGTCTTCCGGCCCGACGGAGGCACCCTGGGCCTGCCCGAGGGCGCCACGTGCGTGGACGCCGCGTACGCCCAGTACGGCGAGGACGCGCACGCGTGCATCGGCGCCCGCGTCAACGGCCGCCTGGCGACGCTGAGCACCGTCCTGAAGGACGGCGACACCGTCCAGCTCCTGATGGGCCAGGACCCGGCCTCCGAGCCCTCCGAAGAATGGCTGGACCACGCCCACACCCCGGCCGCCCGCATCGCCATCCAACGCCGGCTGGCCACCCGTCAGTCCGCGGCGGACCGGGCCCAGGACGCCGGCGACGCACCACCGGCCGCGGGCAACCCTGCGCCCGCCGGCTCCGCCGCGGCTGCGCGGGCCGGTGCGGGCGTCGGCCCGCCGCCGGTTCCGGGGCCCGTCGCCCCGGTCCCGTCGGCCGGGCTCACCGTGCAGGCCGCCTCCGGGCCCGGCACGGCGAGCGTCGTGGTCGTCGGCCGGCCCGACACGGCCGCACGGCTCGCGGGCTGCTGTACGCCCGTGCCGCCCGACGAGATCACCGGCTTCGCCGTGCGTGGGGGAATGGTGACCGTGCACCGCGTGGAGTGCGCCGCGGTCACGCGGATGAGGAGCGCGGGGCGCGCGGAGTTCGGCGTGCACTGGGGAGAGACCACCGCGTGCCGTGTCACGCTGCTCGCGGAATCGTTCGGCCGCCCCCATCTGCTGGCCGACCTCACCGAGGCCATCGCCCTCGAGGGCGTCGAGATCATCTCCGCGACCGTGGCCCCGCCGGCACAGCAGCGCGTCCGACACACGTACACCCTCCAACTCCCCGACGCCGCCGGGCTCCCGGCCCTGATGCGCGCGATGCGCAACGTCCCGGGCGTCTACGACGTGAGCCGCACCCAGCGTCAGCCACCAGGGGTGTGAGCCGCGCCCGTCCTTCTTCGCGCGCGCCCGGGCGGCCGACTCCGTGTCCGGGGCGCTCTCCCTCCGCGCCCGCGCGCCGCCGCCTCTCACCATCGCGCCTCCAGCACGACCCCGCGCCCCGGCACGACCCCGCGCCCCGGCACGACCCCGCGCCCCGGCACGACTCCGCGCCTCCGCGGCCCTCGGCGTGCTCCCACGGGGCCCTTTCGGGTGGGTTGGGCGCGCGTCGGCGCGGTGGGGCGGGTGGGCGCTGGTAGCGGTGGTGCATGCCGCTCAGCCTTGGATCACGTGTCCCGCGTCGCCTGAAGGCGACCGTCCTCGCGTCCGCCGTCTCCGTCTGTCTCGTCGCCGCGAGTGTTCCGACCGAGCCGCTGGGCGTCGGTGACCGGCTCTTCCCGTACCTGGGCAACCCCGGGTACGACGTGTCGTCGTACGACCTCTCGTTCACCTATGCCGGTGACAACGGCAAGCCGCTCCAGGCCGTCACCACGATCGACGCGTGGACCACCAAGGACCTGGAGCGAGTGAACCTCGACTTCGCGCACGGCACGGTCAACTCCGTGGAGGTCGACGGCCTGCCGGCCGAGTTCACCACCGCGGGCGAGGATCTCGTGGTCACCCCGAAGACCCCGCTGCCCCAGGGTGGTTGGATGCGCATCACCGTGCGCCACACCAGCGACCCCATGCCCGTGAAGGGCCGCGACGGCGGCTGGGTGCGCACCGCGGACGGTCTCGCCATGGCCAATCAAGCTGACGCCGCCCACCTGGTGTTCCCGTGCAACGACCACCCCTCCGACAAGGCGATGTTCACCTTCCACGTCACCGCGCCCGACGGGTACACGGCCGTCGCCAACGGTCTCCCGGCCGGCGTCACCCGCACCGGCGGGACGACGACCTGGACGTACCGCACCCAGCACCCCATGGCCACCGAGCTGACGCAGGTGTCCATCGGCCACTCCACCGTGGTGCACCGCACCGGCCCGCACGGCCTGCCCGTGCGCGACGTCGTCCCCACCGAGGACCGCGAAGTCCTCGAACCGTGGCTGGCCAGGACCCCCGAGCAGATCGCCTGGATGGAGGGCAAGGTCGGAACGTACCCCTTCGAGACCTACGGCGTGCTCATGGCCTCCGCCGCCACCGGCTTCGAACTCGAGACACAGACCCTGTCCCTCTTCGAGAAGAAGCTGTTCACCGACCCCGCCTACCCCCGGTGGTACGTCGAGTCGATCATGGTGCACGAGCTGTCCCACCAGTGGTTCGGCGACAGCGTCAGCCCCCGCACATGGTCCGACCTGTGGCTCAACGAGGGCCACGCCACCTGGTACGAGGCCCTGTACGCCGACGAGAAGGCGAAGAAGCCGCTGGAGGCCCGTATGAAGGCCGCCTACGGCGCCTCCGACCGCTGGCGCGAGGACGGCGGACCGCCCGCGCTGCCCAAGCCGCCGAAGCCTGGCCGGAAGATCGGCGTCTTCCGCGCGAACGTCTACGACGGCTCCGCGCTCGTCCTGTACGCGCTGCGCCAGGAGATCGGCAAGCCGGCCTTCGAGCGCCTGGAGCGCGCCTGGGTGCGGGCCCACCGGGACGGCACGGGCACCACGGCCGACTTCGAGCGCCTTGCCTCGGGCATCGCCGGACGCGACCTGACCGGCTTCTTCCAGGCCTGGCTGTACGGCGAGAAGACCCCGCCCATGCCCGGCCACCCCGACTGGAAGCCCGCCCCGCCGCCGAAGACGGCGAAGAAGTGAGCGGAAGTGAATGGAGGAACCCGGTGGAGGAACCCGATGGAGGAATACGGTGGAGGAATCCGGAGGAATAACGCAGTGACGAGACGAGCCGTACCGTGCGACCATCTTCAGACCGGCGCGGCACGGGCCAACGGGAATCTCCCGGGGTGCCCGTACGTTGTGACCAGTGACGGACTCTCCCACCACGTAAGGACCAAATGACCTCCTCTTCTTCCTCTTCCCAGACGTTTGAGGCGTCCCAGGACAGCAAGCGCCTCGCGCACTCCTACCCCGAAGGTCTCCGGGCCGATGCCCTGATGGAAGAGGACGTCACCTGGAGCCACGAGTTCGACGGAGAGCGGGACGGCGATCAGTTCGACCGTTCCGAGCGCGCGGCGCTGCGCCGTGTCACGGGCCTGTCCACCGAGCTAGAGGACGTCACCGAGGTCGAGTACCGCCAGCTCCGCCTGGAGCGGGTCGTGCTCGTCGGCGTATGGACCTCGGGGACCGCGCGGGACGCGGAGAACTCCCTGGCCGAGCTGGCCGCTCTCGCCGAGACCGCGGGCGCGGTCGTGCTCGACGGCGTGATCCAGCGCCGTGACAAGCCCGACGCGGCCACCTACATCGGCTCCGGCAAGGCGGACGAGCTGCGCGACATCGTCCTGGAGACCGGCGCGGACACCGTCATCTGTGACGGTGAGCTCAGCCCGGGCCAGCTGATCCACCTCGAGGACGTCGTCAAGGTCAAGGTCATCGACCGCACGGCCCTGATCCTGGACATCTTCGCCCAGCACGCCAAGTCCCGCGAGGGCAAGGCGCAGGTCGCGCTCGCCCAGATGCAGTACATGCTGCCGAGGCTGCGCGGCTGGGGTCAGTCGCTGTCCCGGCAGATGGGCGGCGGCAGCGGCGGCCTCGCCACGCGCGGCCCCGGTGAGACCAAGATCGAGACGGACCGTCGGCGGATCCGCGAGAAGATGGCGAAGATGCGCCGGGAGATCGCGGAGATGAAGACCGGCCGCGAGATCAAGCGCCAGGAGCGGCGCCGCAACAAGGTGCCCTCCGTCGCCATCGCCGGCTACACCAACGCCGGCAAGTCGTCCCTGCTCAACCGTCTCACCGGCGCGGGTGTCCTGGTCGAGAACGCACTGTTCGCGACCCTGGACCCGACCGTGCGCCGCGCCGAGACCCCGAGCGGGCGGCTCTACACGCTGGCGGACACCGTCGGCTTCGTCCGGCACCTGCCGCACCACCTGGTCGAGGCGTTCCGCTCCACCATGGAGGAGGTCGGCGACTCCGACCTGATCCTGCACGTGGTGGACGGCTCGCACCCCGACCCCGAGGAGCAACTGGCCGCGGTGCGCGGGGTGATCAGGGACGTCGGTGCCACCGACGTACCCGAGATCGTCGTGGTCAACAAGGCGGACGCGGCGGATCCGCTGGTGCTCCAGCGGCTGCTGCGGATCGAGAAGCGCTCGATCGCCGTCTCGGCCCGCACCGGGCAGGGCATCGCCGAGCTGCTCGCACTGATCGACAGCGATCTGCCCCGGCCGTCCGTCGAGATCGAGGCGCTGGTGCCGTACACCCACGGCAAGCTGGTCGCCCGTGCCCACACCGAGGGCGAGGTGATCTCCGAGGAGCACACCGCGGAGGGCACCCTGCTCAAGGCCCGGGTGCACGAGGAGCTCGCGGCGGACCTGGCGCCGTACGTGCCCGCCCCCGCCCTCTGACCCACAGCCGCACGTCCGAGAGCCCGCCCCCTGTCGAAAGGGGACGGGCCCTCGGCGTCGTTCACCGGGTCACCGGCCGCCGTACGTCCTGCTCATGTTCTGGTACAGCGCCTCCGCGCCCTGCCCCAGCTGCGGACCCGCCAGCCAGGTGTGGTCCGCCGGGCCGATCGAGGTGTTGGACACCAGCTTGGTCCTGCCGTCCACCACGCGGAACCAGCCGCCGCCGGAGGAGCCGCCGGTCATGGTGCACCCGATGCGGTACATCGTCGGGAGCGACGGGCTGAGCGACAGCCGGCCCGGCCGGTCGACGCAGCGGAACATCCTCAGACCGTTGTACGGAGGCGCGGCCGGGTAGCCCCAGGCGCCCATCGTGGCGACCTGTGTCGCCGGCGGCGCGGAGAAGTCCACGTCCAGCGCCGCCCCGACGGTCTCCTCCAGGGACCGGGAACCGGACTCCGGCTTCACGTGCAGCACGGCGTAGTCGTGCGCCGCGCCCGCGCCGCCCGTCTCCGCACCGCCCTGGATCCACTGGTTGGAGGCGGACGCCCAGTCCGCCCACCAGGCGCCGTACGGGGCGACCTCGGAGGCGTTGGCGTTGCTCAGCTGCGCCGCGGACTTGCCGAGGTCGTTGTAGGCAGGGACGAACGCGATGTTGCGGTACCAGCCGCCGTCCCGGCCGGCGTGCACGCAGTGGCCGGCGGTCCACACCAGGTTGGACCTGCCCGGGTGGTTGACGTCCTTGACGACCGTGCCCGAGCAGACCATCGAGCCCTGGGGCGAGTCGAAGAAGACCTTGCCGACCGGGGCGGCGTTCTCGTGGTACGGCGTCTTCTCCGCCCGCGCCCGGACCGGCTGCGGCGCCGCGTCGCTGACGCCCTGGTCGGCGGCGGCGTCCTTGGTGGAGATCGTCTTGTTGGCCTCCTGGGCGGACTTCATCCGCTCGGGCTTCCACAGGCCCTCGATCACCGGGTTGACGAAGTCCTTGGCCTCACTGAGCCACTTGTCCTCGTCCCAGTCCTTCCAGCCGCCGCGCTGCCACTTGTCGACATCGATCCCGTGCTCCTTGAGTTTGTCCGCGATGTCGGCCGGAATCCTGACCTTGCCGTCGCCGCTGCCGCTGTCCGCGGTCTGCGAGGCGGTGGCGTCCGCTGCGCCGGCGGCGTCGGCCTTGCCCGAGTCGCCGCAGGCGGTGGCGGTGAGCGCCAGGGCCGCGACGAGCCCGGTGGCGGCGAGGACGGTGCGCCGGCGTGCGCGCCGGGGCGTGGCGGACCCAGGTATGAACTGCATGGTGCGATGAACCCCCGTCGGTTGGTGTGAACGCCGTGCGCCCGGCCTGAGCGCCGAGCGCCCTTGGTGTCATGTGCTTGTCATCCGGGCGGCCTTCCCGTGCGGAGCCGTCCGCAGCGGCACCCCACTATGCCCGGGGAATCGAGTGCGAACGGCGGCGGGATGGTGAAGGTTCCCGTGAGACACCCCGCCGCCGTCGGCCTACTGTCCGGCGAACTTGCCGCTGACCGCGTCGTACACGCCCTCGGCCGCCGGGCCCAGCCGCGGACCTGCCAGCCAGCCGGCCGTCACCGGACCGATGGAGGTGTTGGAGACCAGAGCGGGCTTGCCGTCCGAGCCGGTCGCGACCCAGCCGCCGCCGGAGGAGCCGCCGGTCATGGTGCAGCCGATGCGGTACATCGTCGGGTCCGAGGCGTTCAGCGAAAGCCGGCCCGGTTTGTCCTGGCACCGGTACAGCCGCTGCCCGTCGTACGGCGGCGCGGCCGGGTAGCCGGTCGCGGTCACGCTCCGCACCTGCGGCACGGCCGGGGCGGCGAAGTCCACGGGCAGCGCCGCGCCGACCGTCTCCTCCAGCGACTTGCCGCCGCCGCCCTGCTCGGGCGTCACATGGATGACGGCGAAGTCGTAGGCGGCACCCTGCCCGCCGGTCGGACCGCCCTGCTCGATCCACTGCTCCGAGGTCTGCGCCCAGTCTCCCCACCACACGCCGTACGGCGCGAGCTCGTCCTTGGTGGCGTCCTGCAGCTCGGCGGTGCTGCGGCCCGCGTCGTTGTACGACGGTACGAAGGCGATGTTGCGGTACCAGCCGCCCTTCTTGCCGGCGTGCACGCAGTGGCCGGCCGTCCACACGAGGTTGGACTTGCCCGGGTGAGCCGGGTCCTGAACGACCGTCGCCGAGCAGACCATCGTGCCCTCGGGGGAGTCGAAGAACACCTTGCCCGCCGTCGCGGCGTTCGCGTGGTACGTCGGCGAGACCGCACGCGCCCTCACCGGGGCCGGGGTCGGGTCGGTGACGCCCTGGTCGCCGGAGAGGTCCTTGTCGACGCCCTTGTCCGGGTCCTTGGCACGGCGCATCCGGTCGGGATCCCACAGGTCCTTGATGATCGGGTTGACGAAGTCCTTCGCCTCACGGAGCCAGTCGTCCTCGTTCCAGTCCTTCCAGGCGCCGTTCTTCCACTTGTCGATGTCGATCCCGTGTTCCTCGAGCTTCTTCCTGAGGTCGTCCGGGATCTTGATCTTTCCGTCGCCGGTTGTGCCCGTGCCGTCGGCGGTCGCGGCGGCGGAGGGCCGGTTGTCGGCCTCGCTGTCGCCCGAGTCGCAGCCGGTGGCGAAGAGCGTGAGCACCGAGGCCAAGGTAACGGCGGTCAGTGTGGGTGAGGTTGTGCGGCGGGCGCCCCCTCCTCGACGAGCGGTGAAGAACGGGCGTATGGGTCGCATGCTCTGACTCCCCCTGCTGTGAACGGACTTGCTCCTTGCCGCCGCATTCTCACCCTGAACTCAGGCCCACTTCACTCTGATCTCACGGTGTGCGCGAACGGCACCACACACTATGCGCTCGGCGTGGGGGACCGCCGACGGAACGGCAACGGTTTCGCTACGGGCAACGGTTTCGCCACGGGCTGTCCGGTCTGGCAGTTCGTCCGAGTCCTGCCCCTCAGCGCGCCCGTGGGGCGTGCGCCACGGCACCGTCGTCACCGCAGAGGCGGCTCAGGGTCCCGTCCCGCAGGCCGACGCAGCGCGTGAAGCCCCCGCAGGCCCGCCGCTCCCAGCCCGGACCGGCGGGCAGGATGGCAGGCCGCCTGCGCGCCCCCGGCGCCCCCCATTCCAGAGCCGCGACGTACCGGGCCAGCGGCACCGACGCGGTGGAGCGGGCCTGCGACCACAGGACCACGGCGGTCGGACCGGTGCGCCGGACACAGGCCAGCAGGGCCTCCACCGGCACCGCGGCGCCCAGCATCCGGGTCGGCACCCCGCGCTCGCCCAGCGCCGCGTTCAGCGCCTCGAGGGGGAGGGAGTGCTGCTCACCGGGCGCGCAGGCCAGCACCACCGGCGGAGCGTCAACCCGCGCCGCGGCGCGCGGCAGCAGCAGCGGAATGCTGCGCAGTGCGCTCGACACCTGCCAGGACAGCAGGTGCTCCACCTCCACGTACCGGTCGCCGGACGACTCCCACTTGCGGCCCACCGCGTGCAGGGTCGGCACCATCACCTCCTCCCACGCCACCGTCAGCCCGTACCGCCTGACCGCCTCCAGCAGCCGGCTCTCCAGCTCCGGCGAGTCCAGGCGCACCGCGGCGCGGGCCAGGCCCCGGCACTCCTGCCGCACGTCGCCCAGCGGCAGCCCGCTGCCTGCGCCCCCGCGGCGGGTCGGCTCCCCTGCCTCGGGCGGGGGCGCAGGCTGGGCGGAGGTCTCGGCGGCGGACGGTTCGGCTCGTCCCGCCGGGCCGTGCCTGAGGCGGGTCACCCGGGCGGCCTCGGCGGGTGGCGCGCCCGCCGCCGTCAGCCGGCACATCTCCTCCACCATGGCGACGTCCTGGGGACTCCAGCGGCGATGCCGTCCCTGCGCCCGCACGGCGGGCCCCAGACCATAGCGGCGGTCCCAGGAGCGCAGGGTGGTCGGGGAGACGCCCAGGCGGCGGGCCAGGGCACCCGTGGTCAGGTTTGCCACGGCAGGTGTTTCGTCGCCCATTACCCGCACCCCGCTCCGCCGGCTTTCCCTGCGATCCCCATTGTCCGATGTGAGACCGACGTGAGTCACTCTCGCCACGTCCGGCCCAGGGCGCCGACCCGCAACGTTCCATGGTGGCGAGGATCTTGAGCGCACCCGTAACCGTGCGGACCGTCCGGGGTTGTAGCGGTGAGGGTCCTGATGTCTGCGTCCGGGACCCCGTGCCGCGGGCAGCGACCCGCCGCGGCAGCGAGAGGCCGGCGCCTTGCGTCAGTGGCAGGCGACGCCCTGGGACAGCGGGAGGACAAGAAGCCGTGACCGTGACGGAGTCTGCGCCCGGAGGCTGCGCGTGCACGGGGGCGCGCGCCTCGCTCAAGGCGATCCTGCGGCGGCAGGCGGTGCGCGAGTCGGCGGCGCGCACCTACGCGCGCGCCCTGCCGATCGTGCCCGTCCGGGCCCGCGGGCTCACCATCGAGGGCGCGGACGGCCGCCGCTATCTTGACTGCCTCTCGGGCGCGGGCACCCTCGCCCTCGGCCACAACCACCCCGTGGTCCTGGAGGCCATCCGCAAGGTCCTCGACTCGGGCGCGCCCCTGCACGCCCTCGATCTCGCCACACCCGTCAAGGACGCCTTCGTCACCGAGCTGTTCCGCACCCTGCCGCCCGGACTCGCCGACCGGGCGCGCGTGCAGTTCTGCGGCCCGGCCGGCACGGACGCGGTGGAGGCCGCCTTCAAGCTCGTTCGGGCCGCCACCGGCCGCACCGGAATCGTGGCCTTCTCCGGCGCCTACGACGGAATGACCGAGGGAGCGCTCGCCGCCTCGGGTCACGCCACCGACGTACGGGTCGCGCACCTGTCCTACCCGCAGGACTACCGCTGCCCCTTCGGCGTCGGCGTCGGCGGCGCACGCGGGGCCGAACTCGCCGCCCGCTGGACCGAGTCCGTCCTGGACGACCCGAAGTCGGGCGTACCGCTGCCCGCCGGGATGATCCTCGAACCCGTCCAGGGCGAGAGCGGGATGATCCCCGCCCCGGACGAATGGATGCGGCGCATGCGCCGGATCACCGAGGACCGGTCCGTGCCACTGATCGCCGATGAGATCCAGACGGGAGTGGGCCGCACGGGCACCTTCTGGGCGGTGGAGCACAGCGGTGTGACACCGGACGTGATGGTGCTGTCCAAGGCCATCGGCGGCAGCCTTCCGCTGGCCGTCGTGGTCTACCGCGACGACCTCGACGTCTGGGAACCCGGCGCCCACGCGGGAACGTTCCGCGGCAACCAGCTCGCCATGGCCGCGGGCACGGCCACCCTGGCCCATGTCCGGGAGAACCGCCTCGCCGAACGCGCGGCCTCCCTCGGTTTCCACATGCTGACCCAACTCCGCGACCTGGCCGGCCACTTCCCCTGCGTGGGTGATGTGCGGGGACGGGGGCTGATGATCGGCCTCGAGCTGGTGAACCCGGAGGGTGAACCGGAGAGGGACGGTGGGGGTCGGGCGGGGGCTGGCCTGAGAGGAACCGGCGCGGGGACGGCGGGGACTCCGGGGAGCTTCGGGGCAGTGGCGGCAGGTGGGACGACGGTGACGGTGCTGGGCGATGCCATGGCAGGGGCGCAACCCAGGGTCGGGAGCGCCGGGGCTTCGGGGGACGAGGGACTGGGCCGCGGCGGAGGCCGAGAGCTGCCCTTTTCGAGGGGCGGCGGTTGGGACGGCCCCGCCGGCGTCACGGGCGCCGGCGTCGGCGTGGCTGGCGGTGTCGATGACAGCCCGGCTGCCGGGCCGACGTTGCCCCGCGTCCGAGAGCCCCGTCCCGCCGCACCGGAACTCGCCGCCGCCGTCCAACGGGAATGCCTGCGGCGGGGCTTGATCGTCGAACTCGGCGGCCGCCACGCGAGCGTCGTACGGCTCCTTCCCCCGCTGACGATCACCGACGAGCAGGCCGCCGCGGTGCTCGGCCGCCTGGCCGAAGCGGTCGAGGCGGCGGCCCGGAGCCAGACCGGCCGAGACGGCCAGGAGCACCGGACCCCGCGGAGACAGCCGCGACCCACCGGCCGCTCGGAAGGCGCGGGGTAGCTCCCACGCCCGCGGCCATCGGCGGGCACCCCTGGGGGCGAGCCGTCCGAGCCGACGCCGGCCCCGCTCGGCCGACCGGACCGAGCCATCAGTGCCGGAGTCGGACGAATGAGCCGAGCGGCTCGTCCGGCACCCGTCGCCCGCCCCGCCGAACCCTGAACCCCGGGACTGGACGGACCGCCGAAGGCGACCGCCCCGCCCCGCCGCCCAGCAGCCCCACCGGCACCCTCCGAAACCTCCAGGTCCTCACTCCCTCCAAGCCCTCACCGCTTGGTCCGTATCGCCCCACCGTCGCCCGGCCGGCCCGTCAACTGCCGGACGCGTCGACCCGAACGTCACCCTGAGGAGCCGTCTTGAACCTCACCCCCACCCCCCACGGCCGCTCCCACACTCACAACCCGGCCGCGACGGTCCCCCGTCAGCCGAGAAGGACTTCGGCCGCCCTGCGGCCCGAAGGCACGGCCACCGACCCCCTGGAACACCCCGACCCGCACACCGCCGCCCAGGTCTCGGCCGTGGAGAACCTTCTGCGCTGCTGGGTGCGCGAGACCGGCACCGCCGCTCCCGGCTACGGCACCCTCCGCATCCCCCTCCGAGCCAGCGGGACGGCCCTGCTCGTCCCGATTCACCACTGGTCCCCGACGGGCTGGCACCGCTTCGGCCTTCCGTACCTGGCCGACGCCCCGGAGGACGCCGCGCCGGCCGACGCCGTCACGGTCGCGACCCTGCTCGTGCGAGAAGCCCGCACCAGGAACCGTGCCCCCAGGGCCTCGCAGGCGTCGACGGCCACCGACCCGTCTCCGAACCGGACTTCGGCCGAGCCTTCCGACACCGCCGCCCTCGACCTCGTCGCCCGTGTCGCCGACTCCGTTCGTGGCACCACCCTCTTTCTGCGCGACCGCCGGCACCGTCCCACCGACGGAACCGACCGCTTCCTCTCCGCCGAGCAGGCCCTCCTGCTCGGACACCCGCTGCACCCGACCCCCAAGAGCCGCGAGGGCCTGTCGGAAGCCGAAGTCCGCCACTACTCGCCCGAAATGCGAGGCTCCTTCCCGTTGCACTGGATGGCGGTCGCCCGCTCCGTACTCGCCACCGACTCGGCCTGGACCGAACGCGGCCGGACCGTACCCGCCGACCTGCTGAGCGCCCGGCTCGCCGGAGCGGGGCTGCCCCTGCCCGACGGATACATCGCCCTGCCGCTGCACCCGTGGCAGTTGCGCGAGGTGCGCCACCGCGCGGGCACGGTGGCCCTGCTCGACGCGGGACTGCTGCGCGACCTGGGTCCCTACGGGCCGCCCTGGCACCCCACCTCCTCCGTACGCACCGTCCACCGCACCGGCGCGGCCGCCATGCTCAAGCTGTCACTGGGCCTGCACATCACCAACTCCCGTCGCGAGAACCTCCGCAAGGAACTGCACCGGGGTGTAGAGGTCCACCGGCTGCTGCGCAGCGGCCTCTCCCAGCAGTGGCGCGCGGCGCACCCCGGCTTCGACATCGTTCGCGACCCGGCCTGGCTGGCCGTGGACGACCAGGACGGGGCACCCGTGCCGGGTCTGGACGTGATGATCCGGCACAACCCGTTCAACCCGTGGGACGACGTCTCCTGCATCGCGGCACTCGTGGCACCCCGGCCTTACCCCCGGGCCGGCGCCCCCCTCTCTCTGCGTTCCCGTCTGGCCGAGGTCGTCACCAGCCTCGCCGTCCGCACCGGGCGCCCGCCGAGAGCCGTCGCCACCGAGTGGTTCCTGCGCTACCTCGAGCAGGTGGTCCGCCCCGTGCTGTGGCTGGACGGCGAGGCCGGAGTCGCCCTGGAGGCGCATCAGCAGAACACGCTGCTCCTGCTGGACGACGAAGGCTGGCCCGCGGGCGGTCGCTACCGCGACAACCAGGGCTACTACTTCCGCGTCTCCCGGCATGCGGAGCTCGACGCCCGGCTGCCCGGCATCGGCGAGCACAGCGACACCTTCGTCTCCGACGACGTCACCGACGAACGCTTCGCCTACTACCTCGCCGTCAACAACGTGTTCGGTCTCATCGGCGCCTTCGGCTCCCAACGGCTCGCCGACGAGCGGTTGCTGCTGGCCGCCTTCCGCCGCTTCCTGGCCGACGCGGCCTCGGGCCCCGCCCGCATGCGCTCCACCCTGCCGGCCCGTCTGCTCGACTCCCCGGTCCTGCGCTGCAAGGCCAACCTGCTGACCCGGCTGCACGGCCTCGACGAACTCGTCGGCCCGGTCGACACCCAGTCCGTCTACGTCACCATCGCCAACCCCCTCTACCTCTGACCCACTCCGACTCCCGCAAACCCGTCTTCCGAGAGGAGCGCGCCATGCCTCCCACCGATGCCGGCGCCGCCACCGGGCAAGCGCCGAAAACCCCTCCGCACCCCCGTCCGACCGAGGCGGGTGCAGACGGAGAGGACACGCTCCACATGCGCCTGCCGGACGACTTCGTCGCGCGCTTCGGGACGACGACCGGGACGGACACCCCGGCCATGGCCGACCTGCTCGACGGCTTGGGTGACTGGGGCCCCACCCTCACACCTGTCGGCGCCTTCCAGCTGGTTCCCGTCCGGCTCGAGCGGGACCTGCCGCTGATCAGCCGCTGGATGAACGACCCCGCCGTCGCGGAGTTCTGGCAGCTGGCCGGGCCGCAGGAGGTGACCGAGACCCATCTGATCGCGCAACTCGACGGCGACGGTCGCAGCGTCCCCTGCCTCGGCCTGCTCGAGGGCACGCCGATGAGCTACTGGGAGATCTACCGGGCCGACCTCGATCCGCTGGCCCGGTACTACCCGGCCCGGCCGCACGACACCGGTATCCATCTCCTCATCGGCGGCGTCGCCGACCGTGGCCGGGGGCTCGGCAGCACCCTGCTCAGAGCCGTGGCCGACCTGGTACTCGACCGACGTCGCACATGTGCCCGCGTCCTTGCGGAACCCGACCTTCGCAACGCACCCTCCCTGGCCGCTTTTCTGAGCGCCGGTTTCCGGTTCGCCGCAGAGGTCGACCTGCCCGCAAAGCGGGCCGCCCTCGTGATCCGCGACCGGTCCCTGCGTGATCTGCTGTGACAGCGAGCCACAGTGTCATCACTTTTGGTACACCGTTCGGCCAGATCCGGTTCCCACCCAGCCGGATCCGAGTGAGAGACATCGAGCCACCGGTCCCCGCCTTGATCGCCCGATTGTCAGTCCCGAGCCGTAGGGTGGTCGCGCTATGACGAAGCCCTCCCTCCCCGAACTCCTGCATGCCGCCGTCGCCGCCGTCGGAGGTACGGAGCGCCCCGGCCAGGTGACCATGGCCCAAGCCGTCGCGGACGCGATCGACGACGGCTCGCATCTGCTGGTCCAGGCCGGCACCGGCACCGGAAAGTCCCTCGGCTACCTCGTGCCCGCCCTCGCCCACGGGGAGAGAGTGGTCGTGGCCACCGCCACCCTCGCCCTCCAGCGCCAGCTCGTCGAGCGGGACCTGCCGCGTACGGTCGACGCCCTGCACCCGCTGCTGCGCCGCCGCCCGGAGTTCGCCATGCTCAAGGGCCGGTCGAACTATCTGTGCCTGCACCGCCTGCACGAGGGCATGCCGCAGGACGAGGAGGAGGGCCTGTTCGACCAGTTCGAGGCGGCCGCGCCCACCAGCAAGCTGGGCCAGGATCTGCTGCGGCTGCGCGACTGGGCCGACGAGACCGAGTCCGGCGACCGCGACGACCTCGCACCCGGAGTGTCCGACCGGGCCTGGGCGCAGGTGTCGGTCTCGTCGCGCGAGTGCCTGGGCGCCTCCAAGTGTGCCTACGGCGCCGAATGCTTCGCCGAGATGGCCCGTGAGCACGCCAAGCTCGCCGAGGTCGTGGTCACCAACCACGCGCTGCTCGCGATCGACGCCATCGAGGGCGCGCCGGTCCTCCCGCAGCACGAGGTGCTCATCGTCGACGAGGCACACGAACTCGTCTCACGAGTCACGGGCGTCGCCACCGGTGAGCTCACCCCCGGACAGGTCAACCGCGCCGTACGCCGTGCTGCCAAGCTGGTGAACGAGAAGGCCGCCGATCAGCTGCAGACCGCCGCCGAGGGCTTCGAGCGCCTGATGGAGCTCGCCCTGCCCGGCCGCCTGGAGGAGATCCCCGAGGACCTCGGCTATGTGCTGCTGGCACTGCGGGACGCCTCGCGCAACGTCATCTCCGCGCTCGGCGCGACCCGTGACCGGTCGGTCCAGGACGAGGACGCCGTCCGCAAACAGGCACTGGCCTCGGTGGAGAACGTGCACGACGTGGCGGAGCGCATCACCAACGGTTCCGAGTGGGACGTCGTCTGGTACGAGCGCCACGACCGCTTCGGCGCCTCGCTGCGCGTCGCCCCCATGTCCGTGTCGGGCCTGCTGCGGGAGAAGCTCTTCGCGGACCGCTCCGTCGTCCTGACCTCCGCGACCCTCAAACTCGGCGGCGACTTCAACGGCGTCGGCGCCTCCCTCGGTCTCGCGCCGGAGGGCACCGAGGGCGACGACGTGCCGCCGTGGAAGGGCGTCGACGTCGGCTCGCCCTTCGACTATCGCAAGCAGGGCATCCTGTACATCGCCACGCACCTGACGCGTCCCGCGCGGGACGGTGACCGGGGCGACATGCTCGACGAGCTGTCGGAGCTGATCCAGGCGGCGGGCGGACGGACGCTCGGCCTGTTCTCCTCCATGCGGGCGGCCCAGATGGCCGCGGAGGAGCTGCGCAGCCGCACCCCCGAGTTCCCGATCCTGCTCCAGGGCGAAGAGACGCTGGGCGAACTGATCAAGAACTTCGCTGCGGACCCGAAGACCTGCCTCTTCGGCACGTTGTCGCTCTGGCAGGGCGTGGACGTCCCCGGGCCCAGCTGCCAGCTGGTCGTCATGGACAAGATCCCGTTCCCGCGCCCCGACGACCCGGTGATGAGTGCCCGCCAGAAGGCCGTGGAGGACGCCGGTGGCAACGGCTTCATGGCGGTGGCCGCCACCCACGCGGCGCTCCTCATGGCCCAGGGCGCCGGACGTCTTGTACGGGCCTCGGGTGACCGGGGCGTGGTCGCTGTCCTGGATCCGCGTCTGGCGACGGCCCGGTACGGCGGCTATCTGAAGGCGTCGCTGCCCGACTTCTGGTACACCACGAACCGCAACCAGGTGCGCAAGTCGCTGGCGGCCATCAACGCGGTGGCCGAGCAGGAGGGGAAGTGATCGCCGGGTAGCCTGACCGGCGCCGGTCAGGCTACCCCGCGATCCGAAGCGCGGTGGCCGGGGCCGCTTGGTACGGGGGCGATGCACAGCACAGAGCCCCGGAACCGGCGCAGAGGTCCCGGGGCCCGATCAAGGGGGCAGGTGGGCGAGCCCGCCCGACGCGGTTCTCACACGCGCCGCAGCACCGCCACCACCTTGCCGAGGATGGTCGCGTCGTCGCCCGGGATCGGCTCGTACGCCGCGTTGTGCGGGAGGAGCCAGACGTGGCCGTCCTCGCGCTTGAAGCGCTTGACGGTGGCCTCGCCGTCGATCATCGCGGCCACGATGTCGCCGTTCTCGGCGACCTGCTGACGGCGGACGGTGACCCAGTCGCCGTCGCAGATCGCGGCCTCGATCATCGAGTCACCGACGACCTTGAGGACGAACAGCTCTCCGTCACCGACCAGCTGCCGGGGGAGGGGGAAGACGTCCTCGACCGACTCCTCGGCGAGGATGGGACCACCGGCCGCGATCCGGCCGACCAGAGGGACGTACGACGCGGCCGGCTTGCCGACCGTGTCCGTCGGCTGCAACGTGGTGGCCTGGTCCGAGCCGCGGACCTCGTAAGCACGCGGACGGTGCGGATCACGCCGCAGGAAACCCTTGCGCTCGAGCGCCATCAGCTGGTGTGCGACCGAGGAGGTGCTGGAGAGGCCGACCGCCTGCCCGATCTCCCGCATGGACGGCGGGTAGCCGCGCCGTTGCACGGAGTCCCTGATGACCTCGATCACTCGGCGCTGACGGTCGGTGAGGCCCGAACTGTCCGCTCGGATGCCCGGAGGTCGGCCCGGCAAGGAGCGCTTGTGCCCCTCGGGATTCGTGGCTTCGTTCATCGCATGCACCGGCTCGAGTCGGCCCTGGGAGCGGTCCTGGGCAGTGATGGTGGCACTGTCTGCGGTGGTGGTCACGTCGGCCCCTCTCGATGGTCTCCCTCCGGCACAACGGTAGTTGCTTTCGAAAGGTTGCGCCAAACACACGTTCGAGTGAAAAAACGCCGACTGCCGGACTTGATCACGTTTCTGAATGTATGGGCAACGCGGCGCCCGGCAGGCAAAAGGGCTCATTGCTGTACTCTTCACCGCCGGGATGGCGACCTCGTGGGGTGCCGTCCCAGTCTGCCATCCGGTGTCCCGTCAACCGGGCGCCGCCTACTGTCTGCCCGGGAGTCCCACGCGTCCTCCGTGCGGCGCTCACGGTATCTCCGTAAGCTCCCCGGCGGGCGCGGGCGCCACCGGCGTGTTGCCCGTGGCGGCTCCGGCGCAGGGTGCGCGGCGGTATCCGTGCGACACGCGCGCTTCTTCTGCCCGTATGGAGTCAATCCCCACATGTAGTGGTTGGATGGCTATGGCAGCCCACAGATTGTGTTCCCCCCGGTCTTCGGGCCGATGTTCATCGCTTATGCTTGTGCCTGCTTCGCGGGGCCCATGGGCTTGGTGAGGCTATTGAGTCTGCTGTGAGGAGGGTTGGAGTCCATGCACTGCCCCTTCTGCAGGCACCCCGACAGCCGCGTGGTCGACAGTCGTACGACGGACGACGGCACGTCCATCCGCAGGCGCCGCCAGTGCCCTGACTGCTCCCGTCGGTTCACGACAGTGGAGACGTGCTCGCTCATGGTGGTCAAGCGGTCCGGAGTCACCGAGCCCTTCAGTCGGATCAAGGTCATCAACGGTGTGCGCAAGGCATGCCAGGGACGGCCCGTCACCGAGGACGCGCTCGCCCAGCTGGGCCAGCGGGTCGAGGAGGCGGTGCGCGCCAGCGGGAGCGCCGAGGTGGCCGCTCATGACGTGGGGCTCGCCATACTCGGCCCCCTGAAGGAGCTCGATCTCGTCGCCTATCTGCGGTTCGCGTCCGTCTACCGGGCGTTCGACTCGCTCGAGGACTTCGAGTCCGCCGTCGCGGAGCTCAGGGAGGGAACGGGGCACCCCGCCGCGCAGGACGGCGACGGCGCTGGTGCGGGGGGCCAGGAAGACGGCCGCGGGCGCGGTGGGACGGCTGAGGTCCCCCTGCCCGCAGGCGCCGCCGACTGAGCAGCGGGCCGGTCCGGACGCCGCGTCCGGATCCGGCTCAGCGGCGGTGAGGAAAACCGGTCGCGGGTGGCAGCGAGGGTGCCCGCGGCACCAGACAGAACACCGTGCTCCGGAACACAGGGGCACTTCAGGGCGTTTACGCCCGTACAGGGAGGCGGCATGACAGAGACGGCGAGCGGTCCGGCACGAGGTTCCCGAGCCAAGGGCGCCAAGGCCAGCAAGGGGCTGCGTATCGAGCGCATCCACACCACCCCCGGCGTGCACCCGTACGACGAGGTGGCCTGGGAGCGCCGTGACGTCGTCATGACCAACTGGCGCGACGGCTCGGTCAACTTCGAGCAGCGTGGCGTCGAGTTCCCCGACTTCTGGTCGGTGAACGCGGTCAACATCGTCACCAGCAAGTACTTCCGCGGTGCCGTCGGCACCCCGCAGCGCGAGACCAGCCTCAAGCAGCTGATCGACCGCATCGTGAAGACGTACCGGAAGGCCGGCGAGGACAACAAGTACTTCGCCTCGCCCGCCGACGCCGAGATCTTCGAGCACGAGCTGGCCTACGCCCTCCTGCACCAGATCTTCAGCTTCAACAGCCCCGTCTGGTTCAACGTCGGCACCAAGCAGCCACAGCAGGTCTCCGCCTGCTTCATCCTGTCCGTCGACGACTCCATGGAGTCGATCCTCGACTGGTACAAGGAAGAGGGCATGATCTTCAAGGGCGGCTCCGGCGCCGGCCTGAACCTCTCCCGCATCCGCTCCTCCAAGGAGCTGCTCTCCTCCGGCGGCAACGCCTCCGGGCCGGTCTCCTTCATGCGGGGTGCCGACGCCTCCGCCGGCACCATCAAGTCCGGCGGTGCCACCCGCCGCGCGGCCAAGATGGTCATCCTCGACGTCGACCACCCCGACATCGAGGACTTCATCGAGACCAAGGTCAAGGAGGAGGAGAAGATCCGCGCCCTGCGCGACGCGGGGTTCGACATGGACCTCGGCGGCGAGGACATCACCTCCGTCCAGTACCAGAACGCCAACAACTCGGTCCGCGTGAACGACGCGTTCATGAAGGCGGTCGAGCAGGGCGGAACGTTCGGCCTGCGCGCGCGGATGACCGGCGAGGTCATCGAGCAGGTCGACGCCAAGGACCTGTTCCGGAAGATGGCCGAGGCCGCCTGGGCCTGCGCCGACCCGGGCATCCAGTACGACGACACGATCAACCACTGGCACACCTGCCCGGAGTCCGGCCGCATCAACGGCTCGAACCCCTGCAGCGAGTACATGCACCTGGACAACACGTCCTGCAACCTCGCCTCGCTGAACCTGATGAAGTTCCTCAAGGACAACGGCAAGGGCAACCAGTCCTTCGACGTCGAGCGCTTCGCCCAGGTCGTCGAGCTGGTCATCACGGCGATGGACATCTCCATCTGCTTCGCGGACTTCCCGACCCAGAAGATCGGCGAGAACACGCGCGCGTACCGCCAGCTCGGCATCGGCTACGCCAACCTCGGCGCGCTGCTGATGGCGACGGGCCACGCCTACGACTCCGACGGCGGTCGTGCCCTCGCCGGTGCCATCACCTCCCTGATGACCGGTACCGCCTACAAGCGCTCCGCCGAGCTCGCCGCGGTCGTCGGCCCGTACGACGGCTACGCCCGCAACTCCCAGCCGCACCTTCGGGTGATGAAGCAGCACTCCGACGCCAACGCCACGGCCGTCCGCATGGACGACCTGGACACGCCGGTCTGGGCCGCCGCCACGGAGGCCTGGCAGGACGTGCTGCGGCTCGGCGAGAAGAACGGCTTCCGCAACTCCCAGGCGTCCGTCCTCGCGCCCACCGGCACCATCGGCCTGGCCATGTCCTGCGACACCACGGGTGTCGAGCCCGACCTCGCGCTGGTCAAGTTCAAGAAGCTGGTCGGCGGCGGCTCGATGCAGATCGTCAACGGCACCGTCCCGCAGGCCCTGCGCCGCCTGGGCTACCAGGAGGAGCAGATCGAGGCGATCGTCGCCCACATCGCCGAGCACGGCAACGTGATCGACGCCCCCAGCCTCAAGCACGAGCACTACGAGGTGTTCGACTGCGCCATGGGCGAGCGCGCCATCTCCCCGATGGGCCACGTCCGCATGATGGCCGCGATCCAGCCGTGGATCTCCGGCGCCATCTCCAAGACGGTCAACATGCCGGAGTCGGCGACCGTCGAGGAGGTCGAGGAGATCTACTTCGAGGCGTGGAAGCTGGGCGTCAAGGCGCTCGCCATCTACCGCGACAACTGCAAGGTCGGCCAGCCGCTCTCCGCCAAGAAGAAGGAGGAGGAGAAGGCCGAGATCGCCGAGAAGGCCGAGGGCACGATCCGCAGCGCGGTCGAGAAGGTCGTCGAGTACCGCCCGGTCCGCAAGCGCCTGCCCAAGGGCCGGCCCGGTATCACCACCTCCTTCACGGTCGGCGGCGCCGAGGGCTACATGACCGCCAATTCCTACCCGGACGACGGTCTCGGCGAGGTCTTCCTGAAGATGTCCAAGCAGGGATCGACCCTCGCGGGAATGATGGACGCCTTCTCGATCGCCGTGTCGGTGGGCCTTCAGTACGGCGTGCCGCTGGAGACGTACGTCTCGAAGTTCACCAACATGCGCTTCGAGCCGGCCGGTATGACCGACGACCCGGACGTGCGGATGGCGCAGTCGATCGTCGACTACATCTTCCGCCGCCTGGCGCTGGACTTCCTGCCCTTCGAGACGCGCTCCGCGCTTGGCATCCACTCCGCCGAGGAGCGTCAGCGCCACCTCGAGACCGGCTCCTACGAGCCGACCGACGACGAGGTCGACGTGGAGGGCCTGGCCCAGTCTGCGCCCCGGCAGACCGACCTGAAGGCGGTCGCCACGCCGAAGGCCGAGGTCGAGGCGGCCAAGCCCGCCCCCAGGCAGGCGCACACCAGTGCCGAACTGGTGGAGATGCAGCTGGGCATCCAGGCCGACGCCCCGCTGTGCTTCTCCTGTGGTACTAAGATGCAGCGGGCCGGCTCCTGCTACATCTGCGAGGGCTGCGGCTCGACCAGCGGTTGCAGCTGACCTGACGGGTACGCCGTGAAGTAAGGGGCGTCGGCCTTGGGCCGCGCCCCTTACGCGTATCGGCTACGACGGGCGGGCCCGGCCCATGCTGCGTGTGAACGTCTCCGGGTCGTCCTCGAAGCCGTGGACGCCGGGGTGGAACTCCCAGTTGCCCGCCTCGTTCCGCGCGAACTCCGCGACCGTGGCCGCCGTCGCGCCGAGCACGCCGCCGAAGTCGTCCTCGGCGAGGACGGTGTACCCCTCACGGACGCGCATTCCCGGAGCGAGCACCGCGGCGAAGGTGCGATGCGCCGGACGCTGCTGGATGACGACGCCGACCACCACGCGCGCGTAGCCTTCGCCGAGCCGGTCGAGTTCCAGCGTCATGACCTCGTCCCACCCGAAGCCCTGGCCGTCCCTGCTGTCCCGGTTGAGATAGATGGTGCCGTCGGGGGAGCGGCTGTCGAAGTGCACCACATGGGCCGGATCGCCATGCGGGTCGCCGGCCCTGTAGGTCGCGGCGACCAGATCCAGATCAGTGGGTGGCTGTCCCGCGGGACTGGGATCCCACTTGACCGCGACCTCGACCTTGCCGATCCCCTTGCTGAATCCGCTCATCTGACTCCCCTTGACCGACCCCGTGCGCCACTCTGCCTCAACTTCCCTTCCCCGGGCGCTTGTTGTCCATCGTGCCACGCGCGCGCGGGGGCGCTCGCGCGGGCGCTGTCCCCACGGGAGTGACCGAGGCCACGTCCCAGGGCCTTACCATGGCGCGGTGCTGGTCAAGTGGATTCGCTGCACCGTGGTGGACCGCCGGGGCTTCGAGCGGGGGCAGCGGAAGTGGGCGGGGCTTCTGGGGGAGCCGGGGTTTCGGGGACAGGGGGGCGGTTGGAGCCGGGTACGGCCGGGTGTCGCGCACATCTTCGCCTTCTGGGAGAGCCGTGCCTTCTACGACTCCTTCATGGCCCGCTCCCACGACCGGCTGGCGGCGGCACAGGCCGGCACCTTCAAGGACTCCCAGGTCCGGTTGTTCGACCACCGGTTCGACGTGAAGACGGGCTTCGAACCCCGCTTCGCGGACGCCGATCTGCTGCGGGTCGCCCTCTGCCAGGTCCACGAGGAGCGCACCGAGCACTTCACGCTGATGCAGGAGAAGGTCTGGAACCCGGCGATGGCCGGATCGCCCGGCATGGTGCGCGGGCTGTTCGGTGAGGCTCCCGGCAACGAGTTCCTCGTGCTGTCCATGTGGCAGTCCTCGGCCGAGCACGGCAAGTACCGCACGGAGCGCGTGGAGCGCCTGGCGCTGCGCGCCCAGACGGAGGCCGACATAGCGTCGCTCACGGGTGACATCGTGGAACTCGAGAGCACCTGGACGGTTTGACGGCGGACGGTCGTCCGCGGGTTTGTACGGCGCGTGACGTGCGATTTGTGTGATGTGCGCCGTGCGAGGCCCGCTCGGCTCCTCGATCGGCGCCGACCCGATCTACTGTTCTGGCATGGCACGACCACGGCGCATCATCCTTGTCCGGCACGGCGAGTCAACGGGCAACGTCGATGACTCCGTGTACGAGCGCGAGCCGGACCACGCGCTGGCGCTCACCGAGCGGGGCCGGCGACAGGCCGAGGAGACCGGCAAGGAACTGCGGGAACTGTTCGGACGCGAACGCGTGAGTGTCTACGTCTCCCCCTACCGGCGCACCCACGAGACCCTCCACGCCTTCCACCTGGACCCCGACCTCATACGTGTGCGCGAAGAGCCGCGGCTGCGCGAGCAGGACTGGGGGAACTGGCAGGACTGCGACGACGTACGCCTCCAGAAGACCTACCGGGACGCCTACGGGCACTTCTTCTACCGCTTCGCCCAGGGCGAGTCCGGAGCCGATGTCTACGACCGGGTCGGCGGCTTCCTGGAGAGCCTCTTCCGCAGCTTCGAGGACCCCGACCACCCACCCAACGTGCTCCTGGTGACCCACGGCCTGGCGATGCGGCTCTTCTGCATGCGCTGGTTCCACTGGACCGTCGCGGAGTTCGAGTGCCTGTCGAACCCGGGGAACGCCGAGATGCGGATGCTCGTTCTCGGGGACGACGGCAAGTACACGCTCGACCGCCCGTTCGAGCGGTGGCGCGAGCCGGAATCGTACGGGATCACTGGACGGAGCGGCTGAGCGATGACCCCTGACTCCTCTCCGGGCGTGCGCCTGGAGCGCGCCCTGGCCAGCGTGCGCGGGCTCGCGGTGGGGGACGCGCTCGGCTCGCAGTTCTTCGCTCCGGTGAACTATCCGCTGCTCAGGCGCCGCGAGCTGCCGTCCGGCCCGTGGCGATGGACGGACGACACCGAGATGGCCTGCTCCGTCATCACCGTCCTGGCCGCCCACCACCGAGTCGACCAGGACGCCCTGGCGCAGTCCTTCGCCCGGCGTCACGCACCGGAGCGCCGATACGGCGCGGGGACGGCCGGGCTGCTGCGGCGGATCAGTGAGGGCGGTGACTGGCGCACACTGGCGCCTGCGCTGTTCAAGGGTCACGGGTCGTGGGGGAGCGGCGCCGCGATGCGCACGGCGCCCCTGGGCGCCTGGTACGCGGACGACCCGGAGCAGGCCACCCACCAGGCCGAGATCTCCGCCTACCCCACCCATCAGCACCGTGAGGCCGTCGTGGGCGCCATGGCCGTGGCCGCGGCCGCCGCGCTGGCCGCCGCCCCCGGCGGACCGCCGAGCGCGGAGGCACTGCTCGGCGGCGTCATCGACCTCGTACCGGCCAGGAGCGCTGTCGGCGCCGGTCTGCGGCGCGCCCGCGACATGCTTGACTACGGCGACGTGGCCACCGTCGCCGCGGTCCTCGGCTGCGGACGGCGCACGACGGCGCACGACACGGTGCCCTTCGCGCTCTGGTCGGCCGCCCGGTCTCTGGCCGACTTCGAGGACGCCTTCTGGGCGACCGCCCGGGCCGGCGGCGACGTGGACACCACCTGCGCCATCGTGGGCGGAGTGCTCGCTTCGGGGAAGCCCGGGGCCCCGCCCGCCGAGTGGGTGCGGCGCACGGAGGCGCTGCCCGACTGGGTTCCGTTGTCCGTGTGACCTCTGCTTCGCGGGCCGTTGTCGGCGCAAGGGTCGAGCGCCCGGTGCGTCACGGCTTCACGCTTCGCACGTCGATTCACGAATGCGACCCGATGCGGGCGAAGTGCTTCCAAGCGTGATCTCCGAAAGGGCGGTCGAGCCGACCATCAAGCTTTTTCCGGACGTCTTCGCCCCTGGAATACGACCAGGAGAAGCGAGGTCCGACGCGGCGAACAGTCTTGCGCGCGAGGGCGTCCGGAACGCGATGACGTGTCGAGACGGAATGTGCGCGAGCGAAGGAGCGGGCCCTGATCGCGAAGAGGTGACCAGCCGGCCGATGGTTCCGCCACCGCCCCTGACCGACCCCTGACCGTCCGGGCGCGGGGCGGCGTGGTTCTCGAGGGAAACCGGGGTGTCGCAGCGGGATCCGGGCAGCGTACGCTAAGGGCGCCATGCCGTACGAACCACCCACTCACACCGTCGAGCGCTCTCTCAGGGCAACGACCGGAGCGAAGGTCATTGCCGGTGTCGACGAGGTGGGGCGCGGCGCTTGGGCCGGCCCCGTCACCGTCTGCGCCGCGGTCACCGGACTGCGCCGGCCGCCCGTGGGGCTCACCGACTCCAAACTGCTGACCGTCAAGCGACGCACCGAACTCGCCGCGGAACTGCAGACGTGGGTGACCGCGTACGCCCTCGGGAACGCCTCTCCGGAGGAGATCGACAACCTGGGGATGACGGCGGCGCTGCGGCTCGCAGCCGTGCGCGCCCTGGAAGGACTGCCCATCCCCCCGGACGCGGTCATCCTCGACGGGAAACACGATTACCTCGGCGCCCCCTGGAGGGTCCGTACGGTCATCAAGGGCGACCAGTCGTGCGTGGCCGTCGCGGCGGCTTCGGTGATCGCCAAGGTTCACCGCGACAAAATGATGGCCGTACTGGGTATCGAGCATGCAGACTTCGGCTTCGCGGCCAATGCCGGATATCCGTCGCCCGTGCACAAGGCCGCGCTGGAGGAGCGGGGACCCACCCCGTACCACCGGCTGTCGTGGGCGTATCTTGATGCGCTGCCCCGGTGGCGGCACCTCAAGAAGGTCCGCGTCTGGGCAGACGGAGGCGTTCCGGAGGTCGAGGGTCAGCTCGGCTTCGACTTCTGATCGTTCCGTTCGGCCCGATGTGCCACCCGCCCACGCGAGCCGCACCAACGTTTGATAAATATCAGCCCATGCCTCTCATTCCCGAGGAGCCTCAGATTCACGAGAGTGCCCAGGGTCCCCGCGCCACGCCGTCCGCCGGCCGCACCGCGCCGACCCCCCGCCCCGTTCCCGGCCCCCGTCCCGCGGCTCCGCCGCGCCCCGGTCGTCCAGGTCCCGCAAGGCCCGCGCCGCCGGCGCAGCGCGCGTCGCGGGAGTCGGTCCCGGCCAAGCCCGGGCCGTCGCGGCCGACCGCCCCTGCCGCCTCGGCGACCCCCCAGATCCAACTGGTCCCGGCTTCCGCCGACGGCGCGCTCGACGCCGCCGAGGAAGCGGTCGACCTGCTCCTGGAGTCCGGCCGTGCCCCCGGCGACGTACTGTTGATCACCACCGGTGAGCCGCATCCGTGGGCCGCGCACGAACTGTCCTTCGGTGAGGCGTCCTACTGGGCGCAGCACGACGCGCGCGACGACGTGTTCTACGCGGACGCCGCCGTGGCCTCGCGTGCCGCGTCCCGCCCCGTGGTCGTGGTCGCGGTCAACGGCGGCCCCCAGGCCGCTGGTGCCAAGGCCCTGGCCCTGGCACTCACCAAGGCCGGTGCGCTGCTGGTCGTCTGCGGCGACCCGCAGCAGATCAACTCGGTGCTGGGCGCGGCTGTCTGAGCCGCGTCCGGCCCGTCCGGCGGCTTGAGCCCGTCCGGCGGTCCTGAGCCTGTCCGGGGGCCGAGGGAAGGCAACGTCGTGCCCGCCGCGCCGTACTACTGGCGGCGGGGCCTTCGGTGTGCGCACTCCGGTTCGGTCGCCGGCATACGCGTACGACGGGGGCTTGCCGTCCGTCAGCGTGCCGCCGCGCGGCGCAGCACCTCGGAGGCCGCGCCGCCGGTGCGCGGCAGCGGGGACGGAGTCTCGGCGGTGCCGAAGGGCTCGGGTGCCGAGTGCGCGTGCGGCCGCCGGCCCCCGCGGCCCTCGCCGAGGACCTGCCAGCCGTCCCGGGTCAGCGTGATGTACGCCCCGCAGCGCAGCCCGTGCAGCGTGCAGGCGTCACGCAGCCCCCACATCCACGCACCGTCCTCCTCGGTCCAACGGGCGTCTCCGTCACGGCAGTAGAGCAGTACGGCGGTGCGCACCGGGGTGCGGCGCCGCAGGTCGTGCGGGATGACCTGGCGCAGTTGCGCCAGCAGCGCGTTGCGGAACATCCAGCCGTCGGCAGGTACCGGCCGGTGGGCGAAGGAGGCGCTCGCCCGCAGCCGCTCGTCGGGGTCGAGGACCGCGACCACGGCGGTGGCGGGCCTGGGGTGGTGCCGGGCGTGCAGTCCGCTGACGACCTCCCGCGGATTGCGCAGCAGAGGGATGCCCGCGGCCGCCCACTCCGCGGGTTCGAGCACACGGTGGACGGAGGTGGCGGACGTCGACAACGATGCCGCCGAGGACGGAGCGAATCCGAAGGTCACGTTCCTCCCTTCGGCTACGCGCCCATACAACGGGCGGGATCGGATTCGGGGGAGCGCACGCCGCAGGAGAGCCCTACCGGCCAACGGCTGAGCCGTGCGGGGAGCGGACTTCGATTCTTCCTGTCGAACTTGGATGCGGCAACGAGCAATTGAGGGCACCGGCCGTTATCGGGCGGCCCATGGCTTATATCCCTACCCGGTGCTCGCCCCGCGACTCCTGGGGCCGCCCGCGTCGTGCACGTGGGCCGCAGACGTGTCCCATCAGCCCTGCACCGCCAGGACCAGCGGCATCACCGCCTGTGTGCCGGTCTTTCTCAGCAGACGGGCGGCGACCGCGAGGGTCCAGCCGGTCTCGGTGAAGTCGTCCACGAGCAGCACCGGGCCGGGGTTGGCGGCAAGGGCGGAGACCAGGGCGGGTGGTACGGTCAGCGCCCCGTCCAGCGCCTTCAGACGCTGGGCGCTGTTGCTACGCGGCACCCGCGGCGCGTCCGGCGTGTACTCCACGCCGCCCAGTAGCGGCAGGCGGCCGACCTCCGCGATGTGCGCGCCCAGGGAGTGGATCAGCCGGGGCCGGGTGCGAGAGGGCATGGTGACGACGCCGACCGGGCGCGGCCGCGCGTCCACCGTGCCCGGGGCCCAGCCGCCGGGGCCTTTCGCCCAGTCGGCCAGCACACCCACCACGGCACGCGCCACGTCCTCCGGCAGGGGCACGTCGGGTGCGTGGTGCGCGAGCATCGGCCGCAGCCGGTTGCCCCAGCCGATGTCCGAGAGACGTCCCAAAGCCCGTCCCTCAGCGGCCTGTTCACTGGCCGGGATCCGCCCCCTGAGATCGACGCCGACCGCCGGCAGGCCCGTCGGCCACATACGGCGCGGCTGCACCTCCACACCGGCCCGGCCGAGGTCCACGCGCGCGGCGTCCACCGCCGCGGTGGAGGTGTCCGCGGTGAAGCGGGCGCCCGCGCAGTTGTCGCAGCGGCCGCAGGACCTGGCGCTGTCGTCGTCGAGCCGGCGTTGCAGGAACTCCATCCGGCAGCCCGTCGACGCCGCGTACTCGCGCATCGCCTGCTGCTCGGCCTCCCGCTGCCGCGCGACCCACTCGTACCGCTGCGCGTCGTACGTCCACGGCCGGCCGGTCGCGATCCAGCCGCCCTTGACCCGCTTGACCGCTCCGTCCACGTCGAGCACCTTGAGCATCGCCTCCAGCCGGGAACGGCGCAGCTCGACCAGGGGCTCCAGGGCGGGCAGCGACAGCGGCCCCTCCGCGCGGGCGAGCACGTCGAGGGTGCGGCGCACCAGATCCTCGGAGGGGAAGGCGAGCGACGCGAAGTACTCCCAGATCGCCTCGTCCTCCTTCCCGGGAAGCAGGAGCACCTCGGCGTGCTCCACGCCGCGGCCCGCGCGGCCCACCTGCTGGTAGTAGGCGATGGGGGAGGACGGCGACCCGAGGTGCACGACGAAGCCGAGGTCGGGCTTGTCGAAGCCCATGCCCAGCGCCGAGGTGGCGACCAGGGCCTTGACCTTGTTCGCGAGGAGATCCTCCTCGGCCTGCTGCCGGTCGGCGTTCTCCGTCTTGCCCGTGTAGGACGCGACCGTGTGGCCGCGCTGCCGCAGGAAGGCGGTGACCTCCTCGGCCGCGGCCACCGTGAGCGTGTAGACGATTCCGGAACCCGGCAGTTCGCCGAGGTGGTCGGCGAGCCAGGCCATCCGGTGCGCGGCGTCCGGCAGCCGCAGCACGCTCAGGCTGAGGCTCTCCCGGTCCAGCGGACCACGCAGCACCAGGGTGTCGAAGGCGTCGCCGGTCCCCAGCTGTTCCGCGACGTCCGCGGTCACGCGCGCGTTGGCGGTGGCGGTGGTGGCGAGGACGGGGACGCCGGGCGGGAGCTCGGTGAGCATGGTGCGCAGCCGCCGGTAGTCCGGGCGGAAGTCGTGGCCCCAGTCGGAGATGCAGTGCGCCTCGTCCACCACGAGGAGTCCCGTCGCCGCGGCGAGCTTGGGCAGGACCTGGTCGCGGAAGTCCGGGTTGTTGAGCCGCTCGGGGCTGACCAGGAGGACGTCGACCGCCCCTTCGGCGATCTCGCCCTGAACGGTGTCCCACTCCTCGGTGTTCGCCGAGTTGATCGTCCGGGCGTGGATGCCGGCGCGCGCCGCGGCCTCGACCTGGTTGCGCATGAGGGCGAGCAGCGGGGAGACGATCACGGTGGGGCCGCTTCCGCGGGCCCGGAGCAGGGAGGTGGCCACGAAATAGACCGCGGACTTGCCCCAGCCGGTGCGCTGCACGACCAGGGCTCGGCGCCGGTCGGCGACCAGGGCCTCGATCGCCTTCCACTGGTCCTCGCGCAGTCGGGCCGTGCCCGTGCCGTCGGCGACCAGGCGGGCGAGGACCGCGTCGGCCGCCTTCCGGAGGCCGGCGTTGCTCGTGTGCTCCATGCGTCCCATACAACAGGACGGCACTGACAACCGGGAAAGCCCGGGGCGGTCGGGAGCCGGCGTTCGGCGGGGCGGAGCCGGAGCGCGGGCCAGGGCTGACGTGTCCTCGTCCAGAGTTGTCCACAGGGTCAAGCGGACTTTTGCATTCCGCGAGATCGTCGGCACATGACGAATCACAGCGAAACCACTGGATCCTTCGAAAACGGTGACATCGCGTACGACGGATCCGCCCCCGAACACCAGGTCACCCTCCGCACCCCGGCCGAGCTTGCCGACGCCCTGCCGTATCTGCTCGGGTACCGCCCCGAGGACAGCATCGTCCTGGTCGCGCTGAACGACCGGGGCGGGCGCGGCCGGTTCGGTGGCCGTGCCCGGCTCGGCATTCCCGCCAGCAGGGACGACTGGCCCTTCGCCGCCCGTCAGCTGGCCCACGGCCTGATCACGGGCAGCGAGCGCAGGGGTGCCAAGCCTGGGCAGATGGTGGCCTTCCTCTGCCAGGAGCCGGCGGCGGGCGAGTCGGGCCGGGACGTCGTGCGGCGGCTGGAGCCGCTGGCCCAGAAACTGCGTACGGAATGCGGCCGCCTCGACGTCCCCGTGATCGAGGCGCTGTGCATCTCCGGCGGGCGCTTCTGGTCGTACTGCTGCCCGACCGACGGATGCTGCCCCGACGAAGGGCTGCCCATGGGACTGCCCGGCACCTCCGTGCTGGCCGCCGCGGCGGCGTACGCCGGCATCCAGGTCAGAGGCAGCCTGAAGGAGCTGCGGGCCAGGCTGCTGCCCTGGGAGACCGCCGCGGCCCTGGAACAGGAGATCGCCCTGGACGCCGCCGGCCTGTCCCTGGTGCCCAGGATCCTCGACGAGGCCGAGCGCGGGTCGGTGGCCGAGGAGACCCTGAAACTCGCCGAGCGCGTCATGACCCGGTTCGCCGAGGCGCCCTTCGTGCCCGGTGCCGCCCGTGCGGACCTCCGTGACGACCAACTGCTCGACCACGAGGAAGCGGCATCGCTGATCCTGGGCCTCCAGGACCGTACGACACGGGACCGTGCGGCGGAGTGGATGGAGGGTGACGAGGCCGAGCCGGCACTGCGGCTGTGGCGGGCGCTCGCCCGCCGTTGCGTCGGCCCGTACGGGGAGCACGCCGCGGCGCCCCTGACCCTCGCCGGCTGGGTGGCCTGGTCGGCCGGGGACCAGCTGGAGGCGCGGGAGGCCCTGGCCATGGCGCTGGGCGCGGACCCCGACTACCTCTTCGCCCGCCTCCTGCACCAGGCCTGCAACGAGGGGCTGGACCCCGAGTCGGTCCGGCGCTGCCTGCGCGCGGAGCGCCGTGGACGCGCACGGTCGACGGTCGCGGACGCCGGTGCCGTCGCGGAAGCGGTCGTGGCCGAGACCCCGCAGGACGAACCGGCCCCCAGGGGCGACACGGCCACTGTGGGCGACAGGGGCGCCGCGGTGCCGCACGAAGTGAGCGAAGCCGGTGGCGGCGCTGTGCCGGCCGGGCCGGACCCCGTGTCCCGCCGTTGCCGCCGGACGCGCGTGGGCGAATCCGTCCCGGCCGGGTCGCGCCCCGCGACCTCGCGGACCGACGGCGCATGCCCGGGTCCCTCCAGGGCGCCGGGTCGTCCGCGTACGCGCACTTCGGGACGAGGTGGTCCGCGTCGCCGCGGCGCCGACAGGCCGGGTGCCGACCGGGGGAGCGGCGCCACCGAGAGGCACCCGTGAACGAACGCCCGCGGGGCTCGCACGGGAGCGGAGGACCGATGCGGATCAGCCATCGATGCGACCGGCGAAGGGAGTGCTTATCGTCAGGCAGACGACTATGATCGCGGCATGCCCTACGACCCGTCAGCCTTTCCGCCTTTCGCCGTCACCGTGGACCTGGTCGTGCTGACCGTGCGCCGCCATTCCCTGTGCGCGCTGGCGGTTCGCAGGGGTGAGCCGCCGTTCCAGGGCCGGTGGGCACTTCCCGGAGGCTTCGTACGGGCCGACGAGGACCTGGCGCAGGCGGCGGCACGGGAGCTGGCCGAGGAGACCGGACTGTGCGTGCACGACCCGTTCGCCCCGGTCCAGGACAACGGCGCGCACCTGGAGCAGCTCGCGACCTACGGCGACCCCAAGCGTGACCCGCGGATGAGGGTAGTCAGCGTCGCTCACCTCGCCCTGGCTCCCGACCTGCCCGCGCCTCGGGCGGGCGGCGATGCCGAGCACGCCCGTTGGGCGCCCGTGGACGAGTTGCTGCAACAGGGCGGCTACGGCCGCGACGGAGAGCCGGTGGCGCCGCTGGCCTTCGATCACGCCCAGATCCTCGCGGACGGAGTGGAACGGGCCCGCTCGAAGATCGAGTACTCCTCGCTGGCGACCGCGTTCTGTCCGCCCGAGTTCACCGTCGGTGAACTGCGCCGTGTTTACGAGGGGGTGTGGGGCGTGGCCCTCGACCCGCGCAACTTCCACCGCAAGGTGACGGGCACCCCGGGCTTCCTCGTGCCGACCGGAGGGACGACCACCCGCCAGGGTGGCCGGCCGGCCCAGCTCTTCCGGGCCGGCGGAGCCACCCTGCTCAACCCGCCGATGCTGCGCCCGGAGGTCTGACCCCCTTCCGCCTGTCGCCGCTGTGAGCCGGCGTGTTCGCCAAGTCGGATGCCGGGCCCCCCAGAACCGATCCTGTTGCCCATTGAGAGGAAGGAGCCGAGTAACGCCGACGGTTGCCGATTGCGAGGCGTGATACCCGAAAAAACCGGACATGACGCGCTATCTTGCTGCGGGTGATCCAGGCCTTCGGACTGACCAGCGATTCCCGTAAGGACCTTCCGCCGTCCGTCGACGACGTCTCCTTCGAAGCGCGCGCGGGCCGTGTCACCGCGCTCCTCGGAACGGCGGGCTCGGGCAAGACGACGACGCTCAGACTCATGCTCGAACTCCAACGGGGCTGCGGCATCACCTACTTCAGGGGCCGCCCTCTGCACCGCATCGCCCAGCCCTCGCGCGAGGTCGGCGTTCTCCTGGGCGACGTCCCGGGACACCCCGTACGCACGGTCCGTGGCCATCTGCGCATGCTGTGCGCCGCGGCGGGTCTTCCGGCACGGCGCGCCGACGAAGTCCTCGAGGTCGTCGGGCTCGTCAGCTTCCGAGACGAGCGCCTGGGCACTCTGTCCCGGAGTATGGACCGCCGGCTGGGCCTGGCCTGCGTGCTGCTGGCCGATCCGCACTCGCTGGTGCTCGACGCCCCCGCCGACAGACTGTCAGCACGGGAAAGCCGTTGGCTGCACGGTGTGCTGCGGGCCCACGCGAACCAAGGCGGTACGGTCCTGTTCACCACGGCCGACCCCAAGGAGGCGGCCCGCACCGCCGACCGCGTCGTCACGCTTGAACGCGGCAGGCTCGTCGCCGATCAGGAGGCCGCGGACTTCGCCCGCCACCGGTTGCGTCCCCGAGTCACCGTGCGCAGCCCGCACGCCGCCCGCCTCGGCGCCCTCTTGGCCAAGGAGGCCCGTACCGCCCGCCGCTCCGTCGAAGTCGTACGCGAGACCGGCAACCGACTGTCCGTCTACGGCAGTACGTGTGCCGATGTCGGTGAGGCCGCGTTCCGCCACGGCATCCTCATCCACCAACTCGCCGACGAAGTCGGTGACATGGGCGCCGGTGCCGGTTCAACGCCACCGGCGGCCCCGGCCGAGGAGCTCCGGGCCGAGGCCATGGTGACGGCGACCCCCGACGGGCGGCGGCCGCCCGCCGTCGTACCGGCCGCCGGGAAGAGGCAGCCGTCCGCGGCCGCTCTCACGGCGAGCGCCGCAGCCGTCCCGCGCTCCGAGGGTGCGCGCCTCGCGGGGGGCGAAGAGAGCGCGTACGCCCCTTCGCCCGCAGGCGGCGGTTCCGTCAGCCCGCGCCCGAAGGAGCCACCCGTCACCACGCGTCCGGAGGAGCCGTCCGTCACCAGGCGCCTGGAGGGGGCGCCCGTTGCCACCTGCCCAGGGGAGCCGTCCGTCGCCGGGTTGCCCGAGGACACGACCGGCCGCGCGGGTTCCGCCGCGGCGTCCCTCGCCCATCCCGGCGCGATGCCCTCCGTCGCCACGCGCGGGACGCCGTCCGTCACTCCCCGTCCCGACAGCGCGTCCGGCACCGCGCACGGGCTTGGCGCACCCCTGGATCTGCGGGCGAAGGTGGCTTCCCCCGGGGTTCACGCGGGAAGCCGGCTCCCGGCGGCCGGCCCCGGCGAAGAGGCACCCCCCACTCGTCCCGACGGCCCGGATCTCACGACCGGTTCCGATGGCCCGGACATCACCGGCCACCCCGACGACCCGGTTGCCCTCACCGGCGCCGCTGCTTCGGGGCCCATCATCAGCCCCGGCGGTCCGGCCCGCACCAATGGTTCCCAGCCGCCGGGACCTGCCGCCGGCCCTGACCGGACCCCTGCCACCGCTTCCCTGGCTCCCGGCTCGGCCGCCGGTTCCGAAGCCCGCGACTCGGCCGCCGGTTCCGAAGCCCGCGACTCGGCCGCCGGTTCCGAAGCCCGCGACTCGACCACCGCCCCCGAAGCCCGCGACTCGACCACCGCCCCCGAAGCCCGCGACTCGGCCGCCGGTTCCGAGGCCAGAGCCGCCGCCCCCGCCGCCCTCGCCGCCGCCAGAGCCTCCTCGCCCTCCAAAGATCCGTCTGCGCGTGCTGAAGCTCCTGACGGAGCCGCCGCGACGACCATGCGACCCGGCCAACCCGGGGCCGCGCAGCCGATGGCCGCGCATGCCGCGGCCGGAAACCCTTCGACCGGGCACCCTGCGGCCGAGCACCCCACGAATGGGCACCCCGCGATCGGATGCCCCGCACCCGCGCAGCCCTCGATCCCCACCCCCCGCCCTGCGGAAACCGCCACCGCCGATGCCTCGTCTCCCCTCCCACCTCTCATCTCCGTCCGCTCCGGCCCCAGCCCCCTGCGCCCGCTGCGTTATGAACTGCGCCGGGCCGCCGGTATCCGCACCGGCTTCCTCGTCAGTGCCGCCGTCCTCGTCTGCTCCGCCCTCACGGTCCTGATCATGGGGAGGATGGGCCACGCCCCTCAGCCCCGGCTGCTCGCGGCATGGCCGCGGCAACTGCCCCTGCCGCCGGCGGCGCTCGGGGCCGGGCTGCTCGGCGCGCTCGCCTTCGGCGACGAGTTCCGCCACCCCGCGTTGGCGGCGGACCGGGGCACCGTCCCCCGTCGGCTCGGACTGCTCACGGCGAAGCTGGTCGTGGCCACCGCGACCGCGCTGATGCTCGCCCTCCTCTCGGTCGGCTGCAATGCCGAAGTGCTCTATGCCGTTTACGGGCAGGAACTCACCCAGGTTCCGGGCGACTGGCTCTCGCTGAGCGTGAGTTGGACCGGCCTCGTGGTGGGATGCGCCTGGGTCGGCGTGCTGGCCGCGGGGGTGTTCCGGTCCACCACGGCAGGGCTCGCGGCCGTGCTCGCCGTACCGGTGCTGGTCGTACCCCTGGTGCAGAAGGCGATGGGAGGGAAGGCGTGGAACGCCATTGGTCTTCCCGCCCGGCTGCGCCAGGTCTTCCTGCTCCAGTGGCCCTTCGGCGGTGACCGCTACCTGGCCGCCGCGGCGCGGATGATTGCCCAACCCGTGGGCGGCGCCCTGGCGTTGACACTCACCACGCTGCTGTGCGCGTACCTGCTGACCGTTCTGCGGAGCCGGACCCGATGACAGTGGTTCGCTCCCTTTCGGTCGGGCTCCGCACGCAACTTCCCAGGGAGAGCCCATTTCTTTCCGATAAGGCGTCAATTGCGACGAAGTGAGCGATCACCCTTTCGTGTGCTTTTCACCAAAGACCTCAAGGGAGTTGGAGACGACGCCGACAAAGGATCCGTGAGTACCCTTGCGCACACCATGATGACCGCCGCCCGCTCCGCAGACTCCGGCCTCGTCGGCCCGGGCGAACTCGACCGTTACCCCTACGCCGAGGCGCCCGCCCCCGACCGCGTCGCGAGCCCCCCCTGGGAGGGAGTCGACCCGGAACTGGGGCGCGTGGGCCGGCGTGCCGCGGGCAGCCGCGGCCGCGGACTGCACGGCCAACTCGTCCAGCAACTGGGTCAGATGATCGTCTCCGGGGACCTGGGCGCCGACCGCCCGCTGGTGCCCGAGGAGATCGGCCAGCGCTTCGAGGTCTCCCGCACCGTCGTCCGCGAGTCGCTCCGCGTCCTGGAGGCCAAGGGCCTGGTCAGCGCCCGCCCGAACGTCGGTACGCGGGTGCGCCCGGTCAGCGACTGGAATCTCCTCGACCCGGACATCATCGAGTGGCGGGCCTTCGGGCCGCAGCGCGACGACCAGCGCCGCGAGCTCAGCGAACTGCGCTGGACGATCGAGCCGCTCGCCGCTCGTCTCGCCGCCGGGCGCGGGCGCGAGGACGTCCAGCAGCGCCTGTCCGACATGGTCGAGATCATGGGGCACGCCCTGGGGCAGGGCGACGCGCTCACTTTCTCCCGCGCGGATGCCGAGTTCCACTCGCTGCTCATTCAGATCGCGGGCAATCGGATGCTGGAGCACCTCTCCGGGATCGTCTCGGCCGCCCTCCAGGTGTCCGGTGGCCCCGTCACGGGCTGCGACCGGCCGAGCGAGGCCTCCCTGGCGCTGCATGCCCGGATCGTCGACGCGGTCTCGGGCGGCGACGGCACCGCGGCGGAAAGCGCCATGCGCCAACTGCTCACGGTGCACCCCGAGGTCGAGCGGGTGGTCCCCGCACCGCGCGAGCACTGAACCGCTCGAGCATCGGTCCCTGCGTGGGCGGCACGGCCCAGGCCCTGCCGTCCTCCGGCGGGATCCTGCGAGAGGCGGTTCGCCGGCCGGCTGCGGGCGCGGATCCCTCCGCGAACCGGCGGGGACCGCACGCGACCGGGGCGGGCCGCGGGTGTGATCGGCAAGCCGCGGGTGGGTCGTGTCCGTGGCGGCCACCCCACTCCATCTGCTCACCTCTGACCGTTTTTACGCACTTACGGGGTGTGACTGGGGCCACGCAGATTGGGCGTAACACTCCTGGGTGCAACGCGATGACCTAAGAGGTGACAGCCGCGGAGGGAATACGGATGCCGTACACGGCGCTGTGCAACTTCCCGGCCCCCGCCCGCGCCGTCGGCCCAATCCCCAGGCCGGTGGTCGGCTCCTGTCCACGATGGACGGGGCCGGAAGCCGTTTTCCAACGTTCCGAGAGGTTGTTCGTGTCGGCCAGCACATCCCGTACGCTCCCGCCGGAGATCGCCGAGTCCGTCTCTGTCATGGCGCTCATTGAGCGGGGAAAGGCTGAGGGGCAGATCGCCGGCGACGATGTGCGTCGGGCCTTCGAAGCTGACCAGATTCCGGCCACTCAGTGGAAGAACGTACTGCGCAGCCTCAACCAGATCCTCGAGGAAGAGGGTGTGACGCTGATGGTCAGTGCCGCGGAGCCCAACAAGCGCACCCGAAAGAGCGTCGCAGCGAAGAGTCCGGCCAAGCGCACCGCCACCAAGACGGTCGCGGCGAAGACGGTGACCACCAGGAAGGCCACCGCCACCGCTGCTCCGGCGGCGCCCGCCGCCGACGCGCTCGTCGAGGAAGAGGCCCCCGCGAAGAAGGCCGCTGCCAAGAAGACGACCGCCGCCAAGAAGACGGCGGCCAAGAAGACGACGGCCGCCAAGAAGACGGCAGCCAAGAAGACCACCGCCGCCAAGAAGGACGACGTCGAGCTGCTCGAGGACGAGGTCCTCGAGGAGGCCAAGGGCGCGGAGGAGCCCGAGGGCGCCGAGAGCGCCGGCTTCGTGCTCTCCGACGAGGACGAGGACGACGCGCCCGCGCAGCAGGTCGCCGCGGCCGGCGCCACCGCCGACCCGGTGAAGGACTACCTCAAGCAGATCGGCAAGGTCCCCCTGCTCAACGCCGAGCAGGAGGTGGAGCTGGCCAAGCGCATCGAGGCGGGCCTCTTCGCCGAGGACAAGCTGGCGAACGCCGACAAGCTCGCTCCCAAGCTCAAGCGCGAGCTGGAGATCATCGCCGAGGACGGCCGCCGTGCCAAGAACCACCTCCTGGAGGCCAACCTCCGTCTGGTGGTCTCCCTGGCCAAGCGCTACACCGGCCGCGGCATGCTCTTCCTGGACCTCATCCAGGAGGGCAACCTCGGTCTGATCCGCGCGGTGGAGAAGTTCGACTACACCAAGGGCTACAAGTTCTCCACGTACGCCACCTGGTGGATCCGTCAGGCGATCACCCGCGCGATGGCCGACCAGGCCCGCACCATCCGTATCCCGGTGCACATGGTCGAGGTCATCAACAAGCTCGCGCGCGTGCAGCGCCAGATGCTCCAGGACCTGGGCCGCGAGCCCACCCCGGAGGAGCTGGCCAAGGAACTCGACATGACCCCGGAGAAGGTCATCGAGGTCCAGAAGTACGGCCGCGAGCCCATCTCCCTGCACACCCCGCTGGGTGAGGACGGCGACAGCGAGTTCGGTGACCTCATCGAGGACTCCGAGGCGGTCGTCCCGGCCGACGCGGTCAGCTTCACGCTGCTGCAGGAGCAGCTGCACTCGGTCCTCGACACCCTGTCCGAGCGCGAGGCCGGCGTCGTCTCCATGCGCTTCGGTCTCACCGACGGGCAGCCGAAGACCCTCGACGAGATCGGCAAGGTCTACGGCGTCACCCGTGAGCGGATCCGCCAGATCGAGTCCAAGACCATGTCCAAGCTGCGCCACCCGTCGCGGTCGCAGGTGCTGCGCGACTACCTCGACTAGTCGGGTACTTCGACTGGTCCGGTCGTATGACACCGAGGGCCCGGTTCCCCTGTGGGGACCGGGCCTTCGTGCTGCGCGTCGCGCCACTCTGCATGACTCTGGGTGTTCCGTGATCGTCCGAGAGTGAGGAGCATCCATGCGACGCCGTATTGCCCGTGCCCTGATCGGGCCGCTGGTCCTGGTGGCCGCGGGAGCCGCGATACCGCTGGCCGCAGCGGCACCCGTCGCCGCCGACAGCGTTGTCATCGGCGGTTTCCCTGTCGATGTCTCGCAGAGTCCGTGGACCGTGGCGCTCTCCAGTCGTGACCGGTTCGGAGGCACCCGGGCGGGGCAGTTCTGCGGGGGCGTGGCCATCGGCCGTACCGCGGTGCTCACCGCGGCCCACTGTCTGTCCAGAGAGGTAGTGGGCGCGCCACCGACGCCGGATCTGAAGGTGATCACGGGGCGTACGAATCTGCTCTCGAATCAGGGCAAGGAGGTCTCCGTGCGTGCCACCTGGGTCAATCCGCACTACGACCCCACCACCAATGCCGGTGACTTCGCCGTGCTCACTCTTGCCGAGCCCTTGCCGCAAAGTGCCGTCATCCCCATGGCGGGCGCGGGCGACCCGGTGTACACGCCGGGCACGAGCGCCACGGTCTACGGATGGGGGGACACCACGGGCACCGCCGCCTATACCCACAGCCTGCATGCCGCGTCCGTCCACGTCCTGCGCGACGCGGAGTGCCAACAGGCCTATCCGGGCGGCAGTGAGGGCACGTACCAGCCCCGGAGCATGTTGTGCGCGGGGGAGAACGCTGGGGGCCGGGACGCGTGCCAGGGGGACAGCGGGGGCCCGCTGGTCGCGCAGGGGCGGCTGATCGGGGTTGTGTCGTGGGGGAGCGGCTGCGGGCGCGCCGGGAGACCCGGCGTCTACACGCGCGTGTCCGAGGTGGTCCGGGCGCTGGGCCGGGCCGACACGAAGGCGCCGCACCTGTCGTCCGGCGAGTCCTGACCGGCGTCGCGGGTCACGAGGACGGGCGGTCGCTCCTGGGTGCCAGGAGCGACCGCCCGTTCGCCGGCCTGTGCCGGAACTCGCTCGTCGGGCGGGATGTCAGCGCTCTTCGTCGGAGGCGTTCGCCGGAATGGAGGTCAGGCGCTCGGTCTCGTCCTGTATCTCAGCGGCGATCTTCTTGAGTTCTGGCTCGAACTTGCGACCGTGGTGGGCGCAGAAGAGCAGTTCTCCGCCGCTCAGCAGGACGACCCGCAGGTACGCCTGGGCGCCGCAGCGGTCGCAGCGATCAGCGGCCGTCAGCGGGCTCGCGGGGGTCAGAACAGTAGTCACGTCGCCTCTTCTCTAGCTCGACGAGCTGTCGTACCAGGGTCAACATCCAACCAGCCCCAAACGTTCCCGATCGTGGCTTTTCCTCGAAAAATCTTTTCCGGGCCGGTGGCTGCTGCCGGTTTGGCGGCGAATGTGCCGTATTGCGTGTCTATGTGTCGTACGGGTTCGCGCTGTCGGTCATGGTCGGTCCTCCCCGGCCGGGTTGCCGGTTGTTCAGGAGGACGTGCCCGGAGCCTAAATGGTTCATGCCTCGAAGGGAACGTGATATGTGCTTCACTCGGATGAAGGATCGAACGTGTATGCGACTCTCTACTAGTCTGGGTTCCTGCCGAGGGTTGCGTTACAAGGGCTCTACCAGGCCTCGGTACCCTCTGAGCGGCTACCCAAGCCGTGCCCGTCCCATCAGGGCCCCACATTGAAATTCAGCGAGGAGCGAACCGCGTGACCGCCGAGACGTCCGTGCCGTCCACAGCGCTGCTGGCAGGAGCAGACCGCGACGGTTCCAACTACACCGCTCGGCACCTGCTGGTCCTCGAGGGGCTCGAAGCCGTGCGCAAGCGCCCGGGCATGTACATCGGCTCGACCGACAGCCGCGGTCTGATGCACTGCCTGTGGGAGATCATCGACAACTCCGTCGACGAGGCCCTCGGCGGCTACTGCGACCACATCGAGGTCGTCCTCCACGACGACGGCTCGGTGGAGGTGCGGGACAACGGCCGCGGCATCCCGGTCGACGTCGAGCCCAAGACGGGCCTGTCCGGCGTCGAGGTCGTGATGACCAAGCTGCACGCGGGCGGCAAGTTCGGCGGCGGCTCGTACGCCGCCTCCGGCGGTCTGCACGGCGTCGGCGCCTCCGTGGTCAACGCCTTGTCCGCCCGGCTGGACGTGGAGGTGGACCGCGGCGGCCACACCCACGCCATCAGCTTCCGGCGCGGCGTGCCCGGCGCGTTCACGGCGGGCGGACCCGACGCCAAGTTCGAGCCCGGGAGCGGCCTGCGCAAGGCCAAGAAGATCCCCAAGACCCGCAGCGGCACCCGCGTGCGCTACTGGGCCGACCGCCAGATCTTCCTCAAGGACGCCAAGCTCTCCCTCGAGACCCTGCACCAGCGCGCCCGCCAGACGGCGTTCCTGGTGCCCGGACTGACCATCATCGTCCGTGACGAGTACGGCCTCGGCGAGGGCGGCAGCAAGGGCGAGGAGTCCTTCCGCTACGACGGCGGCATCAGCGAGTTCTGCGAGTACCTGGCAAGCGACAGGGCGGTCTGCGACGTCCTCCGCTTCACCGGGCACGGGACCTTCAAGGAGACCGTCCCGGTCCTCGACGACCACGGGCAGATGACGCCGACCGAGGTCACCCGCGAGCTCGGCGTGGACGTCGCGTTGCGCTGGGGGACCGGCTACGACACCACCCTGCGGTCCTTCGTCAACATCATCGCCACCCCCAAGGGCGGCACGCACGTGGCCGGCTTCGAGCAGGCCGTCGCCAAGACCATGAACGAGGTGCTTCGCGCCAAGAAGATGCTGCGCGTCGCCGAGGACGACATCGTCAAGGACGACGCCCTGGAGGGCCTCACCGCGGTCGTCACGGTCCGCCTGGCCGAGCCCCAGTTCGAGGGTCAGACCAAGGAGGTCCTCGGCACCTCCGCGGCCCGCCGCATCGTGAACAACGTCGTCACCAAGGAGCTCAAGGCGTTCCTGACCTCCACCAAGCGTGATGCCGCACAGCAGGCGCGCGTGGTGCTGGAGAAGGCCGTCGCCGCGGCCCGCACGCGCATCGCCGCCCGCCAGCACAAGGACGCGCAGCGCCGGAAGACGGCCCTGGAGTCCTCCTCGCTGCCGGCCAAGCTCGCCGACTGCCGCAGTGACGACGTCGATCGCAGCGAACTGTTCATCGTCGAGGGCGACTCCGCGCTCGGTACGGCGAAGCTGGCGAGGAACTCCGAGTTCCAGGCGCTGCTGCCCATCCGCGGCAAGATCCTCAACGTACAGAAGTCGTCCGTCACGGACATGCTGAAGAACGCCGAGTGCGGCGCGATCATCCAGGTGATAGGAGCCGGCTCGGGCCGCACCTTCGACCTGGACACGGCCCGCTACGGCAAGATCATCATGATGACCGACGCCGACGTGGACGGCTCCCACATCCGGACCCTGCTCCTGACGCTGTTCCACCGCTACATGCGTCCCATGGTCGAGGCGGGCCGGGTGTTCGCCGCGGTGCCGCCGCTGCACCGCATCGAGCTGATCCAGCCGAAGAAGGGCCAGGACAAGTACGTCTACACCTACTCGGACCGCGAACTGCGCGACAAGCTGCTGGAGTTCCAGAGCAAGGGCGTGCGGTACAAGGACTCGATCCAGCGCTACAAGGGCCTCGGCGAGATGGACGCCGACCAGCTCGCCGAGACCACCATGGACCCGCGCCACCGCACCCTGCGCCGGATCAACCTCTCCGACCTGGAGGCCGCCGAGCAGGTCTTCGACCTCCTGATGGGCAACGACGTGGCACCCCGCAAGGAGTTCATCGCGAGCTCGGCCGCGACCCTGGACCGCTCGCGCATCGACGCCTAGGCGCCGATCCCTTCCGGCACCCTTTCGGCGCGGGCCTTCCCTTCGGGTGGGGCCCGCGCCGACGTGTCGGTGCCGGCGCGGCCACCGACGGGGTGAGTCACCTGATGGGGTGAAGAGCGGAGGGAAGAGAAGTCAGGGAACTTCCGGTTCTGTCCATCCTTGGGCATGCAGTCAAGCAACGACCGCTTCCGCGCTGGCGGGGGCGGTCCCGGGAACGTGCCCGGGACCGACGAAGGCCAGGACCCGGAGCCCGAGGACATCAGGTACCGCGACCCCTGGTACGACGCGCTGGCCTCCGGCTGGGGTGACGGCGACGGCACGGGAGTTCCCACCGCACCGGTACCGGCGGCTCGCCGGGAGGGGCAGACCGGGCCGGGGGCCGGTGCGGCGGCCCAGGCGTACCTCGAGGTGCAGCGCAGCGCGGCGTTCCAGGAGGTGCGCAGTCGGTACCGGAGGTTCGTGATGCCGGCGGTCGCCCTCTTCCTCGTCTGGTACGTGGGCTACGTCGTGACCGCGACGACCGCGCCGGGGTTCATGGCGCGGCCGGTGGCGGGCGCGGTGAACGTGGGGATGCTGGCGGGCCTCGGGCAGTTCCTCAGCACCTTCCTCCTCGCCTGGGCCTACGCCCGGCACGCACGGCTGCGCAGGGACCGGGCGGCGCTCGAACTGCGCTGGGACACACAGGAGCTGACGCGCGGGGTGCGCGGTGATGCCTCGTGACGGGCAACCACCAGACGCTGGCGCTGGTGCTGTTCAGCGTGTTCGTGGCGGTCACCCTGGGGATCACCACCTGGGTGAGCCGCAACCGGCGCGGATCGGCGGAGGAGTTCTACGCGGGCGGGCGGCTGTTCTCGCCCATGGAGAACGGTTTTGCCGTCGCGGGAGACTACGCGTCGGCCGCCTCCTTCCTGGGAGTCCCCGGACTGATCGCCCTGTTCGGCTACGACGGGGTGCTGTACGTGGTGGGCTTCTTGGTGGCCTGGCTGGTCGTGCTCTTCCTCGTCGCCGAACTGGTCCGCAACTGCGGGCGGTTCACGCTCGCCGACGTGGTCGCGGCGCGGACGAGCGAGCGGTCGGCGCGGATCGCGGCGGGAACCTCCTCGGTCACCGTGTCCGTTCTGTACCTGGTGGCGCAGATGGTGGGGGCGGGCAGTCTGGTGGCGCTGCTCCTGGGCCGGTGCGGCTCAGGGGCGCAGGCCTGGACCGTCGTCGGCGTCGGCGCGCTGATGGTGATCTACGTGTCGTTGGGAGGGATGCGGGCCACCACCTGGATCCAGATCGTCAAGGCGGTCCTGATGCTGGGCGGCACCGTCGTGCTGACCGTGCTCGTCCTGGTCAGGTTCCACGGCGACATCGACCGGCTGCTGCTCACCGCGGCCGAGCGCAGCGGCCACGGGGACGCCTTCCTGGTGCCCGGGCTGAGGTACGGCGGAGACCTGACCGCGCGCCTGGACTTCATCAGTCTCGGACTGGCGCTGGTGCTCGGCACGGCGGGGCTGCCGCACATCCTGTCCCGCTTCTACACCGTGCCGACCGCGCGGGCCGCCCGGCGCTCGGTGATCTGGTCCATCGGGCTGATCGGCGGCTTCTACCTGATGGCGATCGTCCTCGGCTTCGGCGCGGCCGCGATCGTCGGACCGGACGCCCTGCGAGGCTCCAACGCGGCCGGGAACACGGCGGTCCCGCTGCTGGCCCTCGACCTCGGCGGCGGCGCCGACTCCACGGCGGGGACGGTCCTGTTCGCGGTGGTGGCCGCGGTCGCCTTCGCCACGATCCTCGCGGTGGTCGCCGGAATCACGCTCGCCTCCTCGGCGTCGGTGGCCCATGACCTTTACGCGTCGCTGCGGCGCCGCGGTGCCCGGCAGCGCAGCGAGGTGGCCGTGGCGCGCGTCGCCGCGGTCGGCATCGGCGTGGTCGCGATCGCTCTCGGTCTGCTCGCCCGCAACCTCAACGTGGCCTTCCTGGTGGGGCTCGCGTTCGCCGTCGCCGCCTCGGCGAACCTGCCGGTGCTGCTGTACTCCCTGTTCTGGCGCGGTTTCACGCCCCGCGGCGCCGTGTGGGCCGTGTACGGCGGGCTGGTTCCCGCGCTCGGGCTCGTCGTGCTGTCCCCGGTGGTCTCCGGCAGCCCCGACGCGCTGTTCCCAGGCGTCGACTTCCAGTTCTTCCCGCTGGAGAACCCCGGCATCGTCTCCGTCCCGCTGGGATTCCTCGCCGGCTGGCTGGGCACCGTCACCTCCACCGAGGTGCCGGACGAGGCCAAGCACGCCGAGACGGAGGTGCGGTCGCTGACGGGTGCGGGGGCCGTGTAGCGACGTCCGGCGCCGCACCGTCGTTTCCCGTACCGCCGTACCGCCGTACCGCCGTACCGCCGTACCGCCGTACCGCCGTACCGCCGTACCGCCGTACCGCCGTACCGCCGTACCGCCGTACCCCCGCACCGTCGTGCGGCCCTGGGCCGGGCTAGGGCGCCACCCAGGCGTAGCGGTGCTCCGGCCGCCCCGTGTCGCCGTACTTCAGGGACAGGCGGAGGCGTCCGGCCTGCTCCAGGTGGCGCAGGTAGCGCTGGGCGGTGGAGCGGCTCAGGCCGGTGCGGGCGGCCACCTCGTGGGCGGACAGGGGCTGGTCGGCGCGGTGCAGGACACCGCAGATGAGGTCCGTCGTCGGTTCCGAGTGGCCGCTGGGCAGCCCCGGGGACGCGGGTGCGGGCGCGGTGCGCAGGGCGCCGAAGATCCGGTCCACCTGCTCCTGCCCGGTGACGCCGCGCCCGCCGACGCGGTCGACGGTGCGGCGCAGGGCGGCGTAGGACTCCAGGCGGGTACGCAGCGCGGCGAAGGTGAACGGTTTGACCAGATAGTGCAGGGCGCCCAGGCGCATCGCCTGCTGGACGGTCGCCACGTCGCCGGCCGCCGTGATCATGATGACGTCGGTGCCGATGCCCTGTTCCCGCATGCGGTGGACGAGCTCGAGACCCGTGCGATCGGGCAGGTAGTGGTCGAGCAGGACCAGGTCCATGCCACCGCGCTGCACCGTGGACAGGGCCTGTGCAGCACTGTGCGCGCGGGCGGCCACCCGGAAACCGGGAACCTTTCCCACGTACTTGGCGTTGATCTCGGCGACACGGAAGTCGTCGTCGACCACCAGGACGTCAATCATCGGGCCTCTTTCCCTCAAGGCCATGCGGGCGTTGAGCCGTTGTTCGGCTCCGTTGTTGTAGCGCGCGCAAAACGAGCACAACAGGTGCTTGCGAGCAAAAGAACGGCTTGCGCCCAGAAGACTGCTGCTGTGGCCGGGGCCACATCTACCGTCCCGGCCATGAGCGCAGACACCAGCCCCGCCATCGAACTGCGGGGCGCGAGCAAGACGTTCAGGACCCCGTCCGGGGGCCTGCACACGGCCGTCAGGGACCTCGACCTCACCGTGCGGCGCGGCGAGTTCGTGGCCGTGGTCGGCCCCACCGGCTGCGGCAAGTCGACCACCCTGACACTGGTCAGCGGGCTGGAGGAGCCCACCGAGGGTGACGTGCTGGTGGCCGGCGAGCCGGTGCAGGGCGTCGGCGGCAAGGTCGGCTTCGTCTTCCAGCAGGACGCCACCTTCCCCTGGCGCTCGGTGCTGTCCAACGTGATGGCCGGGCCGCGATTCCGCGGCGTGCCGAAGGCCGAGGCGAAGGAGAAGGCCCGCGCCTGGCTGGCCAGGGTCGGACTCGCCGACTTCGAGGACCGCTACCCGCACCAGCTCTCCGGCGGCCAGCGCAAGCGCGTCGCCCTCGCCGCCACCTTCGTCAACGACCCCGAGATCCTGCTGATGGACGAACCCTTCTCGGCGCTCGACGTGCAGACGCGGGCGCTGATGTCGGACGAGCTCCTGGAACTGTGGGAGGGCACGGGCGCCTCGGTCGTCTTCGTCACCCACGACCTGGAGGAGGCCATCGCCCTGGCCGACAAGGTCGTCGTCATGACCGCCGGCCCCGCGACCGTGAAGCAGGTCTTCGACATCGGCCTGCCGCGGCCGCGCAAGGTCGAGCAGGTGCGCCTGCAGACGGAGTTCATCGACATCTACCGCGAGATCTGGGAGTCGCTCGGCGAAGAGGTCCGCATCACCCGTGAAAGAGGTGCCGCTCATGTCGCCTGAGGTCCTCAGCACTCCGGTCGTCGACACGGCCAAGACGACCGACCGCACCCACTCCCGGGCCCGCGCCGCCCGCAGGCGCAGGGCGATCGTCCTCTCCGGCCGCGTCCTGCTGCTGGTGGCCGTGCTCGGCCTGTGGGAGGCGCTCTCCCGGGCCAAGGTCATCGACCCGTTCAACTTCTCCATGCCCTCGAAGATCTGGGACCAGATCTGGACCTGGATCACGCACGGCACCGCACTCGGCTCGCTGGGCGAGCAGATCTGGTACACGCTCTACGAGGCGCTGCTCGGCTGGGTGTTCGGTGTGGTGGCCGGTGTGATCCTCGGCATCGCGCTGGGCCGCATCACCTTCCTCGCCGATGTCCTCGGCCCCTACATCAAGGTGCTCAACTCGATCCCGCGGATCGTCCTCGCCCCGATCTTCGTGATCTGGTTCGGGCTCGGACCGGCCTCCAAGGTCGCCTCCGCCGTGGTCCTGGTCTTCTTCCCGGTGTTCTTCAACGCCTTCCAGGGGGCCCGCGAGGTCGACCGCAACCTGGTCGCCAACGCGCGGATCCTCGGCGCCAGCGACCGCAGGGTGACCCTCCAGGTGGTCATCCCCTCCGCCACCTCCTGGATCTTCACCAGCCTGCACGTCAGCTTCGGCTTCGCCCTCATCGGCGCGATCGTCGGCGAGTACATCGGCGCCACCAAGGGCATCGGACTGCTCGTCGCGCAGTCCCAGGGCACCTTCAACGCGGCCGGTGTGTACGCCGCGATGGTCATCCTCGCCGCCGTCGCGCTCGTCGCCGAGGGCCTGCTCACCTTCGCCGAGCGCCGCATCTTCCGCTGGAAGCCGGCGGACTCCGGGGACTGACGGCCCACTGCCGTACCGGCCCCGTAACGAAGCTCTTCCTCTCCCCGCACCGCCTCTCACAAGGACGTGAACCGTCATGCGCAAGACCGCCAGATTCGCCGCCTCGGCCGCCGCCGGCCTGCTCGCCCTGTCCTCCCTCACCGCCTGCGCCAACGACGCGGCGAGCTCCACCTCCGACACCGGCAGCGGCGGGGGCGGCGGCAAGGGCGAGAAGGTCAAGATCATGGTGGGCGGCCTGGACAAGGTCATCTACATGCCCGCGATGCTCACCCAGCGCCTCGGCTACTTCACCGAGGAGGGCCTGGACGTCCAACTGCTGAGCGAGCCCGCCGGTGTCCAGGCCGAGACCGCGCTCGTCTCCGGTCAGGTCCAGGGCGCCGTCGGCTTCTACGACCACACCCTGGACCTCCAGACCAAGGGCAAGTACGTCGAGTCCGTGGTGCAGTTCTCGCACGCGCCCGGCGAGGTGGAGGTCGTCTCCAACAAGGCGGCGGGCAAGATCACTTCACCGAAGGACTTCAAGGGCAAGAAGCTCGGCGTCACCGGCCTCGGCTCCTCGACCGACTTCCTCACCAAGTACCTGGCGGTCAAGAACGGTGTGAAGATCAGCGAGTTCAGCCCGGTCGCCGTCGGCGCGGGACCGACCTTCATCTCCGCGCTGGAGCAGGGCTCCATCGACGGCGGTATGACGACCGATCCGACCGTCGCGACGATCCTGGACAAGAAGGCGGGCAAGATCCTCGTCGACATGCGGACGCCCGAGGGCTCGCAGGAGGCGCTCGGCGGCCCGTACCCGTCGTCCAGCCTGTACATGCAGACGGACTGGGTCAACAGCCACAAGGAGACCGTCCAGAAGCTGGCCAACGCGTTCGTCAAGACGCTCAAGTGGATGTCCACCCACAGCGCCGACGAGATCGCCGCCAAGATGCCCGCCGACTACTCCCAGGGCAACAAGAAGCTCTACGCGGAGGCGATCAAGAGCACGCTGCCGATGTTCACCACGGACGGCGTCATGCCTCAGAACGGCCCGGAGACCGTGGAGAAGGTGCTCAAGGCGTTCAACCCCAACATCCAGAACGCCGACGTGGACCTGAGCAAGACGTACACCACCGAGTTCGTCGAGAAGGCCGCGGGCTGACATCCGTATGCAAGGGGGGCACGGCCTCTTCCCCTCCCCCGAGCCGTGGCCTCAGGCGCGGGCCGCCCACACGTAACGGTGTTCCGGGCGGCCCGCGCCGCCGTACTTCAGCGTCAGCCGGGCCCGTCCGGTGCGTTCCAGGAGCTTCAGACAGCGCTGGGCGGTCTGCCGGCTCACCCCGGTCCGTTCGGCGACCTCCTGGGCCGACAGGGGCCCATCGGCCCGCATCAGGGTCCGGCGGACGAGTTCGGCGGTGACGGGGGAGTGCCCTTTGGGCAGTCCGGGTTCCGGCGGTGCCGACAGCGCCCCGAAGAGCCGGTCGACCTCGGCCTGTTCGGCCTCCCCGCCGCCGTCCAGGGCGCGGCGCAGCGCCGCGTACGCCTCCAGTCTGGACCGCAGCCCGGCGAAGGTGAACGGCTTGACCAGGTACTGCAGCGCACCGTTCCGCATCGCCGCCTGCACGGTCGACACGTCCCGGGCCGCCGTCACCATGATCACGTCGGTCCGGTGGCCGCGACCGCGCATCTCCCGCACGACCGACAGGCCCGTGTCGTCGGGCAGGTAGTGGTCCATGAGGACCAGGTCGAGGCGCGGCAGCGTCTCGAGCCGGTGCAGCGCCTCGGCCGCGCTGTGCGCCTCACCGGCGACGCGGAAGCCCGGCACCTTCTCCACGTAGGCGGCGTTGACCCGCGCGACCCGGGCGTCGTCGTCCACGATCAGGACCTCGATCACCGTTCCTCCTCCTCGCCGGTCCCGGTGGCGGGGCCGAGGGCGGGTGCCGGCGCGGGCTCCGCCTCGGCGAGCGCCTCGGGCAGTACGACCGTGAACTCCGCGCCGCCGCCGTGCGCCTCGCCCACCGTGACGGTTCCGCCCTGCCGCTCGGCGAGCCTGCGCACCAGGGACAGGCCGATGCCGCGTCTGCCGTGCGCCGGCGGCTGCTTGGTGGACCACCCCTCCGTGAAGATCAGATCACGCCGGCCCGCCGGGACCCCGGGCCCGGTGTCGCGCACCCGGAGCACGGCGGTACGTCCCTCCGCGCGCAGTTCGACCTCCACGCGCGCGTGTGGGGTCGCCGCGACGGCGTCGAGCGCGTTGTCGACCAGGTTGCCGACGACTGTCACCAGCCCCCTGGGGTCGACGAGCCGGTCCGGCAGGTGCGTGCGGTCCGACAGCCACAGCGCGACCCCGCGCTCGGCCGCGACGGTCGCCTTGCCGACCAGCAGGGCGGCGAGCAGCGGGTCCTGGATCTTCTCGGTGATCTGCTCGGCGGTGGCCCGGTGGTCGCCGACCACCTCTCCGACGAACTCCACGGCGTCGTCGTACATCTCCAACTCCAGCAGCCCGAGCAGTGTGTGCATGCGGTTGGCGTGCTCGTGGTCCTGGGCGCGCAGGGCGTCGATCAGGCCGCGCGTCGAGTCCAGCTCCCGGCCCAGCTCCTCCAGTTCGGTGCGGTCGCGCAGGGTGGCGACGGCGCCCCCGTCGTCGGTCGGCATCCGGTTGGCGACCAGGACGCGCTGCCCGCGCACGGTGAGCAGGTCCGTGCCCGTCACCCGCCCCGCCAGGACGTCGGTCGTACGGCCCTCCCCGAGCGCCTCGTCGAGCGACCGGCCGACCGCCGCGTCGCCGACACCGAGCAGCCGCTGTGCCTCGTCGTTGAGCAGCCGGATCCGCCCGCCGCGGTTCAGGGCCACGACCCCCTCCCGGATGCCGTGCAGCATGGCCTCGCGCTCGGCGAGCAGGGCCGCGATGTCCGAGAAGGCCAGGTCCCTCGTCTGCCGCTGGACCCGCCGGGAGACCAGCCACGCGGCCAGCGCGCCCACGGCCAGCGCGCCGCCGGCGTAGGCGAACAGACCGGGGATGGCGTCGATCAGCTTGGCCCGCACGCTGTCGTAGGCGATGCCGACCGAGACCGCGCCCACGATGCGGTGGTCGTCGTCGTACAGGGGCACCTTGCCGCGTGCCGAGCGCCCCAGAGTGCCGGTGTCGATCTCCATGACCTTGCGGCCGGCCAGGGCCGTTCTGGGATCCGTCGACACGTGCCGGCCGACCTGCTCCGGATCCGTGTGCGACCAGCGTGTGCCCCGCATGTCCATCACCACGACGTACTCGGCGCCGGTCGCCTTCCGGATCCGCTCCGCCTCCTGCTGCACGGGACCGTCGACGCTCGGGGCGGTGTGCTGGAGATCCTGCGCGATCTGCCGGTTCTCGGCGGTGGCCTCGGCGATGGCGAGTGCCCGGCGCATCGCCTGCTCGTCCAGCTGGTGGCTCAGCGGCGCGAGGAACAGGCCCGTCGCGAGTACGGCGACTCCCGCGGCGATCGCCAGCTGCATCAACAACACCTGCGAGAAGACGCGTCGCGGCAGGCCCAGCCGCCGCCGGCGGCGTGCGGGAGGAGAGGCGCTCATGACCATGACAGTACGTCGGGACGTGGTGGCTGCTTGCGGAGTGTGGCGCGGATCTCCCGCCGCGCGCGTCGGTGGTCGGCCCCGGCCGGTGAGCCGTCAGCCGGTTGGCCGCGCGGTCGCCGGCTCGCGGACGGCGACCACCTCCATGCGCGCCGGCCCGCCCAGCAGCGAGGCGCCGCAGCTCTCCGGGCGCGGCGGCGGGGCGGCCCCCTGGGCCACGGTCACGTGCCACCGGCGTCCGTCGGCATGGGCGACGGTGACCTCCCAGCACGGCGCCCAGCCGTCGGTGCGCAACTCGTCGGTGCGCACGACGCTCAGCGCGTCCGCGCGGTACTCGCCCGCCGTCTCCCGCACCGCCAGTTCGGCGGCCTGTCCCGGCCGCTCCCAGGCCGTGCGGCCCCGGCAGCCCTCGAGGACCACCCGGCCCTCGTGCACACCGTGCAGGACCTCCTTGACGACGTGGGCCTCGGCCCGGCCGTACGCGTATCCGAACGGCAGCACGAGCAGCGTCGGCGCGAAGCGGTGGCCGCCCAGGTGCGTGACCTCCCAGACGTCCTGGACCCCGGAGGCGGTGAGTTCGGCCGCGAGGGGGCGGCCGAGCAGGGCGCAGCACTGGTCCCGCTTGCCGTTGGTGCACACCAGCGCGAGCGGATCACCTGTGTGGGGCCCGCCCTGGAGTGCGGCGTCGAAAGTGTGCTGGTCGCCCTTGCCCAGGGCGGCGAAGTCCAGGGACAGCAGGGCTTCCGGGTCGGCGGTCATGGCGCTGTGCAGCCATACGTTCCCGGGAACGGTGTGGGCCGCGTACACATGCCGTACGGACTGGGTGCGGCGGTCGGCGTGCCGCCCCGGACGGCGGATGAGCGCGATACGGACGCCGGTGCCCTGAGTCGCGCGCTCCAGCGCACGCCCGAGCGTCGGGTCCAGGTGGCTCGAAGTGAGTGCCTTGGCACCCCAGGGACCGGGCTGTTCCAGCAGCAGCCATGTCGTCGCCGTGGCCGCGGTGGCGGCCATCGGCTCGTCGAGCTGCCGGGAGGCGGTCGAGCACGTACTCACGCAGGTGAGCCTAACCTGACTCGGGCCGGAGCGGCTCGCAGCCGTCGGAGTGATCTCCTCCGGGTGCCGCCGCAACGGCGGTTCCGGCAGCCGTGACGCGCACGGCTCGTATCCTTGACCGGCATTCCATCCTCGTGCGCGCACCGGGCCGTGAGCCGGTGCGCGCATCGGCGTGAGAGAGGTCGCACGGTGAGTCAGCCGAGCCGGTACCCGAGCCCGAGTCGCAGCGCGGCGCAGATCCCGGTCGTGGTGCTCGCCGGATTTCTCGGCTCGGGCAAGACCACGCTCCTCAACCACCTGCTGCACCGCAGCGGCGGCAGCCGCATCGGCGCGATCGTCAACGACTTCGGGGCCGTCGAGATCGACGCCATGGCGGTGGCGGGAGCCCTCGGGGACTCCACCGTCTCCCTCGGCAACGGGTGCCTGTGCTGCGCGGTCGACGCCAGTGAGCTCGACGTGTACCTCGACCGGCTGACGAGCCCGGCCGCCGGCATCGACGTCGTCGTCATCGAGGCCAGCGGACTCGCCGAACCCCAGGAACTCGTCCGCATGGTGCTGGCCAGCGAGAACTCCCGGGTCGTCTACGGCGGGCTCGTCGAGGTCGTCGACGCCGCCGAGTTCGGCGACACCCGCGCGAGGCACCCCGAGATCGACCGGCATCTCGCGCTCGCCGACCTCGTCGTCGTCAACAAGACCGACCGGGCCGCCGACGGCGAGAAGGTGCTCGAACTCGTACGGTCCCTGGTCGACGGGGCCGCCGTCGTCCCGGCCTCGTACGGCCGGGTGGACCCCGAGTTCCTCTTCGACTGCCGGCCGAGCGAGGAGCGGGTCGGGCAGCTCTCCTTCGACGACGTGCACGTGCCCGACGCGGACGACGCGCACGACCACCACGCCGGGCATCTGCACGCCGGCTACGACAGCCTCTCCTTCGTCTCCGACGTGCCGCTCGATCCCCGCCGGCTGATGCGGTTCCTGGACAGCCGCCCCGACGGTCTCTACCGGATCAAGGGATACGTCGGCTTCGGCCCGCACGACCCGCGCAACCGCTACGCCGTGCACGCCGTCGGGCGCTTCCTGCGCTTCTACCCCGAGCCCTGGCCGGACGGCGAGCCCCGCCTCACCCAGCTCGTGCTCATCGGCTCCGGCATCGACGCGGGCGCCCTCGGCAAGGAACTGGAGGCGTGCAAGCAGGACGCTCCGCACGCCGACGAGCACGGCATGTGGGGCGTCCTGCGCTACGTCCGGGACCCCGAGGGACACGACCCCGAGGGACACGACCCCGAGGACCCGGACCCGACGGGCTCGGACCCGACGGACTAGGCCCTCCCGGGCTCGGACCCGACGGACTCGGGCCTCCCGGACTCGGGCCTCCCGGGCTCGGACCCGACGGACTCGGGCCTCCCGGGCTCGGACCCGACGGACTCGGGCCTCCCGGATCCGGGCCCGGACCCGGCAAAACCCTCGGCCTAGGCGGGCCCGGCGACCACCGCCACCGTCTTCGGCAGCGACACGCCCGAGCCGTCGCGGCGCGGGTCGACCTCCGGGAGCTCGGCCGGGCTGCCGTTCTTCTGGGCGGCCAGGGCCGGGGTGGGGCCCGCCCAGGCGAAGGCCAGGCAGTCCTCGCCCTTCAGGAACCGCTGGCAGCGGACGCCGCCGGTGGCACGGCCCTTGCGCGGGTACTGGTCGAACGGCGTGACCTTGCCCGTCGTCTGCACGGAGTCGTCCAGCGTGCCGCGCGAGCCGGCGACGGTGAAGACGATCGCGTCCGCGGCCGGGTCGACGGCCGTGAACGAGATGACCTTGGCGCCCTCGGTGAGCTTGATGCCGGCCATGCCTCCGGCCGGGCGGCCCTGCGGGCGGACCTGGGACGCCTGGTAGCGCAGGAGCTGGGCGTCGTCCGTGATGAAGACCAGGTCCTCCTTACCGGTGCGCAGCTCGGCCGCGCCGACGATCCGGTCACCCTCCTTGAGCGTGATGACCTCCAACTCCTCCTTGTTGGAGGGGTAGTCGGGGACGACCCGCTTGACGACACCCTGTTCGGTGCCGAGCGCCAGGCCCGGCGACGACTCGTCCAGCGTGGTCAGGCAGACCACGGTCTCGTCGTCCTCCAGGGAGACGAACTCCGCCAGCGGCGCGCCGCCGGAGAGGTTCGGCGCCGTCGTCGTCTCCGGCAACTGGGGCAGGTCGACGACGTTCACGCGGAGCAGGCGGCCCGCCGACGTCACCACGCCCACCTCGCCCCGGGCGGTCGCCGGCACCGCCGAGACGATCACGTCGTGCTTGTGCCGCTTGCCGTCCGCGCCCCGCGGGAACGGGTCGCCGTTCGCCGTGCGGGCCATCAGGCCGGTGGAGGACAGCAGGACGCGGCACGGGTCGTCCGCCACCTGCAACGGCACCACGGCGGCCGGGGCGTCGCTCGCCTCCAGCAGCATCGTGCGCCGCGCAGTGCCGAACTTCTTGGCGACCGCGGCCAGTTCGGCCGAGACCAGCTTGCGCAGCTCCGCGTCGGACTCCAGGATCCGGGTCAGCTCCTCGATCTCCGCGACGAGCTTGTCCTTCTCCGCCTCCAGCTCGATGCGGTCGTACTTCGTCAGTCGGCGCAGCGGGGTGTCGAGGATGTACTGGGTCTGGACCTCGCTCAGTGAGAAGCGCCGCATCAGGCGCTCCTTGGCCTGCGCGGAGTTCTCGCTGGAGCGGATCAGACGGATGACCTCGTCGATGTCCACCAGGGCGGTGAGCAGGCCCTCGACCAGGTGCAGCCGGTCGCGCCGCTTGCTCCGGCGGTACTCGCTGCGGCGCCGTACGACGTCGAAGCGGTGGTCGAGGTAGACCTCCAGCAGCTCCTTCAGACCGAGCGTGAGGGGCTGGCCGTCGACGAGGGCGACGTTGTTGATGCCGAAGGACTCCTCCATCGGCGTCAGCTTGTAGAGCTGCTCCAGGACGGCCTCCGGCACGAAGCCGTTCTTGATCTCGATGACCAGGCGCAGTCCGTGCTCGCGGTCGGTGAGGTCCTTGACGTCGGCGATCCCCTGGACCTTCTTGGAACCGACCAGGTCCTTGATCTTCGCGATCACCTTCTCCGGGCCGACGGAGAAGGGCAGCTCGGTGACGACCAGCCCCTTGCGGCGGGCTGTCACGGTCTCCACCGAGACCGTCGCGCGCATCTTGAAGGTGCCGCGGCCCGTCTCGTAGGCGTCCCTGATACCGGACAGGCCGACGATCCGGCCGCCGGTGGGCAGGTCCGGGCCCGGGACGTGCCGCATCAGGGCGTCCAGGTCCGCGTTCGGGTGGCGGATCAGGTGGCGGGCGGCCGCGATGACCTCGGTGAGGTTGTGCGGGGGCATGTTCGTGGCCATGCCGACGGCGATGCCTGAGGAGCCGTTCACCAGCAGGTTCGGGAACGCGGCCGGCAGGGCCACCGGCTCCTGCTCCTGGCCGTCGTAGTTGGGGGCGAAGTCGACGGTGTCCTCGTCGATGGACTCCGTCATCAGGCCCGTGGCCTCGGCCATCCGGCACTCGGTGTACCGCATGGCGGCCGGCGGGTCGTCGTTGCCCAGTGAGCCGAAGTTGCCGTGGCCGTCGACGAGGGGGACACGCATCGAGAAGGGCTGGGTCAGGCGCACCAGGGCGTCGTAGATCGACGCGTCGCCGTGCGGGTGCAGCTTGCCCATGACCTCGCCGACGACGCGGGCGCACTTCACGTAGCCGCGGTCGGGGCGCAGCCCCATCTCGTTCATCTGGTAGACGATGCGGCGGTGCACCGGCTTGAGTCCGTCCCGGGCGTCCGGCAGCGCGCGGGAGTAGATGACCGAGTACGCGTACTCGAGGAAGGAGCCCTGCATCTCGTCGACGACGTCGATGTCGAGGATCCGCTCCTCGTACGAGTCGTCGGGCGGCGGGGTCTTCGTGCTGCGGCGGGCCATCGCTGCCGGCTCCTTGCTGAAGCGTGACGGGATCTGACGCCGACCATTGTGGACCGCGCGACTGACAACCCGGACCACGCCCCGTCCTCACAGGGCACGTTCCGCGCTCTCGTCCCGCCTCCGGGGCACCCTCTCGCCGTCCGCTGCAGCGCCCTTGCCCGTCCGGACGCGGGCCGTGGCCCGTGATGGCAGTGGTGCTTCTGTGGCAGGTGCGAAGTCCGTTCGCGTCCCGGCCCCGGTGCCGCCGTGGTGCGTGGCTTTCCGTCTCGCTCTCGGCGTACGGGTCGTGGGAACTTCGCCAGGGGTCCGCACGCTTGCATACAGTGGCAGGACCGGCAGGAAACGGGCGGTTCGCAGACCGCCACCGCGATCGAAGGGACGTACATGCCCATGGGTCACACGGCAGCAGCCGAGGCAGGCTCCGGCGGCCTGACAGCGACCGAGCACCGCCTGGCCAACGGCCTGCGCGTGGTGCTCTCCGAGGACCACCTGACCCCGGTCGCGGCGGTGTGCCTCTGGTACGACGTCGGCTCGCGCCACGAGGTCAAGGGGCGCACCGGCCTGGCTCACCTTTTCGAGCACCTGATGTTCCAGGGCTCCGCCCAGGTCAAGGGCAACGGCCACTTCGAGCTGGTGCAGGGCGCGGGCGGCTCGCTCAACGGCACCACCAGCTTCGAGCGCACCAACTACTTCGAGACCATGCCCGCCCACCAGCTGGAGCTCGCCCTCTGGCTGGAGGCCGATCGCATGGGCTCCCTGCTCGCGGCGCTGGACGACGAGTCCATGGAGAACCAGCGGGACGTCGTCAAGAACGAGCGCCGCCAGCGCTACGACAACGTCCCCTACGGCACCGCCTTCGAGCGGCTGACCGCCCTCGCCTACCCGGAGGGCCACCCGTTCCACCACACGCCGATCGGGTCGATGGCGGACCTGGACGCGGCCACCCTGGAGGACGCGCGAGCGTTCTTCCGCACGTACTACGCGCCGAACAACGCCGTCCTGTCGGTCGTCGGCGACATCGACCCTGAGCAGACGCTCGCCTGGATCGAGAAGTACTTCGGCTCCATCCCGTCCCACGACGGCAAGTCCGAGCCGCGCGACGGCTCCCTGCCCGAGGTCATCGGCGAGCAGCTGCGCGAGGTCGTCGAGGAGGAGGTCCCGGCCCGCGCCCTGATGGCCGCCTACCGGCTCCCGCACGACGGCACGCGCGCGTGTGACGCGGCCGACCTGGCGCTCACCATCCTCGGCGGCGGCGAGTCCTCCCGGCTCTACAACCGGCTGGTGCGCCGCGACCGTACGGCCGTCGCGGCCGGCTTCGGCCTGCTGCGGCTGGCCGGCGCGCCCTCCCTGGGCTGGCTGGACGTGAAGACCTCCGGCGACGTCGAGGTCCCCGTCATCGAGTCGGCCATCGACGAGGAGCTCGTCCGGTTCGCCGAACAGGGCCCGACGGCCGAGGAGATGGAGCGCGCCCAGGCCCAGCTGGAGCGCGAGTGGCTGGACCGCCTCGGCACGGTCGCCGGCCGGGCGGACGAACTGTGCCGCTACGCCGTCCTGTTCGGCGACCCGCAGCTCGCCCTGACCGCCGTCAAGCGCGTCCTGGAGGTGACGCCCGAGGAGGTCCAGGAGGTCGCCAAGTCCCGCCTGCGCCCCGACAACCGCGCGGTGCTCGTCTACGAGCCGACCGCCGCCGACGTGCAGGACGACGCCCAGGACGCGGACGCCGCGGCCACCGACGACACCGAGGAGGCGGCGAAGTGACCGAGCTCGCCACGATGGAGTTCCACCCCCGGCCCAGGGCCGGCGAGGCCAAGCCGTGGGCGTTCCCCGCGCCCGAGCGCGGGACGCTGGACAACGGCCTGACGGTGCTGCGCTGTCACCGCCCCGGCCAGCAGGTCGTCGCCGTCGAGGTGCTGCTGGACGCGCCCCTGGACGCGGAGCCGGCCGGCCTGGACGGCGTCGCCACGATCATGGCGCGAGCCTTCTCCGAGGGCACCGACAAGCACTCCGCCGAGGAGTTCGCCGCCGAGTTGGAGCGCGCGGGGGCCACCCTCGACTCGCACGCCGACCACCCCGGCGTACGGCTGAGCCTGGAGGTCCCGGCCTCCCGCCTGGCCAAGGGGCTCGGCCTGCTGTCCGACGCCCTCAGGGCGCCCGCGTTCGCCGACTCCGAGGTGGAGCGCCTGGTGCGCAACCGGCTCGACGAGATCCCGCACGAGCTGGCCAACCCCGCCCGCCGCGCCGCCAAGGAGCTGTCCAAGGAGCTCTTCCCGGCCGACTCGCGCATGTCGCGTCCGCGCCAGGGCACCGAGGAGACGGTCGGCACCATCGACTCGGCGGCCGTCCGCGCCTTCTACGACCGGCATGTGCGCCCGGCCACGGCCACCGCCGTGGTCGTCGGCGACCTCACCGGCGTCGACCTCGACCAGCTGCTGGGCCGGACCCTGGGCGCCTGGACCGGCTCCCCCGCCAAGCCGCGGCCCGTGCCGCCGGTGACCGCCGACGACACCGGCCGCGTGGTCATCGTGGACCGGCCCGGAGCCGTCCAGACGCAGCTGCTCATCGGCCGGATCGGCCCCGACCGGCACGACCGCGTGTGGCCCGCCCAGGTGCTCGGCACCTACTGCCTCGGCGGCACCCTCACCTCCCGCCTGGACCGCGTCCTGCGCGAGGAGAAGGGCTACACCTACGGGGTGCGGGCGTTCGGCCAGGTATTGCGGTCGGCCCCCGACGGGTCGGGCGCCGCGATGCTCGCCATCAGCGGCTCGGTCGACACCCCGAACACCGGCCCGGCGCTGGACGACCTGTTCACGGTGCTGCGCAAGCTCGCCGCGGAGGGCCTCACCGACGCCGAGCGGGACGTCGCCGTGCAGAACCTCGTCGGCGTGGCGCCGCTGAAGTACGAGACGGCCGCCGCCGTGGCCGGCACGCTGGCCGACCAGGTCGAGCAGCACCTGCCCGACGACTACCAGGCGACGCTCTATCAGCAGCTCGCCGCGACCGGCACGGTCGAGGCCACCGCGGCCGTCGTCAACGCCTTCCCGGTGGACCGGCTGGTGACGGTCCTGGTCGGTGACGCGGCGCAGATCAAGGAGCCCGTCGAGGCCCTGGGCGTCGGCCGGGTCACCGTCGTCACGGCCGAGTAGAGGCACCTCGTCGCCGCCGCAGCGCGGCGACCGGCACACGCGCGTGGGGCCCTGGTGACCGAAGCGTCACCAGGGCCCCTTGATGTCCGGATTGAGGGGGAGGCTGCCTGTCTGCCCTGTGGTATGCGCTACAAAACTTCTGATCCGTTTGGGAATCGAAAGCGGCCCCGTCTAGCGTCGGTCCGGCTGTTCGTCAGGCAGTGCGCCGCGTCCGCGGCACCGGACAGTCATCGCCGAGTCCCCGTACGGCGCGAGCCAGGGGAGCCGGGGACCCACCGTCCCTGGGGTGAATCGGACACCCGCGCGCGACGCGAGGGGGCCGTAGGAGACCTTCCTGCTCCGAACCCGTCAGCTAACCCGGTAGGCGACAGGGAAGGAAAGGACCCACGTCTCCATGGCGTTCACCCGCGCCACCGGGAAGCACCGCCGGCCGAGCCGGACGCACCGCACCACCGCCCGCGCGGCGGGCGTCGCGGCCCTGGCCACCACCGGTGTCATCGGCACCCTCGCCGCCCCGGCCCTCGCCGCGGACGCTCCCGCCCCCGAGGACACCGGCCTCACCCCGGTCGTCACCATCGGCGACAGCGTCGCCGAGAAGATCGACGCCCAGGCCGTCGCCCAGCACAGGGCCGCCGCGCGCAAGCAGGCCGCGCAGGCCGCGCGCAAGCAGGCCGCGGAGCGCGCGGAGAAGGAGCGCGAGGCCAGGGCCCGCGCCGCCCGCGAGGCCGAGCGCAAGCGCCTCAACGCCTTCGTGACGCCGATCGTCGACTCCTACATATCGACCGGCTACCGGACCGGCGGCTCCCTGTGGTCCTCCGGCACCCATACCGGTATCGACTTCCACGCCGCGAGCGGCACCCCCGTCCACGCGGTCGGCATCGGCACCGTCGTCGACGCCGGCTGGGGCGGGGCGTACGGCAACCAGGTCGTGATCAGGATGGCCGACGGCATGTACACCCAGTACGGGCACCTGTCGTCCCTCGGGGTCTCGGTGGGTCAGCAGGTCGTCCCGGGCCAGCAGATCGGCCTGTCCGGCGCGACCGGCAACGTCACCGGACCGCACCTGCACTTCGAGGCCCGTACGTCCCCGGACTACGGCTCCGACGTCGATCCCGTGGCCTACCTCCGCAAGCACGGCATCGACGTCTGACCCCCTGCGCCGGGGCGCAGCCCGGCGCGTCACGCGACACCCCCGAGGCCCCGGCTCCCGAGCCGGGGCTCCGGTGTTCCTCGCCGGTGTTCCCTTCCGGTGTCGCCCTCCGGTGTTCCGGGGACCCGCCGGGCACGGCGAAGCCGTGCCACCCCGTCCGGGTGGCACGGCTTCGGCGCTGGACCGGTCCTGCCGGTCAGACCGTCTCGGGAAGCTCCTCGAGCCCCTCGGCGACCAGCTTGGCCAGCCGGTCCAGCGCGGCGTCCGCGCCGTCGGCGTCGGAGGCCAGCACGACCTCCTCGCCGCCCTCGGCGCCGAGGCCGAGCACGGCCAGCATGGAGGCCGCGTTGACGGGCGTGCCGTCGGCCTTGGCGATCGTCACGGGGATGCCTGCGGCCGTGGCGGCCCGGACGAAGATGGAGGCGGGGCGGGCATGGAGACCCTCGGCCCAGCCGACGTTGACGCGGCGCTCAGCCATGTGTTGCTGCCCTTCGGGTGATCGGGGTTGTCTAGACCAGTTTTCCACACGTGGAGCGACCCGGAGCGGGCGTGTGCTCCGCTCCGGGTGGCGTCGGACCGCGGCCTCGGTCCGATGTGTGTCCTCCACAGACTGCCTCGCGCCGCTGTCGGACGCGAGCCGTACGCTGGGGCCCATGCAGACGTCGCCGGACCGGCACGAGTACCCCGCCCATTGGGAGGCCGACGTGGTGCTGCGCGACGGCGGCACCGCACGGATCCGCCCCATCACCGCCGATGACGCCGGCCGTCTGGTCAGCTTCTACGAGCAGGTGTCGGACGAGTCCAAGTATTACCGCTTCTTCGCGCCCTACCCGCGTCTGTCCGCGAAGGACGTCCACCGCTTCACGCACCACGACTTCGTGGATCGGGTGGGACTCGCGGCCACGGTCGGCGGCGAGTTCATCGCCACCGTACGCTACGACCGCATCGGTGCGGACGGCATGCCCGCCTCGGCGCCCTCCGACGAGGCCGAGGTCGCCTTCCTGGTGCAGGACGCCCACCAGGGACGCGGGGTCGCCTCGGCGCTCCTGGAGCACATCGCGGCCGTCGCCCGCGAACGCGGCATCCGCCGCTTCACCGCCGAGGTGCTTCCGGCCAACAACAAGATGATCAAGGTGTTCACGGACGCCGGGTACACCCAGAAGCGCAGCTTCGAGGACGGCGTCGTACGCCTGGAGTTCGACATCGAGCCGACCGACCGCTCGCTGGCCGTGCAGCGTGCACGGGAGCAGCGGGCCGAGGCGCGATCAGTACGGCGGCTCCTGGTGCCCGGCTCGGTTGCCGTGATCGGAGTGGGCCGCACGCGCGGCGGCGTGGGCCGCAGCATCCTCGACAACATCCGCGACGCCGGGTTCACGGGCCGGCTCCACGCGGTGAACCGGGCCTTCGGCGAGGACTGCGAGGAGATCGACGGGGTGCCCGCCCACCGCTCTGTGCGGGACATCGACGGGCCCGTGGACCTCGCCGTCGTCGCCGTGCCGGCCGAGCACGTCCCGGACGCCGTCGCCGAGTGCGGCGAGCACGGGGTGCAGGGGCTCGTCGTGATCTCCGCGGGCTACGCGGAGAGCGGTCCCGAAGGTCGCGAGCGGCAGCGTGCCCTCGTGCGGCAGGCGCGCACGTACGGCATGCGGATCATCGGGCCCAACACCTTCGGGATCATCAACACCTCGCCGGCCGTCCGGCTGAACGCCTCCCTCGCCCCCGAGATGCCCCGGCCCGGCCGCATCGGGCTGTTCGCCCAGTCCGGGGCCATCGGCATCGCGCTGCTGTCCCGGCTGCACCGGCGCGGCGGCGGGGTCACCGGGGTCACGGGCGTGTCGACCTTCGTGTCGGCCGGCAACAGGGCGGACGTCTCCGGCAACGACGTCATGCAGTTCTGGTACGACGACCCCGACACCGACGTGGCCCTGATGTACCTGGAGTCCATCGGCAACCCGCGCAAGTTCACCCGCCTGGCCCGGCGCACGGCGGCGGTGAAGCCGCTGGTCGTGGTGCAGAGCGCGGGCTCCGCCCCGCAGGGGCACACGGTACGGGCGACGCGGTTGCCGCACGCCACGGTGTCCGCGCTGCTGCGGCAGGCCGGAGTGATCCGGGTCGACACCATCACCGAGCTGGTCGACACCGGCCTGCTGCTCGCCCGGCAGCCGCTGCCCCCCGGACCGCGAGTGGCGATCCTCGGCAACTCCGAGTCGCTGGGAGTGCTGACCTACGACCGCTGTCTCGCGGAGGGGCTGCGCCCCCAGCCGCCGCGGGACCTGACGACGGGGGCGTCGGCGGAGGACTTCCGGGTCGCGCTGTCCCGCGCGCTGGCCGACGAGACCACCGACGCGGTGGTCGTCACGCTGATACCGGCGCTGGGGGAGGGGGCCGCCGAGGACACGGCCCTGGCCGAGGCGCTGCGTTCGGCCGCGCAGGAGGTCTCCGGCAAGCCGGTCCTGGTCGTCCACGTCGAGTTCGGCGGACTGGCGGAGGCCCTGTCCGCCGCCACCAGCACCGCACCCCCACCCGGCCCGGGCCCCCAGCCAGGAGCGACCCCCCTGCTGCCACCCCCCACGACACCTCGGTCCGCATCGGCCTTTCCGGCGGGCCCGGGTCACCAGGCGGGTGCGGCCTCCCCGGTGGGTCCGGGTCACTTGTCGGGCGGGGCTTCCCAGGCGGTTCCGGGCCCTGAGTACGGCACGGGACCGCAGGTGGGCGCGGGCCCCCGGCCGGGGGCGAGCCACCAGGCCGGCCCGGGTTCCCCGGTCGAGCCGAATCCCGAGACCGGCACCGGCCCGAAGGCAGTCACAGGACCCGGACGAGGTCCGGGTCACGCCCCCGGTACGGGGCACCCTCCCGGTCCGGGTCACGCCGGCGTTCCTGGCCACGCCCCCGGTCCTGACCATGCCCCCGGCGCGGGCCAGGCATCGGGTCCGGGCCAGGCTCCCGCCGCGGGATCGCAGCCCGGCCCCCGGTGGTCGTCCTCCGGCGTGTCCGAAAGGGGCGCGGCCGCAGGCGCAGGCCCCGGGCTCGGGGCGTCGGCAGGTTCAGGTGCCGAGCCGACCCGCACCGGACCGCGTCTGATCACCGCCTATCCCGCCGCCGAACGTGCCGTCCGGGCCCTCGCCGAAGCGGTCCGGTACGGCCAGTGGCGGAGGGAGGCCGCGGACCCGGGCAAGGTGCCGGAGTACGAGGACATCGACGAGAAGGGCGCCGCCACGTTCATCGGCGGACTGCTGGAGCGCGGGCAGGGCCTCACGCTCGGCACGGAGGAGACCTGCGAGCTGCTGGGCCGGTACGGCATCCACGTGCGCCGGGCCCTGCCCGCCCCCACCCCCGACGCCGCCGCGGCAGCCGCCCGCGCCCTCGGCTACCCCGTCGCCCTGAAGGCCACCGCCCCGCACCTGCGGCACCGCGCCGATCTGGGCGGCGTACGGCTGGACCTCACCGACGAGGAGCAACTCCGCTGGTCCTACGCCGAGTTGACCGACCTCTTCGGCAAGCCCCAGGAGCTGCGGCCGGTGGTGCAGGCGATGGCGCCCAGAGGGGTCGACACCGTCGTGCGCGCGGTCATCGACCCGGCGGCCGGCGCGGTGCTCTCCTTCGGGCTCGCCGGGGTCGCCTCCCAACTGCTCGGGGACATGGCGCACCGGCTGGTCCCGGTCACCGACCGAGAGGCCACCTCCCTGATCCGCTCCATCCGCACGGCCCCCCTGCTCTTCGGCTGGCGCGGCTCGGCCCCGGTCGACACGCGCGCGTTGCAGGAGCTGCTGCTGCGCGTGTCACGGCTGGTCCACGACCACCCCGAGGTGGTCGCCGTCACCCTGGAGCCGGTCGTCGTCGCCGCGCGCGGGCTGAGCGTCCTCGACGCCTCCGTGCGCCTGGCACCCCCGCCCGCCCGCGACGACCTCGGCCCGCGCACGCTCCCGGTGTACTGAGCAACCTCGCCCGCGCGGTGGATCGGCCACCAGGGTCCGGCTTCAGGGGGAACCGCCGGTCAACCGTGTGCCTCTCCCGCAACCGTCCGCGGACCGGTGCACGCCCTACCAGGGCCGTATGGGCTGCGTTCCCGTGCGCCGTCCGTCCCCGTCGAGCAGGTGCCCCATCCGCTTGACCGTCCGCACTCCGACGATCCGGTCGACGACCGTGAGGGAGGGGAGCCGGGCGCACATCGCCGTCTCGCGGCGCTGGATCTCCCCGATGCCGCGCAGCCAGAACGTGGCGAGGACGTTCGTGGTCCCGGTGACGGCGGCGACGAGACGGCATTCGGGCAGCGTGGCCAGCGTTCGGTGCAGGGTGTTCAGATCGCGGGTGGGAACCTGGCCGCGAAAGGTGACCGACACGGGCAGTCCGGTCAGGTGCGGGGCCATGTCGCAGCGGAAGACGATCATCTCGGAGTCGGTGAGCCGGTGCACCCTGCGGCGGACGGTCGCGGCGCTGGTGCCGGTGCGCTCGGCGAGCGCGGCGAGTCCCAGACGGCCGTCGCGGACCAGGGCATCGAGGAGAGCACGGTCGAGGCGGTCCGGTTCGACGGAGGAACCCGCCGCGCGGGCACCGGCACCGGGAAGGCCGAGCGCGCTCAGTTGCGCGGTGTCGAGGGAGTGCAGCCGCCAACGGCTGCCCTCGGTGTAGAGCGAGGTGGCGAAGAGGCACTCCACCGCGCTCACCTCGGGGAGTCCGGCGAGGCGTTCCGTGAGGGAGTGTGTCAGCAAGGCCACGTCCGGGACGAGCACGTCCAGCAGGAGATCCGCGGTGCCGGGCGCGGTGAGCTCGACGGTGACGACCTCCTCGAAAGCGGACACCTGTTCGGCCAGTCGCAGCCGTGCGCCCGGGTGGCAGCGCAGCAGCACGAACGCGGCGCAACGGGTGCGCGAGAACGCGCGGCCCGGCGCCGCGTACACCCAGGCGAGCCCTTCCGCGGTCAGCCGCTCCCAACGCCGCGCGAGCGTGCTCGCGGTCACCCCCAGCAGGGGTGCCAGTTCCGACCAGGACGCCCGGGGTTGCAACTGCAGCGCGTGTACGAGAGCGAGGTCCAGCTCGCTCGGAATGCTCGTTTCCCGCATCGGGCACGGCCTCCCAGCACGATTTCCACGAAGTTCCGGGTCGATTCGACCGGCGCCCGCACAGTAGCCCCCACGTCGGGTTCCAGCCACCAAGAAGAGGTGAGAACAACAGTGACCAGAGGCATCGACTCCGGCCGCGGACTGCTCGCGACCATGACGGTGATCGTGGTGTGCAGTGGCGTCGTGCAGGGGTACCTGACCCCGCTCCTGCCGAAAGTCGGCCATCACGTCGGCATCGGCAGCGTAGGTCAGAACAACCTCTACCTTCTGTCCCAGGTCGCGTTCGCGGTGATGACGCCACTGCTGTCGCGACTGGGCGACATCCACGGGCACCGCAGGCTCCTGCGTGCCTGTGTGGGGATGGTGGCGGGCGGTTCCTTGCTGATAGCGGTGTGGCCGACGACCGCGACCCTCGCCTTCGGCATGGCCCTGCAGGGAGCCGTCGTCGGCTTCTTTCCGCTGCTCGCGGGAATTCTGCGGTCCCGCGCACCGGAGCACGGACGGGTCGGAATGTCGGTCCTGGTCGGCGCGCTGCTCATATCGATCGGCGTCGGAGGCCTCGTCGCGGGCGCGCTCAGCGAGGGACACGCCGTCGCCGGCCTGTGGACGGCCGTGCCGCTCGGCGCACTCGCGGTGACCGCCGCCCTGGTCCTGCCGGACAGCACCGCTCCGCGCGGCGGGGACTTCAACTTCCGGGCGGCGACGCTGCTCACCCTGGGCCTGGTGGCACTCGTCCTCGTTCTGGCCCAGGGCGAAACCTGGGGCTGGGTGTCGTCCGAATCCCTGGTCACCGGCGTCCTCGCGGTACTCCTGCTGGTGGTCTGGGTGATGGTCGAGCGGCGGTCCACGCATCCTCTGGTCAACGTGCGGCTCCTGCGCGATCCACGCCTGGCGGTGGTCAGCGCCCACACCTTCTGCGCCGCCTTCGGCACCATCGGGTTCCTGGGCGCGAACGCCGTGTTCCTCGGGACCGACCCGGACGGGACGGGTTACGGCATGGGCCTGGGATCGCAGGCCATCGCGTTCGTCTCCCTCGCCATGGTCGTCGCCGGATGCCTCGGGTCCACGGCGACCCCGCGACTGGCACGGCGTATCGGCGACCGCGCGGTGCTCGGCGCGGTGGGCGTCATCGGCGCGGCGGGCTTTCTCTCCTTGATCGTCTTTCACGGATCCCTGTCCCAGTACCTCGTCGGCGCCCTTGTCGTGGGTCTGGCCACCGGCATGTTCGAGTCGATCACGCGCACCCTGTCGGCGGAGGTCGTCGCCGAGGCCGAGACCGCGATCTCCGTCGGCCTCAACGAACTGGCACTCTCCCTCGGCGCGGCCATCGGAGCGGCCGTGATCGGCGCGCTGTTCGCCGGCCACCAACTGGCCGACGGCCACATCGCGCTCACGGGCTACCTGTGGTCCTGGGGGGTGTGCGCCGGTGTCGCCCTGCTGGGCGCGGCGCTGGGCCTGGCCTTCCGTGGTGTGCCCCCCGCCGGGATCGGTCGAGCGGGTCAGCCCCTCGAACAGAGTGGAGAGCGGGCATGAGGCGAGCGCGGCAGGGAACGCACCGGCAGGAGATACGGGAACGGGCGGTGGCCGAGGCGGCCGAAGCCGTCCGCGGCCGGCGGGAACGCCTCGTCGCCCTGAGTCACAGCCTGCACGACGAGCCGGAGACGGCTCTGCAGGAGCACAAGTCGGCCGCCAAGATCGCCGGCCTCCTCGACGATGCCGGCTTCACCGTCACCCAGGGCGTCGCGAACCTGCCCACCGCGGTGGTCGCCACCCACGGCACCGGCGACCTGGTCGTGGCCCTGTGCGCGGAGTACGACGCGCTGCCGGGCATCGGACACGCCTGCGGCCACAACGTGAACGGGGCCTTGGCGGTCGGCGCCGCGCTCGGCCTCGCGGCCGTCGCGGACCAGCTCGGCATCACGGTGAAGCTCGTCGGCACGCCGGCGGAGGAGGACATCGGCGGCAAGGTGCTGCTCCTCGAAGCCGGAGTCTTCGACGACGTGGCGGCGGCCATGATGGCGCACGCGGCGGCGCAGGACACCGTCGGCGCCTCGTCGCTGGCCGTCGGCGCCTGGGACGTCACCTACCGGGGGAGGCCCTCCCACGCCGCTCTGGCCCCCTGGGAGGGAGTCAACGCGCTCGACGCGATGACGCTCGCGCACACGGCGATCGGCCTGCTGCGCCAGCAACTCCCGCCCGGCACCCTGGTGCACGGCGTCGTCTCCGAGGCCGGGCAGGCCGTGAACGTGATACCGGCACTCGCCCGGGCCCGCTACGAGCTGCGGGCCCCCACGTCCGAGCAGCTCGCGTACGCCCGGCGCCGGGTCCGGTCCTGCTTCGAGGCGGGCGCCCTCGCGACGGGCGCGGAACTCGAACTCGTCCCGCACGGCCACGACTTCGCCGATCTGCGACAGGACGCCTTCATGACGGAGTCCTACGTGCGGGCGCTCGGGGAGCTGGGCCGCACCCCGTCGCCGCAGCACGGTGAACTGATGGCCTCGACCGACATGGGCAACATCTCCCACGTGGTGCCGACGATCCACCCGACCATCGGGTACGACACCGGGGGCGCGAAACAGCACACGGCCGAGTTCGCCCGGTACGGCAAGAGCCAAGGTGCCGACCGGGCGGTCATCGACGGGGCGACGGCCCTCGCACACGTAGGGGTGGAACTGGCCACCGACGTCGTGCAGCGACGCAGGCTCCTGGACGGTGTCGCCGACCGCCGCCTCCGTCCCGGTGGTTCGGCCGCCGCTCGACCACCTTGCTGAAAGCGTTCGTATCACTCTCCGTGCAGGCCTGCCGGCCGCGTGGCCGGCAGGCCCCCCGCATGTCTTCGCCCGGTGCGGCACGTGCGTGACGGCCCTGCTGTCCGGGCGGACCGGGTTGCCCTTGACTGGCCCGGACCGCCCTCACCCACGGATTAGGATGGACGGCATGGCCAAGACCAGTACGACGACCCAGGGGCTGCGTGCGGCGATCGAACGCAGTGGCTACTACCCGGCTCTCGTGGCCGAGGCGGTGGAGGCCGCCGTGGGCGGGGAGCCCATGCGGTCGTACCTGGTCCACCAGGAGACCACGTTCGACCAGAACGAGGTGCGGCGGCACGTGACGGTGCTCGTCCTCACCGGCAACCGCTTCATCGTCAGCCACACCGACGAGCAGGCCGCCGACAGCACCTCCTCGACGCCGTACGCCACCACGTCCACGGAGTCGGTGAAGCTCGACCGGATCTCGTCGGTCGTGGTCAGCCGCGTGGTCGCCAACCCGGAGCAGTACACGCCGGGCACGCTGCCGCGGGAGGTCGTGCTGACCATCGGCTGGGGTGCCGTGTCCCGTATCGACCTGGAGCCCGCCGCCTGCGGCGACCCCAACTGCGAGGCCGACCACGGCTACACGGGCAACTCCACGGCGGACGACCTCAGCCTGCGCGTCAGCGAGGCCGGCGACGGCCCCGAGACGGTGCGGCAGGCGCTCGCCTTCGCGCAAGCGATCTCCGAGGCCACCGCGGACCTGACCCGCTGATGACCCGACCCTTCTCCCCCGACGACGCCGCCACCGCCTGGGGCCACCCGGAGCCGCTGGCCGTCGAGTCCGCACCCGTCCCCGAGTACGGAACCGGCTCGCTCGCCGACCTGCTGCCCACGCTGGCCGCGGGCATGGGCGTAGCGGAGACGACGGCCGCGATCGGCGAGCTGGCCCCCGTCGACCGCGCCTGCGTCTTCCTGATCGACGGCCTCGGCTGGGAGCAGCTGAAGGCACACCCCGCGGACGCGCCCTACCTGACCTCCCTGCTCGGCAGCTCGCGCGGCGGCACCGGCCGCCCGATCACCGCCGGATACCCGGCGACCACGGCGACCTCGCTCGCCTCCGTCGGCACCGGCCTGCCCCCGGGCGCCCACGGCCTGCCCGGCTACACCGTGCGCAACCCGGCCACCGGTGAGCTGATGAACCAGCTGCGCTGGCAGCCGTACACCGACCCGCGCGCCTGGCAGCCCCACCCCACGGTCTTCCAGCTCGCCCAGCAGGCGGGGGTGCACGCCGCCCAGGTGTCCTCCCCGGCCTTCCAGAACACCCCGCTGACCAAGGTCGCGCTCAGCGGCGGCACGTTCGTGGGGCGGCTGACCGGCGAGGAGCGCATGGACCTCGCGGCCGAGCAGCTCGCCGCCGCCGACCGGGCCCTGGTCTACACGTACTACTCCGAACTCGACGGCGCCGGTCACCGCTACGGCGTCGACTCCGACACCTGGCGCGGACAGCTCATGCACGTCGACCGGCTCGTCCAGCGCCTGGCCGAACAGCTCCCGCCGCACAGCGCGCTCTACGTCACCGCCGACCACGGCATGGTCGACATCCCGTTCGACGAGCAGCACCGCATCGACTTCGACGAGGACTGGGAGCTGCGCGCGGGCGTCGCCCTGCTCGGCGGCGAGGGGCGCGCGCGGCACGTGTACGCGGTGCCGGGCGCCGAGGACGACGTGCTCACCTGCTGGCGCGAGGTGCTCGGCGAGCAGTTCTGGGTCGCCTCCCGGGACGAGGCCCTCGCGGCGGGCTGGTTCGGGCCGCGCGTGGACGAGCGGGTGTACGCGCGGATCGGCGACGTGGTCGCCGCCGCCCGCGACGACGTCCTGCTCATCGCCTCCGAGCAGGAGCCGAAGGAGTCGTTGATGGTCGGCAACCACGGTTCGATGACCCCTGCCGAGCAGCTGGTCCCCCTGCTGGAAGTACGCTCCTGACGCCACCGCCCGCGCTCCACCCGCCGCACCTCCCGCCCTTCACCCGCGGCACGCCACCGCCCTCCGCACTCGCCGAAAGGTGCCCAACTGCCCATGCCCGAGCTGGTGTTCTTCTCCGGAACCATGGACTGCGGGAAGTCGACACTGGCTCTCCAGATTGCGCACAACCGTTCGGCCCGCGGTCTGGCGGGTGTGATCTTCACCCGGCAGGACCGCGCCGGTGAGGGCAAGCTCTCCTCCCGCCTCGGCCTGGTCACGGACGCGGTCGAGGTCACGGACAGCATGGACGTCTACGCGTACCTGGTGCGCGAGCTGTCGGCCGGAGGCAAGGCGGACTATGTGATCGTCGACGAGGCCCAGTTCCTGACCCCCGACCAGATCGACCAACTGGCCCGGATCGTGGACGACCTGGAGATGGACGTCTTCGCCTTCGGCATCACGACGGACTTCCGCACGAAGCTCTTCCCGGGCTCACAGCGGCTGATCGAGGTGGCGGACCGGATCGAGCAGCTCCAGGTCGAGGCCCTGTGCTGGTGCGGCGCCCGCGCCACCCACAACGCCCGCACCGTCGCTGGTCAGATGGTGGTCGAGGGCGAACAGGTCGTGGTCGGCGACGTCAACCGTCCCGCCGAGGAGATCGGCTACGAGGTCCTCTGCCGCCGCCACCACCGCCGCCGCATGACCTCGGCCTCCGCCCACGTCGGCACCCTCTCCCCGGACGTCCTCCCGGTCAACCATGCCTGACTGGCTCTTGATGATGTCAAAAGGGGCTCGGTCACCGTCGCCCGCTCCAGGGCCTGCGCCGCTTCGTCCGCTCATGCATCGCGCACACGACATGCTTTCCGGGCAGGTCAGACACCCCATCTCGGTTGGGTGTCAAGCGGACTGGGCAGTCAGGCCGGGCCCCGCTTGGCGATGGCCTCGGTGGCCAGTGCGGCGACTTCGTTGGGGGTGGCCTCCCCGGATGCGATGACCGCGGCAAGGGCGGTCGCGTCGAGGGCGGCGTATACAACCACGTCGAACTCGGCATCGCTCGAGTGCCCATATCGCTCTACAACACGATCCCTGGGTCCAGATCGTCCTCGAGGGCTCGGAGCGCGATCTCGCCGCCCACGCGGAGCTGGTCGACGAGGTGCCGGTGCATCCGCGACGGAAGATCCCGCCGCTCCCGGTGGAGCTGGTCGATCCGTCTCCCGCTGTGTCGGGCCACAGCACGCTGCTGCGCATGCCTGGTATCGGTGGCACCGGAGTCGTCACCGTCTCACAGATTCTGCAGATGGCCGCTCACCTCGACGGCCGCTACGCCGCGGGACTGGAGCAGACGGGCCTGGCTCAAAAGGGCGGACCGGTGGTGAGCGATGTGCGGATCTCCAGCACGCCCGTCACCGGAGCACTGCGCGCTTCCCGCGCCACGGCGGACGTGCTCATCGGCTTCGATCTGCTGGGTGCGGCTGCCGAGGCGAACCTGCAGGTGGCGCGGCCCGACCACACCATCGCGGTGATCAACACCGCCATCGTGCCCACGGCAGCCATGGTGACCAACCGGGTCGTCGTCCCCGGTTCTCCCGACGATGCGCTGGAGCGCATCGCGGCCCGCACTCGTCCGCAGAAGAATCTCCACCTGGACGCGCAGGCGCTGTCCGAGGCCCTCTTCGGGGACCACGCGGTGGCGTACGCCAAAGGAGGAACTGGTGCGGCTCGTCGACGGCATCCGCGGTTACGAGGACATCAAGCTGGCCCACCTCGCCGAGTTCCGCGAGCAGGCACGCAGTGCTCTCGGCGCCTTGGAATCCGCCCCCGCCATCGCGTCCTGACCACCGGCCGTAGCCGTTCAGAAGGAGAACCGCCATGCCCGTCGAACGCCTGCTGCCCACACGGGAAGCCGAGGACCTGCTTGCTCTCGTCCGGGACATCGCCGACAAGGAACTTGCCCCGCGCGTGGAGGAGTACGAACGTTCCGAGATCTACCCCGAGGGCCTCACCTTCGGTAAGCCCGAGGAGAAGATGGGCCTGCACGCCGTCCGACCGCTACGGCCTTCTGGGACGATGCGCTGATCGATACCGGCCGGCTCATCGGCGCGGAAGGCCAGGCCTGCAGATCGCCTTCAGCGCGCTGGACTCCGGACGGCTCGGCATCGCCGCCTGCGCCACCAGTAGGCGGTGGCGGCGAGGGTGAGCCAGGCTGGGGGTACCCCCCTCTGGGGGAGTTCGCGGTGAACTTCCCCGAGGGCAGATGGGCGAGCGCGGAGTCTTCCAGGTCGGCGAAGACCTGCTCGACCTGGGCGTGTTCGCGGTGCATGGGTTCGGGCTGGGCCAGGTCGAACGGGCTGTCGGTGAAGATGACGTGGTGGCGCCAGACGCCGAACAGTTCGGCCTGCCCCTCGGGTGCCTGAACCTCAACTCACCCACAAGTCTTGATGCGATGAAGGGGCGGGGCCTCCGCCCCTCGTGAGAACCCGGGTAAATCCCAGGTACTCACTGCGTCACGGCAAAGGAGACCCAGCCGTAGGGCGCCCAACACGCGTAGCGGCATGTCGGTCACGCTGCCCAGATATGGCGAATACCCCAGCAAAAGGACACTGGCTCTCCGGATCGAGCACAACCGCTCCGCGCGCGGACTGGTGGGCATGATCTTCACCCGTGACGACCGGGCCGGGGAGGGCGAGCTGTCCTCGCGCCTCGGCCTGGTGACGGACGCGGTGGAGGTCGAGGACGGCGTGGACCTGTACGCCTACCTCGTCGACCACCTCTCGCAGGGCAGGCGCGCGGACTACGTGATCGCGGACGAGGCGCAGTTCCTCGCACCCGAGCAGATCGACCAGCTCGCGCGCGTGGTCGACGACCTGGAGATGGACGTCTACGCCTTCGGCATCACGACGGACTTCCGCTCGAAACTGTTCCCCGGCTCCCAGCGCCTGGTCGAACTGGCCGACCGCGTCGAGGTGCTCCAGGTCGAGGCCCTGTGCTGGTGCGGTGCCTGTGCCACCCACAACGCCCGTACCGTCGGCGGCGTCATGGTGGTCGAGGGTGCCCAAGTGGTCGTCGGCGACGTGACCCGGTCCGCGGACGAGATCGGCTACGAGGTGCTGTGCCGCAGGCACCACCGCCGCCGTATGACGGCCGCCTCGGCGCGGGCGGCGGCTCTGTCGCCGGACGTGCTGCCCGTGACCGCAGACTGAATGGTGTACTGATGCGCGACGAGTTGGCTGGGAGTCACGCACAACACCGCCCGGAACGTGGAACGTTCCCCGAACGGGGCGCAAGGCGGCGGCCCTGGTGAGGAGGACGGCGGCCGTACTGGCGTCCGTATATGGGGTTGCCCAGTGCCTGCCGCAGGGTGGGCTGGTGTGCCCTTGCGGGGGAGTGCCACAGGGCTTCGTCGGTGTCGGCGATGGTGTCGGCCCCGTGCCCCGCCGCCCCGCGGGCGGGACCGTACGAGGGCAGCCGTACACGGACTTGTCGGGCGTTTTGTCGTGATCACGATCGCCCTCTCTCGTTCCATGAGCGTTCAACTCGCTGTTCCTGCCTGCGTGGTGTGCCGTCCCTACGATCCTTGAGGACTGTGAAGGAAGGGACTCATGGACGCACTCCTCGCGATCCGGGCTCGCGGGATGACCAAGTGTTTCGGCGATGTCGTCGCACTCGACGGCATCGAGGCGCAGTTGCGGGTCACGGCGGCGTGCGACAAGGGCGGTGGCCAGGTCGCCCCCCAAGGGGCCGGGTAACGACTGGCGTTGCGTCGTCACCTGGCATCTCCCCGGCGTCGGGGCCCCGGGGACGGCCATCTACCCGCTCGACGTCACCGCGGACGGGCGGTTCGTGGCCGATGGCGACGGACCGAAGGAAGTGAACGGCTACTTCCTGGTGCGGACCCCGGCCGGGGACACACCGAACCCGCTTTGGCAGTTCGACGGCAACGTCGAACTGCTCGACACCACCCCGAAGGGATAATTCCATGCAGGTCACACGCCGCCGTGTGCATGTCGAGAAGAACGCTTCAGGCCTTCTCGGTAGACGGACCGGCAGCCGGAGAACCGTCATGACGGCAGCCGCCACCGCTGTCGTTCTCGCCGTCAGCACCGGCATCGGTTTCGCCGCGACGCACCAGTTCGGCACCGACCAGGTCGGCCGGACCACCGACTTGGGCCAGCTCGTCTCCAGCGACCAGTACATCAAGCCGATCGGCGAGCGCCTCGTCATCAACAACGGCAAGATCATGTCGTCCTCGGTCAGCCCGGACGGCACCCACGTCGCGGCCTCGGTCACCGACGGTGGAATGGCGCTCGCCATCGTGGACCTGAAGAACTGGAAGGTGCAGCAGCTCGTCGGCAACAACGCGTCGGCGGATCTGCGCATCAGCGGCAACGACGTGGGCCAGGAGGGTCCGACGTACTCGCCGGACGGTTCGCAGCTGTGGCTGGGCCAGGCCGACGGCTACACCAGGTTCACCGTGAACCCGGACGGCAGTGTCGCCAACCCGACGTCCGTCAAGATCCCGGCGGACGGGTCCAAGCGCGCGCTGGTGGGTGCGGCGGTGTTCTCGGCCGACGGCTCCACCGTGTACTCCGCGGTCAACGGCCAGAACCGGGTGGTCGCCATCGACGCGGCGACCGGGGTCATCGAGCAGAGCTGGGCCGTGGGCAACGCCCCCCGTGGCATGGTGAAGGTCGGGACAAAGCTCTACGTCAGCAACGAGGGCGGGCGTCCGGCGAAGCCCGGCGACACCACGCTCAACTCCTACGGCACCCAGGTGCCGGCCGACCCGAAGACCGGTGCCACCACCACCGGCACGGTCAGCGTCATCGACCTGGCGGACCCGACCGCCGCTCCCTCGAGCATCGACGTCGGCCTGCACCCGACCGCCCTGTACGCCAAGAACGGCGCGGTGTTCGTCACCAACACCGCCACCAACGACGTGTCGGTCATCGACACGCGCCACGACAAGGTCGTGCAGACCATCGCCACCCAGCCGTGGCCGGAGGCGGAGGTGGGCTACCACCCCAACGCGGTGACGCTCACCGACGACGGTCATCTGCTGGTGACGCTCGGCCGCGCCAACGCGGTCGCCGTCTACCGGTACACCTCCCCGCAGGAGCCGGTCAGTTACGTCGGCCTGCTTCCGACGGACTACTTCCCCGCGGAGATCACCACCGTCGGCAACGACGTGCTGGTCTCCAACACCCGCGGCATCGACGCCCGCCGCCCCACCGACAAGGCCGGGCACGGCACCCACGACACGACGTCGAGCCTGCAGAAGTTCACGCTGCCGGACGACGGCGTCATCAAGTCCTACACGTCCAAGGTCTTCCAGCAGAACGGCTGGACCCCCAACTCGGTCAAGCTGGCCCAGGGCAACGGTGCGAAGCCGGTGCCGGTCCCGGCGAAGCTCGGCGACCCCTCGACGATCAAGCACGTCTTCCTGATCGTCAAGGAGAACCGGACCTACGACCAGGTCTTCGGTGACATGCCCCAGGGCAACGGCGACCCGTCGCTGACGCAGTACGGCGAGAACGTGACGCCGAACCAGCACGCGCTGGCCAAGCAGTTCGGGCTGTACGACAACACCTACGCCACGGGCACGAACTCCGCCGAGGGTCACAACTGGCTGATGCAGGCCGACGACCCGGAGTACACCGAGTCCTCGGCCGGTGAGTACAAGCGCAGCTACGGCACCGCCGACGACGCCCTGGGTCACCAGAAGTCGGGCTTCCTGTGGACGGGTGCGCAGGCCGCGGGCAAGACCGTGCGGAACTTCGGTGAGTACCACTCGATCCTGCGCAAGCCGACGGGTGCTACTTGGCAGAACCTGTATTGCGACACGAAGAACATGCAGGCCACCGGTGCGGACACCGCGTACCCGATGGAGTCGGGGTCGCCGATCCCGTCGCTGAACGACGTGTCGGTGACCAACTACCCGCAGTACGACCTCAACATCCCGGACATCTACCGGGCCGAGATCTTCAAGCGGGACTTCGAGAAGAACGGTCCGGCGAACCTGAACCTGGTACGGCTGGGCAATAACCACACCGGTGGGGCGCCGAGCGGTCCGGCTCAGGTCGCGGACAACGACCTGGCCACCGGCCAGGTCATCGACATCATCTCGCACAGCAAGTACTGGAAGGACTCGGCGATCTTCGTTGTCGAGGACGACACCCAGGCCGGGGTCGACCACGTCGACGGCCACCGTGGCCCGATCCAGATCATCAGCCCCTGGGCCAAGCACGGCGTCGTCGACAGCCACTACTACTCGCAGATCACGATGATACGGACCATCGAGCAGATCCTCGGGATCCACCCGATGAACCAGAAGGACAGCGCGGCCAGCCCGATGGCCGGGGCGTTCACCGAGGAGCCCAACTACACGCCGTTCACCGCTCTGCCGAACCGGACCTCGCTGACCGCGGGTCTGTCGACCCTGCCGACCTGTGGCGAGGACACTCCGGCGCCGCAGAACCCGGCCGCCGCGGCCGTGCCGTCGGCGACGGTGCCAACGGCCCAGCGGGCGGTCGCGGCGAAGTGGCAGACCTGGAAGTCGCAGCAGCCGTTCAATGGGCCCACCGCCAAGGCCGACTCCGCCAACCCGGCTCAGATGAACCACTTCTCGTGGTACGAGGCACACGGGTGGACGAGGCCCTACCCGGGTGAGACCAAGATCTACGCGCCGGACCAGGTGCCGGGCGCCTACATCCCGGCGGCGGAGTCCGACGGCTGACCCGGGCTGATCGCGTCAACGGCCCCTGGTCGGCGTTACCGCCGGCCAGGGGCCGCTTCTGTCCCTGTGCGGCAGACACAGCAGGCTCGCCGCCGGGTCATCACCGATCCCGTGCCCCTGCGGTGATCCGCAGCAGTCTTTGGCCCTCGTCGTCATCGATCTCCCGTACCCGCACCCATACGGACGCGGGGCTTGACGAGGTGCCGTGGGTAGACGTGGGCGCGCGTCGGCGTCGGCGATGGTGTCGGCCCCGTGCCCCGCCGCCCCGCGGGGCGGAACCGTACGAGGGCGGCCGTACACGGACTTGTCGGGCGTTTTGCCGTGATCACGATCGCCCTCTCTCGTTCCACGTGCGTTCAACTTGCTGTTCCTGCACGCGTCGTGTGCCGTCCCTACGGTCCTTGAGGACTGTGAAGGAAGGGACTCATGGACGCACTACTCGCGATCCGGGCTCGTGGGATGACCAAGTGTTTCGGCGACGTCGTCGCGCTCGACGGCATCGACCTGGATGTGGCGCAGGGGCAGATCCACGGCTTGGTCGGACCGAACGGGGCCGGCAAGACGACACTGCTCGGCCTCCTGCTGGGCCTGGCCGTCGCCGACAGCGGGTCCCTCGAGATCCTGGGGACATCGGTCGGGCGGGCGCTCGCCGCTCCCGACGGCGTCGCCGGGTTCGTGGACGGGCCCGGTCTCTATCCCTCGCTCACCGCACGGCAGAACCTCGCCGCGCTGGCCGCTCTGCGCGGCCTCGACGCGCGGACAACGGGGATCGACGACGTACTCGACCAGGTCGGGCTCACCGATGTCGCCGACGAACCGGCCCGCGGCTTCTCCCTCGGGATGCGTCAGCGGCTCGGACTCGCCGCGGCCCTGATCACCAGGCCCCGGCTGCTCGTGCTCGACGAACCCGCCAACGGCCTCGATCCGGCCGGCAAGAAGCACGTGCACGGTGTCCTCACCCGGCTCGCGGCCGGCGGCACCTGCGTCGTGCTGTCGAGCCACCGCATGGACGACCTCGAGGCCTTGTGCTCCGAGGTCACCATCCTCGCCACCGGACGGGTCGTCTTCTCCGGCCCGCTGAGCAAGCTCGCCGCCGAGAACCGTGAACTCGACTACCGGCTGCTCACCTCCGACCCGCAGGCCGCCCGCCAACTGGCCGACGGCACGGCCGGGGTCCGCGTCGTCGACGACGCCGGGGCACGGCACGACGCCGAGATGCTCGTCGTACGCGCGCCCGTACCGGCCCTCGACGAACTCGTGGTGCGGCTCGTGGAAGCCGACATCGCGTTGCGCGAACTCGCCCCCGTGGTATCGCCGTTGGAGGCCGCGTTCCTCGCCCTGACCGAGCAGCAGGAGGCCGGCCGATGACCGCGACCATCGCCGACAACAACGTGGGCAGTGCCCGCCGCGTCCCGGTGACGCGCGGCTACCGCTTCGAACTGGTCAAGCTGGTCTCGCAATGGCGGATCCGCCTGCTGGTCCTCGCCTGCTGGATCGTGCCGGCGCTCTTCGTCGCCGCGGTGAGCCTGCAGAGCACGCTCCCCACCGACACCCTCTTCGGCCGCTGGATGCACGCCACGGGCTGGGCCGGACCGCTGGTGACGCTCGGTTTCGCGGGCACCTGGGCGCTCCCGCTGCTGGTCTCGGTGGTCGCCGGTGACGTGTTCGCCTCCGAGGACCGGCTCGGCACCTGGCGCCACCTGCTCGTGGCGGTCCGCTCGCCCCGGCGGATCTTCGCGGCGAAGGCGCTGGCCGGCCTCACCGTCATCCTGCTGCTCGTGGCCGGGCTGGCCTGTTCCAGCACGGTCGGCGGGGTCGTGGCGGTCGGCAACCAGCCGTTGGTCGGGCTCGACGGCCATCTGCTGACGCCGGCGGACGCCGCCGGCAAGGTCCTCCTCGCCTGGCTCTGCGCGCTCGCCCCGACCCTGGCGCTCGCCGCGATCGGACTGCTCGGGTCCATCGCGCTGGGGCGGTCCCCGATGGGGCTGCTGCTGCCCGCGATCGCCGCGCTCGCGATGCAGCTGGCCCAGATGCTGCCGCTGCCCGTCGCGGTGCGTCTCGCCCTGCCCGGCTCGGCCTTCATCTCCTGGAACGGTCTGTTCACCAGTCCGGTGCAGGTCGGCCCGCTCCTGATCGGCATCGTGGTCGCCCTGGTGTGGGCGGTGGCCGCGACGGCGCTGGCGTATCTGCTGTTCCTGCGGCGGGACTTCACCAACCCGGCCTACGACGGTTCCGGGCGCCGGGCGATCACCACGGGACTGGTGCCGCTGGCCGGGCTGACCGCCCTCACGGTCGGGGTGGTCGCTGTGGCGACTCCGTCGACGGGCTCCGGCATCGAACAGGACAAGGTGCAGCGGTCGGTCGCCACGGCGTTCGCGCACCTCTACCGCTTGCAGACCGAGCAGCTGCACCGCCCGGACGTCACCGAGGCGCAGTTGCGGGTCACGGCGGCGTGCAACAAGGGCGGCGGCCAGGTCGCTCCCAAGGGGCCGGGTAATGACTGGCGGTGCGTCGTCACCTGGCATCTTCCCGGCGTCAACGCCCCGGGGACGGCCATCTACCAGCTCGACGTCACCGCGGACGGCCGGTTCGTGGCCGACGGCGACGGGCCGAAGGAAGTGAACGGCTACTTCCTGGTGCGGACCCCGGCCGGGGACACACCGAACCCGCTCTGGCAGTTCGACGGCAACGTCGAACTGCTTGATACCACCCCGAAGGGATAGTTCCATGCAGGTCACACGGCAGCGTCGGATGAACGAGAAGGCACAGATCAGCCTTTTCGGCAGACGCGTCGGCCGCCGGGCCACTCTGGTAACGGCGGGTATCGCTGTCACCCTCGCCGTCACGGGCACCGCTGTTGCCCAGACGTACCAGTTCGGCACCCAGCAGGTCGGCCAGGTCACCGCTGACGGCCAGGTCATCTCCGACAACCAGTACATCGCCCCGTACGGTAACCGCACCGTCATCAACGACGGCAAGATCATGTCGTCCTCGGTCAGCCCGGACGGCACCCACCTCGCGGCCTCGGTCAACGACGGTGGGTTGGCGCTGGTCGTCATGGACCTGGGGACCGGGCAGGTGAAGCAGCGCGTCGGCAACAACGCGGCGGCGGACCTGCGCATCCCGAGCAACGCCGTCGGCCAGGAGGGCCCGACCTACTCGCCCGACGGTTCGCAGCTCTGGCTGGGCCAGGCCGACGGCTACACCAAGTTCACCGTGAACCCGGACGGCAGCGTCGCCAACCCGACGTCCGTCAAGATCCCGGCGGACGGGTCCAAGCGCGCGCTGGTGGGTGCGGCGGTGTTCTCGGCCGATGGCTCCACCGTGTACTCCGCGGTCAACGGCCAGAACCGGGTGGTCGCCATCGACGCGGCGACCGGGGCCATCGAGCAGAGCTGGACCGTGGGCAACGCCCCCCGTGGCATGGCCATGGTCGGCGACAAGCTCTACGTCAGCAACGAGGGCGGGCGTCCGGCGAAGCCCGGCGACACCACGTTGAACTCGTACGGCACCCAGGTGCCGGCCGACCTGGACACCGGTGCCACCACCACCGGCACGGTCAGCGTCATCGACCTGGCGGACCCGGCCGCCGCCGTCGGGAGCATCGACGTCGGTCTGCACCCGACCGCGGTGTACGCCAAGAAGGGGGCGGTGTTCGTCACCAACACCGCCGACAACAACGTGTCGGTCATCAACACCGCCAACGACAAGGTCGTGCAGACCATCGCCACCCAGCCGTGGCCGGAGGCGTCGGTCGGCTACGAGCCCAACGCGGTGACGCTCACCGACGACGGTCACCTGCTGGTGACCCTCGGCCGCGCCAACGCGGTCGCCGTCTACCGGTACACCTCCCCGCAGGAGCCGGCCAGCTACGTCGGCCTGCTCCCGACGGACTACTTCCCCTCCGAGATCACCACCGTGGGCAAGAACGTGGTCGTCTCCAACACCCGTGGTATCGACGCCCGCCGCCCCAGAAGCGGGGGCGCGCACGGCACCCACGACACGACGTCGAGCCTGACGCAGTTCACGCTGCCGGACGACAGCGTCATCAAGTCCGAAACGGCCAAGGTCTTCAAGCAGAACGGCTGGAACGGCGACTCGGTCAGCAAGGGCACGGGCGACGCGAAGCCGGTGCCGGTCCCGGTGAAGCTCGGCGACCCCTCGACGATCAAGCACGTCTTCCTGCTCGTCAAGGAGAACCGGACCTACGACCAGGTCTTCGGTGACATGCCGCAGGGCAACGGCGACCCGTCGCTGTTGTCGTACGGCGAGAACGTGACGCCGAACCAGCACGCGCTGGCCAAGCAGTTCGGGCTGTACGACAACGCGTACGCCATCGGCACGAACTCCGCCGAGGGTCACAACTGGCTGATGCAGGCCGACAACCCGGAGTACACCGAGTCCTCGGCCGGTGAGTACGTGCGCAGCTACGCCACCGAGGACGACGCTCTCGGCCACCAGAAGTCCGGTTTCATCTGGACCGGTGCGCAGGCGGCGGGCAAGACCGTGCGGAACTACGGCGAGTTCCATTCGGTCTTCAGGAAGCCGTCCGGCGCGTCCTGGCAGAACCTGTACTGCGACGCCAAGAACATGGACGCGACCGGGCAGAAGACCGCCTACCCCATAGAAACGGGCTCGCCGATCCCGTCGCTCAACAAGGTGTCGGTGCCCGGCTTCCCGGCGGTTGACCGCAGCGTTCCGGACGTCTACCGGTACGAGATCTGGAAGCAGGACTTCCAGAAGAACGGCCCGGCGAACCTGAACATGCTCACGTTCCCCAACAACCACACCGGTGGTCCGCCGAACGGACCCGCTCAGGTCGCGGACAACGACCTCGCGGTCGGCAAGGTGGTCGACGAGATCTCGCACAGCAAGTACTGGAAGGACTCGGCGATCTTCGTCGTCGAGGACGACTCCCAGTCCGGCCTCGACCACGTCGACGGCCATCGTTCCCCGATCCTGGTCATCAGCCCCTGGGCGCAGCACGGCAAGGTCGACAGCCGTTACTACTCGCAGATCACGATGATACGGACCATCGAGCAGATCCTCGGGATCCACCCGATGAACCAGAAGGACAGCGCGGCCAGCCCGATGCGTGGGGCGTTCACCCAGAACCCGGACTTCACACCGTTCACCGCTCTGCCCAACCGGGTCCCGCTGACCGATGGCCTGGCGACCCCGCCCGACTGCGGGGTGGACACCCCGGCGCCGCAGAACCCCAGTGCGGAGGCCGTGCCGTCGGCGAAGGTGCCGGCGGACCAGCAGGCGGTCGCGGCGAAGTGGGACGACTGGAAGTCGCACCAGCGGATGACCGGGCCCAACGCCCTGCTCGACTACGCGAACCCCGCGCAGATGGACCACTTCTCGTGGTACGAGGCGCACGGGTGGAAGAAGCCGTACCCCGGCGAGGACAAGATCGTCGCGCCGGAGGACGTGCCGGGCGCCTACATCCCGTCGGCGGAGTCCGACGGCTGACGTAAGGCTGATCGTGTCAAAGGGGCCTCTGGCCGGCGTCACCGCCGGCCAGGGGCCCCTTCTGTCCACGCGCGGATCGGCGACGTGGTCGCCGCCGCCCGCGACGACGTCCTGCTCATCGCTTCCGAGCAGGAGCCGAAGGAGTCGTCGATGGTCGGCAACCACGGTTCGATGACCCCTGCCGAGCAGTTGGTCCCCCTGCCGGAAGTACGCTCCTGACGCTACATCCCGCACCCCGACCGCTACTCCTCCCGCGCTCCACCCGCTTGGGAGAGTGCCATTGGGCTTCGTCGGTGTCGGCGATGGTGTCGGCCCCGTGCCCTGCCGCCCTGCGGGGCGGAACCGCACGAGGGCAGCCGTACACGGACTTGTCGGGCGTCTTGTCGTGATCACGATCGCCTTCCCTCGTTCCACGGGCGTTCAACTCGGTGCTCCCGTACGCGTCGTGTGCCGTCCCTACGGTCCTTGAGGACTGCGAAGGAAGGGACTCATGGCCGCACTCCTCGCGAGCCGGGCTCGCGGGATGACCAAGTGTTTCGGCGATGTCGTCGCACTCGAGGGCATCGAGGCGCAGTTGCGGGTCACGGCGGCGTGCAACACGGGCGGCGGCCAGATCGCCCCCAAGGGGCCGGGCAACGACTGGCGTTGCGTCGTCACCTGGCATCTCCCCGGCGTCTGGGCCCCGGGGTCGGCCATCTACCAGCTCGACGTCACCGCGGACGGGCGGTTCGTGGCCGATGGCGACGGACCGAAGGAAGTGAACGGCTACTTCCTGGTGCGGACCCCGAACGGGGACACACCGAACCCGCTTTGGCAGTTCGACGGCAACGTCGAACTGCTCGACACCACCCCGAAGGGATAACTTCATGCAGGTCACACGGCAGCGTCGGATGAACGAGAAGGACCAGATCAGCTTTTTCGGCAGACGCGTCGGCCGCCGGGCCACTCTGGTGACGGCGGGTATCGCTGTCACCCTCGCCGTCACGGGCACCGCTGTTGCCCAGACGCACCAGTTCGGCACCGACCAGGTCGGCCAGGTCACAGCTCAGGGCCAGGTCGTCTCCAGCGACCAGTACATCAAGCCGATCGGTGAGCGCCTCGTCATCAACAACGGCAAGATCATGTCGTCCGCGGTCAGCCCGGACGGCACCCATGTCGCGGCCTCGCTCGCCGACGGTGGGATGGCGCTCGCCATCGTGGACCTGAAGAACTGGAAGGTGCAGCAGCTCGTCGGCAACAACGCGTCGGCGGATCTGCGCATCAGCGGCAACGACGTGGGCCAGGAAGGCCCCACGTACTCGCCCGACGGTTCGCAGCTGTGGCTGGGCCAGGCCGACGGCTACACCAGGTTCACCGTGAACCCGGACGGCACCCTCGCCAACCCGAAGTGGCTCGCGATCCCGAGGGACGGGTCCAAGCGCGCGCTGGTGGGTGCGGCGGTGTTCTCGGCCGACGGCTCCACCGTGTACTCCGCGGTCAACGGCCAGAACCGGGTGGTCGCCATGAACGCGGCGACCGGGGCCATCGAGCAGAGCTGGGCCGTGGGCAACGCCCCGCGTGGCATGGTCCAGGTCGGCACCAAGCTCTACGTCAGTAACGAGGGCGGGCGTCCGGCGAAGCCCGGCGACACCACGGTCAACTCGTACGGCACCCAGGTGGTGGCCGACCCGGAGACCGCTGCCACCACCACCGGCACGGTCAGCGTCATCGACCTGGCGGACCCGACCGCCGCTCCCTCGAGCATCGACGTCGGTCTGCACCCGACCGCCCTGTACGCCAAGAAGGGGGCGGTGTTCGTCACCAACACCGCCACCAACGACGTGTCGGTCATCGACACCGCCAACGACAAGGTCGTGCAGACCATCGCCACCCAGCCGTGGCCGGAGGCGGAGGTGGGCTACCACCCCAACGCGGTGACGCTCACCGACGACGGTCATCTGCTGGTGACGCTCGGCGGCGCCAACGCGGTCGCCGTCTACCGGTACACGTCTCCGCAGGAGCCGGTCAGCTACGTCGGCCTGCTCCCGACGGACTACTTCCCCTCCGAGATCACCACCGTCGGCAACGACGTGGTGGTCTCCAACACCCGCGGTATCGACGCCCGCCGCCCCACCAACAGGGCCGGGCACGGCACCCACGACACGACGTCGAGCCTGCAGCGGTTCACGCTGCCGGACGACAGCGTCATCAAGTCCGAGACCGGCAAGGTCTTCAGCCAGAACGCCTGGAACGGCGGCTCGGTCACGCTGACCGAGGGCAAGGGCGATGCGAAGCCGGTGCCGGTCCCGCTGAAGCTCGGCGACCCCTCGACGATCAAGCACGTCTTCATGATCGTCAAGGAGAACCGGACCTACGACCAGGTCTTCGGTGACATGCCCCAGGGCAACGGCGACCCGTCGCTGACGCAGTACGGCGAGAACGTGACGCCGAACCAGCACGCGCTGGCCAAGCAGTTCGGGCTGTACGACAACACCTACGACATCGGCACGAACTCCGCCGAGGGCCACAACTGGCTGATGCAGGCCGACAACCCGGAATACACCGAGTCCATGGCCGGTGAGTACCAGCGCAGCTACGACACCTACAACGACGCTCTCGGCCACCAGAAGTCCGGCTTCATCTGGACCGGCGCGCAGGCAGCGGGCAAGACCGTCAAGGACTTCGGTGAGTACCAGCTGCAGTCCAACTCCAAGCCGTCGGGCGCGAGCTGGCAGAACCTGTACTGCGACACCAAGAACATGGCGGCGAACCCCGAACAGGACACCGCCTACCCCATGCACTCGGCCGTGGCGATCCCGTCGCTCGACAAGGTGTCGGTGCACAGCTTCCCGGGGGGCGACCTCAATATCCCGGAAATCTACCGGTACGAGATCTGGAAGCGTGACTTCGAGAAGAACGGGCCGGCGAACCTGAACATGGTCTGGTTCCCCAACGACCACACCGGTGGCGCGCCGAGCGGAGCCGCTCAGGTCGCGGACAACGACCTCGCGGTCGGCAAGATGGTCGACACGATCTCGCACAGCAAGTACTGGAAGGACTCGGCGATCTTCGTCGTCGAGGACGACTCCCAGGCCGGCCTCGACCACGTCGACGGCCACCGTGCCCCGATCCAGATCATCAGCCCCTGGGCGCAGCACGGCAAGGTCGACAGCCGCTACTACTCGCAGATCACGATGATCCGCACCATCGAGCAGATCCTCGGGATCCACCCGATGAACCAGAAGGACAGCGCGGCCAGCCCGATGCATGGGGCGTTCACCCAGAACCCGGACTTCACACCGTTCACCGCTCTGCCCAACCGGGTCCCGCTGACCGATGGTCTGAAGACCCCGCCTTCCTGCGGCCTGGACACCCCGGCGCCGCAGAACCCCAGTGCGGCGGCCGTGCCGTCGGCGAAGGTGCCGGCGGACCAGCAGGCGGTCGCGGCGAAGTGGGACGACTGGAAGTCGAAGCAGCCGTTCACCGGGCCCAACGCCAAGGTCGACTCCGCTCCCCCCGAGCAGATGAACCGCTTCTCGTGGTACGAGGCGAACGGGTTCACCAAGCCCTACCCGGGTGACACCAAGATCTACACGCCGGACCAGGTGCCGGGCGCCTACATCCCGTCGGCGGAGACCGACGGCTGATCTGGGCTGATCGCGTCAACGGCCCCTGGCCGGCGTTACCGCCGGCCAGGGGCCCCTTCTGTCCCTGTGCGGCAAACACAGCAGGCTCCGCCAGGTCTCCGACGTCCCCGGAGGGCGGGGCGGGGTGCACGGGCGAGCGGGGACCGATGGCCCATCAGCGGATCCTCCTGTTCACACCGGGCGGGAGGCGGAGCAAGGCGGGATGGGGAGGACGGTGGCGGGGGCGGCCCGGTTCCTGGCCGGGCCGCCCCCCGAGTCCGCCGCGTCCCCCCACGAGCGCGGCGGCGTATGCGGCGGCCGGTCAGCCGACCTTGGTCCACTCCTGGCAGCCCTTGGTCTCGAAGTACTCGCCCTTGTTGACCGTCACGCGACCCTGACCCTTGAGGTTTTCGTTGGCGATGATCGCGTCGAACTCCCCCGAGGCGTCCTTGGTCCGGGCCCAGTAGCAGTTCTCGATGAAGCCGTCCTTGTCGGCCCCGGCGGTCTTGTAGGTGCCGGCCTGCATGTCCTCGCCGACGAGGTACTGGCCCTCGCCCTCGACCGTGGTGGCCGGTCCGGGCTTCTTGGCCGGCTTCGGCGTGACCGTGACCTTCTCGGTGACTGTGACGGCCGGCTTCGGCTCGCCCCGCTCAGCGGCCGCGGTCTTGGTGACGGTGACGGCCGGGGCGGGAGCGGCGGAGCCGACCGTACCGCCGGAGCCCCCGTCGTTGCCGATGCCGACGCCGATCACGAGCGCGACGAACGCGGTCGCGCCATGGGTGAGCCATGCCTTGCGGCGCGACGGCTTCGGTCTCATCGGCTGCCGGCAGTTCGAAGGAGGTGGGCGACCGCTTCGCCGACCGGCCCGCCTGGAAGCGGCACATCCAGTTCTTCGCCGAGGTCCGCGCCTACATGGCCAAGCTGGACGCCATGGAGCGCGAGGCACGCGGCCTCCCGGTGGCCCGTGACGTCGAGCTGTACCTCTCCCAGCTGACCTCGTCGGTGGTGGAGACGGGCGGGGTGACGGACCTGTTCGCCGAAGCAGGGCTGGAGACCGCCGACCTGACCCACCTCAACGACGCGCTCGTCGCCCAACTCCAGAACAGCGACACCCCGCACCTGGCGGCCGAAGCACTGCGGCGACTCGTCGAGCGGAAGATGCGCGAGGTCACCCGGCACAACATCGTCCGGCAGACCACCTTCTCCCAGCGCCTCCAGGACCTGATGGTGCGCTACATGCGGCAGCAGTACACCAGCGCCGAACTCATCGCCAAACTGGTCGAGATGGCCAAGGAGGTCGCCGCCGACGCCAGCCGGGCGAGAAGTTCGACCCGCCTTTGAACTGGCGCGAGCTCGCCTTCTACGACGCCGTCGCCGACCACGGCACGGCCCGCTCGCCCATGGGCGACGAGGTCCTGGCGGGCATCGCCCGCGAACTCGTCACCGAGGTCCGCCGCCAGCTCAAGCCCGACTGGATCGCCCGCGAGTCCGTCCGTGCCCGCCTGCGCAGCACCATCAAGCGCCTCCTGGCCCGCAACAACTACCCGCCGGACCAGCAGAAGGAGGCCATCGACCTGGTCCTCCGCCAGATGGAACACTTCGCCAACGAGTGGTCCGTGAACGGGGTCCCGGACGCCTGACCGGGTACCTGCACCTACGTGAGAGCCCTGCCGCCTAACGGAACCGGCAGGGCTCTCACGACCGTACGAGTTTCAGACGCGCCGCTCCGACGAGGCCAGCCCGACGAATCCCGCCCACGCCTCACGGGAGACCGTGAGCATGGGCCCGGCAACGGCCTTGGAGTCACGGACGTGCACAACTGCCGTACTGGGCGCGATCTCTACGCAATCGCCGCCCTCGGTTCCGCTGTAGCTGCTCTTGAACCAGGCGAGGCCGGAGGCGACGGTCGAGGACTCAGCGTTGTTCATGGCGATCCCAGCAACCCTTCGATGAGCTCCAGTGACTCTCGCGGACTGAGAGCCTGTGATCGGATGATCCCATAACGCGCGGCTGCAAGAACCCCTTGCTCCGGGTCAGTCTGCAGGGAACCGATTCCCTGTGCCTCGGCGTACACGAACTTCTTGCCGTCCTTGCGCGTGACGACGGTGAACGGCCCGTTCACGCCGGCGTTGTCCTCGCGGTCGACCGGCATGATCTGGATCTCGACGTTGCGTTTCTGGCCGATCAACAGTAGGTGTTCCAACTGCCCGCGCAGTACAGCCTTACCTCCGTACGGACGCCGCAGGATCGACTCGTCGAGCACGAAGCTCAGGAACGGCGCGGGGCGCCGATCGAAGATGTCCTGCCGGGCCAACCGCGCGGTAACTCGCTGCTCGATGGTCTCCTCATCCAGAGGAGGGCGCCTCATACCGAGCAGCGCCCTCATGTACTCCTCCGTCTGGAGCAGACCCTTGACCACGAGTGTGTCGTAGGCGACCAGCTCAATGGCCTCCTTCTCCAGTACCGCCATCCCCTGAAAGAACACCGGATACTGAGCCCGCTCCACCTGCTCCTTCCACAGGCACAGCAACCCGCCCGCCCCCAGCACCTCATCCGCCCGCTCGATCGCCCGGGGCGACGGAATCCTCCGCCCCTGCTCGAATGCCGCGACCGTGGAAGCCGAGTACCCGAGCCGCCTCCCGAACTCCTCGCGCTCCAGCCCCTCCCGCACCCGCAGCGTCTTCATGGTCTGCCCGAACGCTACGACGACACCTCGCCCGGCCTCGTCCTCCGGTCGCCGTCCGGCGGCCCCGTCGTCGTTCTCCCAGCTGTCCCCGAGACTCACGACCGCCCCCGCGCTGCCGTTCGCACGCCCCCCGGGAACCGCCTCGGCCCCCGCCTCCGCACTCTTGCGCTCCGCCATGTGCATCACCGCCTCCTTGCCCCAACGCCCCCGCAAGGGACGCCGTTACGGTGTGCAGCTCCTACTCGCGCGGACAGCTCGCGTACAACCGCCCCCTGTCGCTGCGTCACCGCTAGTCACGCTACGCGACCAACGGGACCGTGGTCGGCGTGACGACGAAACCCATCAAACCCATCAGCACCACCCAACCCACCACTCCCTGCACGCCCTTGGACGCCGCCCCCGCCCCGCCGCCAGGCCACACCTTCGAGATGCGCTTCACCTCCACACCCCGCGGAGCCCGCCTCGCCCGCCGTCTGGCAGCCGTCCGTCTGGACGCGTGGGGAATCCCGTACGGCACCGACCCGCACGACGCGCTCGTGCTGATCGTCGCGGAGCTGACCGCGAACGCCGTGCGGCACGGCCATGTCCCCGGCCGGGACTTTCACCTGCGTCTCCGCGCCACGCCCGACGGCCGTACCGTCCGCGTCGAGGTCACCGACACCCGCACCGAACGTCTTCCCTGCCGCCCCGCCGTCCCAGAGGGCGCCGCCGGGGCCGAGGAGGAGGCCGGCCGTGGACTGCTCCTCGTATCGCACCTCGCGACCCGCTGGGACTGGCACCCGCGCCCGGACGGACCAGGCAAAACCGTATGGGCGGAGTACGCGTTCCCATCACGGCGCCAGTGGTGAGCCTGTCCGGCCCGCTCGATGCGGAGTGGGCGGGTACGTACCCGTACCCGTAATCTCGGCTGGACGTCTGGCGTGTGCTCGGTTCTCCCGACAAGCCGGGCCTGAGCCGGCTGCAGAACCTCGCCGTGAGCACCAACCACGCGCTCGAGTCCGGCACCTTCGAGCCGGACGTGTTCCGGGCCGAACTGGCGCGGAGCGGCTGGTCCGATGCCCTGGCCGAAGCGCGCAAGACCCTGACGCAGCGACTCACCGAGCCGGTGGAGGTTGAGTGTCGGATTGATGACACGCGGACTCGGGCGCAGCCGCAAACTCCCACCGGCACACCCGAATCCGACGAGCAGTACGAGCAGCCTCAACACAACGCCCAGAAGGAGTCCGGCACCATGGCCACCACCCCGTACACGGCCGAGCCGGCCGCGGACCTGCTCCACCACTTGGAAGCGGCCATCGCCGCCGACCGCACGTGCAAGACTCACGAAGCCGTGTGGTTCGAACTGGTGGCGGCTCTCCTGCGTGCGGATCGGCAGCCCGAGAACTCGGCAGTCGTGGACGTCAGTTGTGTCACCGACACGGGCCTCGCCCTCTACGAGGTTCTCGGGGCCGGCCGGACGTCCCACGCCGACCTCCGCGCAGGCGCGGCGCGGCTCCTGGAGGTCGACCACACCCTGCCGTCCAAGGCCGACCGCCTCTACCTCGTTCTTTTCTGAGGCGCCGGCCGAACCCTGGTCCGCCGACTCCATCCGTGACGTCTTCACGATCGAGGTCATCTGGCGCACCTCCGTCGGCTGGGAGGGCAGCGAAGCCAAGGCGGCCCTGGGTATGGGCTGAGGGATGATTGGCCGGCCGGGGCGGCGGTTGGAGAGCCCGGCAGGTTTCACCCTCCCGAGTGACCACCACGGTCAACCCGGGCTGCCGTGCTCAACGCGCGCTCCGGATCAGGGCGAACCGTGCCCCCTCGGGATCCGCCACGGCGGCCACGCGGCCGTGGGCGGTGTCCCGCGCCGGGGTGAGGACCCGGCCGCCCAGAGCGAGAAGGCGTTCGGCCGCCTCGTCGGGGTCGGCGACCTCGAAGTACGTCATCCAGTGCGGGCCACGGTCGCGGGGCAGGGCCCGGCCCACCCCGTGCACTCCGGCGACCGGACGGCCGTCGAGGTGCAGGGTGACCCGGTCCACATCGGCGGAGCCGTCCGGCTTCCGCTCGTAGCCGAACAGCCTGGTGTAGAACGTGACGACGCCCGCGGTCTCGTAGGTCAGCAGCTCGTGCCACGCCGGCGTACCGGGCAGCCGGGCGACCCCCGCGCCCGGACGCGTCTCGGCCTGCCACAGGCCGAAGACCGCGCCCGACGGATCCGAACCGATCGCCAGCCGCCCTGCGCCGCCCGCGTCCAGCGGGCCCACCCCGATCGTGCCGCCGCACAGCCGTACGGTTTCAGCCGTCAGGTCCACGTCGTCGGAGGCGAGATACGGCGTCCACGCCACGGGCAGGTGCCGGCCGGGCGGCAGTTGTCCGATGCCGGCCACCTCGTGACCGTCCAGCAGGGCCCGCACACAGGGGCCGAGCCGGCGGGGGCCGGACTGGAACTCCCAGCCGAAGAGCTCCGCGTAGAAGGCCTGCGCGACGGCCGGCCCGTGCACCATCAGACTCACCCGGCACGGTGTGCCGGGCCTGGTCCCCGCGTGTGCCCAGCCGTTCAGGACGCCTGGCTCCGGTGCCTCGGTCATCGTCACCTTCCCCTCGGCCCCCGTGACGGCCGCCTCGATTCCGTTCTCCGGACCCCGAGCCGACACGCCGCCCACCCGTGCCGGGCGCGCTCGGGCGCACCCCCGCAGCGCCTACGAGGCCGGGTTCCCTCCGGAGGGTGCCCGGTGTGCGGTGTCCCGCCCGTTTCGACGCGCATACCGAAGGATGTCGATCGGCTGTACAGCATGTGGCCGATCCCGTACGCCTCGTGATCGGACCTGTCCGGCCGAGCAGAGTAGCCGGACCTGGACGATGCGGCCACCCCGTGCGCAAGGATGGGGCCATGAACGCCATCATTTCCGCTTCCGAACTCGCGAGCGCCCTCGCGGGGCCGCGGCCGCCGGTGCTCCTCGACGTCCGCTGGCAGCTCAGCCTGGCCGCGGCGGCCGGCGCGGCGCCCTTCGACGGGCGCGCCGCCCACGCGGCCGGGCACATCCCCGGCGCCGTCTTCGTCGACCTGGACCGCGAACTGGCCTCGGCGCCGGGCGGAAACGGCCGCCATCCGCTGCCCGACATCGAGGTGTTCGGCGCCGCGATGCGCCGCGCCGGGGTGTCCGCGGACCGGCCGGTCGTCGTCTACGACGGCGGACAGGGCTGGGCGGCCGCCCGCGCGTGGTGGCTGCTGCGCTGGACCGGGCACCCCGACGTGCGGGTCCTGGACGGCGGCCTGGCGGCCTGGGAGGGCCCCCTGGAGACCGCCGTGCCCGGGCCGGCCGAGGGCGACTTCTCGCCGAAGCCCGGCGCGCTGCCGCTGCTCGACGCCGACGGGGCCGCGGCGCTGGCGCGGTCCGGAGTGCTGTTCGACGCGCGCGCGGGGGAGCGGTACCGGGGCGAGGTGGAGCCGATCGACCCGGTGGGCGGCCACATCCCGGGCGCGGTGTCCGCGCCGACCACCGAGAACGCCGGCCCGGACGGGAGGTTCCTGCCCGCCGCGGAACTCAGGGCACGGTTCACGGCGTTGGGCGCGGCCGACGGACGCCACGTCGGCGTCTACTGCGGCTCCGGCGTCTCCGCGGCGCACGAGGTGCTGGCGCTGGCCGTCGCCGGAATCCCGGCGGCCCTGTACATCGGCTCGTGGTCGGAGTGGTCCTCGGACCCGTCCCGGCCCGTCGCGGTGGGGCCGGACCCGCAGTGACCGGACGTCAGTCAGGCAGTCGTCCGTAGAGGGTGACGGCCGGTCAGCCGGTACGACCACCAGGAACGCCCTGGCGGCGACGCCGCGCACAGAGGAGGGCCGCGCCCGGCAGGGCGCGGCCCTTCGGCCTCGTACGGCCTTGCTACTCCTGCTTCTTGCGGCGCGTGCCGAACACGATCTCGTCCCAACTCGGCACGGCGGCCCGGCGGCCGGGTCGGACGCCGTCCGCCTCCGCCTGGCGGTCGGTGGCGCCGATGAGGCGGTCGCGGTGGCTGCTGACGGAGCGCGGCATGAGGACGTCCGCGTAGGCGGACCCGGCCGAGGCCGCGGGGGCCGGGGGCTCCTCGGCCACCGGTTCCTCTTCGGGCTCCTCCACGGGCTCCGGCGCGCGCTCGGGCACCACCAGGTCGCCGCGGAAGCTCGGCACCGCCTCCAGCAGGCTGGTCAGCGTGTCGCGCTCGCCCACGCTCTCCTCGGCGGGCTCGGGCGCCTGTCCCGGCAGCGCCGGACGGTCGCGGTCCCGGTCGAAGGAACGCTCGCGCGGCAGACGCGCGATGCGCGGCACGAACGGAAAGCTGGGCTCCGGGGCGCCGAGGTCGTCGGACTCCCCGATCAGGGCGCGTGCCTCGTCGTCCACGGCCTGCACCAGGCGTCGCGGCGGGTCGTACGTCCAGCTCGCCGAGTGCGGTTCGCCCGCGACCCGGTAGACCAGCAGGACCTCCCAGGTCCCGTCGTCGCGGCGCCAGGAGTCCCACTGGACGGTGTCCTTCTCGGCGCCGCGCAGCAGCAGCCGCTCCTGGACGGTCTCGCCGAGCGGCGGACCGGAGTTCTCACCGGGGCGGCGGACGGGGGTCTTGCGGGCGCGCTCGGCCATGAAGGCGCGCTCGGCGAGCACGGGGCCCTCGAAGCGCCGTACCCGGTCGACGGGGATGCCCGCGAGCTGGGCGACCTCTTCCGCGGTCGCGCCCGCTCGTATCCGGGCCTGGATGTCGCGGGGGCGGAGATGGCTCTCCACCTCGATCTCGATCTGGCCGAGGCGGGGACGGTCGCCGCGCACGGCGGCGCGGAGCCGTTCGTCGATCGGAAGCGTGTACTCCGTGCTGTCCGCAGCCTTCAGCACCAGCCGTGTGCCGTCATTGGAGACGGCCACGACACGCAGTTCGGGCATGGGGACCTCCCGGGTGGTGCCTGCCGACGTCACGTGCGTCGCTGCTTCCGCTAGTCGAGTGTGGCCTGCCCGGGTGCAGCCTGCCACAACCTTGCCGAGTTGCCCGGCGTGTCGGGCGCGGGCCCTGGAACGCCGTTATGGCACGGTTACCTGTTTACAACGCTAAGTGACCAAATCCGTCACCCTGTGCAACCAGCCCCCTCCCGGCGGTCCAGCAAGGTCCCGGACACCCCGAAGGGAGGCCGGGCCCAGGGCTCACAACGGTACTCCATTCGGGCCACGTGCGTGGATTGGCACGCCGCCCAACTTCCCGCCAGGGGCGGTACTCGGCCGCCCTCGACCGGTTTTTCGATCATGCCCGTGGCGAACTTCACTTAATCGCCGCAAACGGAACTAACGGTTTCGTCCGTACGTCCCTTTCTCGTCCAGTCGGCCGATCACATCAGAAAGATACGGCCGTGTCCGAAAGAGGCAGGCAAGGTCCGGTCATGCGCGAAGGGTCCGACGCTGGTGGTGTGCCGAGTGCCGGGGAGGAGGTGAGAAGGAGGCGGTTCGACCTGAGCGTCGCCCAAGTCGCGGGCAGCGCCCTGGCGGCGGTGGTGGCCGCGAAGCTCGCCTCGTACTTCGGTGTCTACGGCACGATTCTCGGGGCCGGTGTCGTCAGCGTCCTGGCCACCTGCGGCGGCTCCGTCCTCCAGCACTTCTTCCGGCGTACCGGCGAGCAGCTGCGCGGGGTGGCCGCCTCACCGACCACCTCCCCAACCGCATCCCCGGGACCGGTCCCCGGGTCGTTCCCGGCGACCGACCCCGCCGGGCGGACCCCGCCGCCGGTGGGTGAGTTCACCGAGGGGACCGTCTACCGGGCCAGGATCAAGAGCTGGAAGCGGCCCGTGCTCGCCGCCGCCCTCGTCTTCGGGGTCACGATGGCCGGGATCACCGCCTACGAACTGGTGTCGGGCGACAGCTTCAGCGGCGGCAGGGGCACGACGGTCGGCTACGCCGTGACCGGCCACCGCGCGCCGTCCGTGACGCCCGACGGGCCGGCTCCCACCTCCTCGCCCACCCACACGCCCGGGACCGGGGACGGGACCCCGCCGGGCGATGCCGCTCCCGGTCGCCCCGACCGGGGCACCGGGGCGAGCCCGACGCCCACACCCGAGGCCACGGGGAACAGCGGAGACAGCGCGAGCACCGGGGACACCGGGAGCGCGGGCACCGACGGCACGGGGGCGGGCAAGCCGTCCGACGCCGGCACCACGGCCCCGGCACCCGGCACGGGCGCTACGGTCCCAGCACCCTCCGCAAGTAGTCGTTCTGGAACAGCCGCTGGGGATCCAGCCGGTCCCGCAGTGCCGTGAACTCCCCGAAGCGCGGATAGACCGCGGCCAGGTGGCCGGCGTCCCTGGTGTGGATCTTGCCCCAGTGCGGCCGGCCCTCGTGCGCGGTGAAGATGCTCTCCGCGGCCGTGAAGTACCGCTGGTAGGGAGTGCCCCGGAACATGTGGACCGCGATGTACGCGCTGTCCCGGCCGGAGGCGGTGGACAGGGTGATGTCGTCGGCGGGAGCGGTGCGCACCTCCACCGGGAAGCTCACCCGCAGTCCGGAGCGGTCGACCATGGCCTTCAGCTCGCGCAGGGCGTCTGCCAGGGCCTCGCGCGGCACGGCGTACTCCATCTCCACGAAGCGCACCCGGCGCGGCGAGGTGAAGACCTTGTAGGGGATGTCGGTGTACGTCCGCGCGGACAGCGCGCGGCTGGAGATCCCGGCGATCGACGGGATGGTGGCGGGCACCGCGCGGCCGACCCAGTTGGCCACCTGGAAGACGCCGTTGGAGAGGAACTCGTCCTCGAACCAGCCGGCCAGCCGCCCCACCGGCTGTTCCGGTCCGGCGCTGCGGTTGTTGCGCTTGGTGTTGGTGTTGCCGGTGTGCGGGAACCAGTAGAACTCGAAGTGCTCGTTCTCCGCCCAGAGCCGGTCGAACTCCGCGAGCACCCGGTCCAGGCTCATCGGTTCCTCGCGGGCGGTGAGCAGGAAGAGCGGCTCCACCGCGAAGGTGAGGGCCGTGACGATCCCCAGCGCGCCCAGGCCGATGCGGGCGGCCGCGAAGACCTCCGGATTCTCCTTCGCGGAGCAGGTGAGCACCGAGCCGTCCGCGGTGACCAGCTCCAGCCCCTTGATCTGGGCGGCGATCGAGGCCGACTCGCGGCCCGTGCCGTGGGTGCCGGTGCTGGTCGCCCCGGACACCGTCTGCTCCATGATGTCGCCCATGTTGGCGAGCGAGAGGCCCTCACGCGCGAGGGCGACATTGAGCCTCTTGAGCGGAGTGCCGGCCTCGACCGTGACCGTCATGGCCTCACGGTCGATCTCGCGTATGCCCGTCAGCAGCTGCGGGCGGATCATGACACCGTCCGTCGCGGCGATGCTCGTGAAGGAGTGACCGGTGCCGACGGCCTTCACCCTCAGTCCGTCCTCGGCGGCCCCCCGTACGGCGGCGGCGACGTCGTCCACCGTCGCCGGCGTGACCTCCCGCCCGGGGCGTGCGCCGACGTTGCCGCCCCAGTTACGCCACGTGCCGTTCTTCGCGCTCGTCGTGCTGCTCAACGAAGCCTCCCCGACGCGGAGCCGGCCTGCTGAGCCGGCGGTACCCGAGGAAACCGACCGCGACCGCGACGGCCCCGGACACCGCCGGAACCCCGTACCCGGCCCGCGCCCCGGCCGCGTCGATCACCCAGCCGGCCACCGAGGAGCCCAGCGCCACCCCGACCGCGAGCCCGGTGCTCACCCAGGTCATGCCCTCGGTCAGGTGCGAGCGTGGTACGTGCTCTTCGACGAGGGCCATCGTCGTGATCATCGTGGGAGCGACCGACAGGCCCGCAACGAACAGCGCCACGGCCAGAAACGGCAAGTTTCCGACCAGTAGGAGGGGGATCATACTCACGGCCATCGTGCAGATGCCCAGCAGCCAGCGCCGGGCGGGCGGTCCCGCGAAGCGCAGCAGGCCGAACACGACGCCCGCCGTGCAGGAGCCCGCCGCGTACACGGCGAGCACGACGCTCGCGGCGCCCTTGTGTCCCTGCTGGTCGGCGAAGGCGACGGTGACCACGTCGACCGCCCCGAAGATCGTCCCGGTCGCCACGAAGGTCGACACCAGCACCTGGAGCCCGCGCGCACGCAGGGCCGAACCGCCGACGTGGTGCTCGCGGGGATGCGGCGCGGGCTCGGTGGCGCGCTGCGCGGTCAGCCAGAACACGCCCACCGCCAGGAAGCAGGCGGCCAGCAGCGGCCCCGCCTCCGGGAACCATGCCGTGGACAGCCCGATGGAGACGATCGGCCCGAAGATGAAGCAGGCCTCGTCCACCACGGACTCGAACGAGTAGGCGGTGTGCAGCTGCGGCGTTCCCCGGTACAGGGCCGCCCAGCGCGCGCGGACCATCGCGCCCAGGCTGGGCACGGAGCCGATCCCGGCCGCGCAGACGAACAGCACCCAGTCCGGCCACCGGAAGTGCGCCGCGAACAGCAGGACCGCCGAGGCGGTCAGCGCGACGAGCGTCGCGGGGCGCAGCACCCGGCGCTGCCCGTGCCGGTCGACCAGCCGGGAGATCTGCGGGCCCAGGACCGCGGCGGCCAGCGCGATGGTGGCCGACAGTGCGCCCGCGAGCCCGTAGCGCCCGGTCAGCTGGGAGATCATCGTGACCACGCCGATGCCCATCATCGACAGCGGCATCCGGCCGAGGAACCCCGCGGCGGAGAAACCCTTGGAGCCTGGAGCGGCGAACAGGGCACGGTACGGGCTGGGCACAGGGTCTCCGCGAATCCGGTAAGGCGTGAAGGTAGCTGATACAGCTTACGGATCGGACGACTCCGGCGCACCTCCCCCTACCGGTTTCCGCGCGCACCTCCCCCCGCGGGCCGGGATCCCGCCCGCCGGTGGGGGGTGGCAGGATCGAGGCATGCCTGACGTGCTCGACGCCACTCCGTACGACGCCCTGCTCCTGCTCTCGTTCGGCGGCCCCGAGGGGCCGGACGACGTGATCCCGTTCCTGGAGAACGTGACGCGCGGGCGCGGCATCCCCACCGAGCGCCTGAAGGAAGTGGGCGAACACTACTTCCAGTTCGGCGGGGTCAGCCCGATCAACGCCCAGAACCGCGCCCTGCTCGACGCCCTGCGCAAGGACTTCGCCGACCACGGCCTCGACCTGCCGGTCTACTGGGGCAACCGCAACTGGGCCCCCTACCTGACGGACACCCTGCGGGACATGGTCCGCGACGGCCGCCGCCGCATCCTGGTCCTGGCCACCAGCGCCTACGCGTCCTACTCCGGTTGCCGCCAGTACCGCGAGAACCTCGCGGACTCGCTCGCCGCCCTCGAGGCCGAGGGCCTGGACCTGCCGAAGGTCGACAAGCTGCGGCACTACTTCAACCACCCCGGCTTCCTCCGGCCCATGATCGACGGTGTGCTGGAGTCGCTCGCCGACCTCCCCGAGGACGTCCGCGACGGCGCGCACATCGCTTTCTGCACCCATTCGATCCCGGTCTCCGCCGCGGACACCTCCGGCCCGGTCCCCGGCCACGGGGACGGCGGGGCGTACGTCCGCCAGCACCTGGACGTGGCGCGGCTGATCGCCGACGCGGTCCGCGAGCGCACCGGCGTCGACCATCCCTGGCAGCTCGTCTACCAGTCGCGTTCCGGGGCCCCGCACATCCCGTGGCTGGAGCCCGACATCTGCGACCACCTCGAGGAGCGGCACGCCGCGGGGGTCCCGGCCGTCGTCATGGCGCCCATCGGCTTCGTCTCCGACCACATGGAGGTCCTGTACGACCTCGACACCGAGGCCACGGCCAAGGCCGGGGAACTGGGCCTTCCGGTACGCCGCTCGGCCACCGTCGGCGCCGACCCGCGGTTCGCCGCCGCCGTCCGCGACCTGATCGCGGAGCGTGCCGCCACCGAGCGCGGGCAGCGGGTCACGCCGTGCGCCCTGGGCTCGCTCGGCGCGGACCACAACCTCTGCCCGGTGGGCTGCTGCCCGGCCCGTACGCCCCGTCCGGCCGCCGCGGGCGCCGACAGCCCCTACGCGTGAGGAGCCCCGTGACCGACACCCTGCCCGCGGAACTGCTGCAACTCGCCCGCCAGGCGGCCGCACGCGCCGGAGAGCTGCTGAAGGACGGACGCCCGGCCGACCTGACGGTGGCCGCCACCAAGTCCAGTCCGATCGACGTCGTGACCGAGATGGACATCGCCGCCGAGAAACTGATCACCGGCCTGATCGCCGACCGGCGCCCCGAGGACGGCTTCCTCGGCGAGGAGGGCGCCTGCGTCGAGGGCACGAGCGGCGTCCGGTGGGTGATCGACCCGCTCGACGGCACCGTGAACTACCTGTACGGACTGCCGACCTGGGCCGTCTCCATCGCGGCCGAGCTGGACGGCGAGGCGGTCGTCGGGGTCGTGGTCGTCCCGATGCGCGGCGAGGCGTTCCACGCCGTGCGCGGCCGCGGGGCCTGGGCCACCGGAGCCTGGGCCGGCGAGCGCAAGCTGGCCTGCCGCGCCGCGCCGCCCCTGGACCAGGCCCTCGTCGCCACCGGCTTCAACTACGTCGCCGAGGTCCGCGCCCACCAGGCCGACGTCGCCCACCGGCTGATCCCGCTGCTGCGCGACATCCGCCGCAGCGGCTCGGCCGCGGTGGACCTGTGCGACGTGGCGGTGGGCCGCCTGGACGGCTACTACGAGCGCGGTCTGAACGCGTGGGACTTCGCCGCGGGCGACCTGATCGCCAGGGAGTCGGGCGCGGTGACGGGTGGCCGCCCGGGAGAGCGTCCGTCCCGCGAGCTGACGGTCGCGGCCACCTCGGGCGTCTTCGAGCCCCTCCAGAGCCTCCTGGAGGAGTTCGGCGCCTGGCACGACTGAGGGCACGGGGCACAGCGGACAGCGGGACCCCGGCGCTGGATTCGCCGGGGTCCCGCTGTGCGCGTGCAGGCTGGTCAGACGCCGGACACGCCGACCTCCACACCGTGTTCGGCGGCGAGGCGGCGCAGGTCGTCGAGTTCGGCCAGCTCGACCTCGACGAGGAAGTCGTCGCCCTCGTCACGAGCCCGCGTCAGATCGGACTCGGTCGCCTTTATGCGCTGCAGAAGTCCTGCGGTGAATGCGTCCATGCTGCGCCCCCTCGTCCTGGGTCGGTGGGTCGGTGGCACGGGGGTGTGCCGTTCGGAAGGGGCGATCACGTCTCAACAGGTGCCCGGCGCTGCCCGACCGGGCGGCGACGGCGCTGGACACCCACACCCACTCCGCGGAAGCGGATCGCGGAGTACCGCATGGTGCTGCGGCACATGCAGAGCGTGATCGCGGGGTGTAAACCGTCCTCCCCCGACTCCTCGCGGCGGAAACCTCGGACGGGTAGAAAATTCGGGATTCGCGGACCCTTCGCCCGCCGCTCGCCTCCCGTCCACCGGCCGCTTCCACGGCTTACCGCCGACTTATGGCCGAAAAGGGCAGGATGGAAGCACACACTCACGAAGACCCCTGCCGGCGTGCGCCCCGAGCGGCGCTACGCGGGTGGACACAGGAAGGACAAGACGTGCGCGTACTCGTCGTCGAGGACGAGCAGCTGCTCGCCGATGCGGTGGCCACCGGACTGCGCCGGGAGGCCATGGCCGTCGACGTCGTGTACGACGGTGCGGCCGCCCTGGAGCGCATCGGCGTCAACGACTACGACGTGGTCGTCCTCGACCGCGACCTCCCGCTGGTGCACGGCGACGACGTCTGCCGCAAGATCGTCGAGCTGGGCATGCCGACGCGCGTGCTGATGCTCACCGCCTCCGGCGACGTCAGCGACCGTGTCGAGGGCCTGGAGATCGGCGCCGACGACTACCTCCCCAAGCCCTTCGCGTTCAGCGAGCTGACGGCACGCGTGCGGGCCCTGGGCCGGCGTACCAGCGTGCCCCTGCCGCCCGTCCTGGAGCGCGCGGGGATCAAGCTCGACCCCAACCGCCGCGAGGTCTTCCGCGACGGCAGGGAGGTCCAGCTCGCGCCGAAGGAGTTCGCGGTCCTGGAGGTCCTCATGCGCAGCGAGGGCGCCGTGGTCTCCGCGGAGCAGCTGCTGGAGAAGGCCTGGGACGAGAACACCGACCCGTTCACCAACGTCGTGCGCGTCACGGTGATGACGCTGCGGCGCAAGCTCGGCGAGCCCCCGGTGATCGTCACCGTGCCCGGCTCCGGCTATCGGATCTGATCCGCCGTGGCCGCGACCCCGGCGCCGCCCCAGGCGCCCCCGAAACCCACCTGGGACCCGAGAAGGCCGGAGCCGGCCTTCCCGTGGCTGCGCCCGACCATCCGGATACGGCTCACGCTGCTGTACGGCGGCATGTTCCTGATCGCCGGCATCCTGCTGCTGTCGATCATCTACCTGCTCGCCGCGCAGGCCCTGCGCAATGGCAACCAGCCGCTGTTCAAGATCGTCGACTTCAACGCCCTGAGGGTCACCAGCACCGACTGTCCGGGCGTCGACAACGGCAACCTGTCGCTGTCGGAGTTCAACGCCGCGATCAGCGCCTGCATCGACCACCAGCGCCAGGCCGCCCTGGACAGCCTGCTCAGCCGCTCGCTCCTCGCCCTGCTCGGCCTCGCCGTGATCGCCTTCGCGTTCGGCTACGCGATGGCCGGCCGCGTGCTGTCCCCGCTCGGCCGGATCACCCGCACCGCCCGCGCCGTGGCCGGCTCCGACCTGTCCCGGCGGATCGAGCTGGACGGCCCGGACGACGAGCTGAAGGAGCTCGCGGACACCTTCGACGACATGCTGGAGCGGCTGCAGCGGGCCTTCACCGCCCAGCAGCGCTTCGTCGGCAACGCCTCGCACGAGTTGCGCACGCCGCTCGCGATCAACCGCACGCTCCTGGAGGTGCAGCTCTCCGACCCGCACGCGCCGGTGGAGCTCCAGCAGCTCGGCAAGACCCTGCTGGCCACCAACGAGCGCAGCGAACAGCTCGTCGAGGGCCTGCTGCTGCTCGCCCGCAGCGACAACCAGATCGTCGAGCGCAAGCCGGTGGACCTCGCCGAGGTCGCCTCGCAGGCCGTCGACCAGGTGCACGCGGAGGCGGAGGCCAAGGGGGTCGTGATCCGCGGCGAATGCAAGCCGGCGGTCGTCCAGGGCAACGGCGTGCTGCTGGAGCGGATCGCCCTGAACCTGGTGCAGAACGCGGTGCGGTACAACGTGGCCGAAGAGGGGTGGGTGGAGGTCACCACGGACGTCCAGCACGGTCAGGCGATACTCGTCGTCACGAACACCGGGCCGGTCGTCCCGGCGTACGAGATCGACAACCTCTTCGAACCCTTCAGGCGGCTGCGTACCGAGCGCACCGGCAGCGACAAGGGCGTCGGCCTGGGTCTGTCCATCGCCCGCTCCGTGGCGCGGGCGCACGGCGGGCACATCTCGGCCCAGCCGCGTGAGGGAGGTGGCCTCGTGATGCGGGTGACGCTGCCGATCTGAGATCATTGCGCCGACACACGGGGATGTTCGCTTTGGGCGGAAATTCCCGGGGCCGTTCCCCACCTCTCCGTGTGTGATCGATCACATGGACGGTTTTTCAGCCATCTACTCTCCGTGGTCGTGTGAGCCCCTGAAATGCCGGAAAAATCCCGGTTTTCGGGGGGCATGATCACGGGAAGTACACGGTGAGACCGCTTTGAAGCGTGACATCCGGACCGTGTACGGTCCCGATCGCCATCCAAGCCGATCACTCTTGAGGAGTGCGGTTGGGTGTCGATTGAGTAACAGACCTTGATGTGAGGCAAAATCTCCGCCTCAGGTCGGGCACAAGTCCGGCCTCTCACGCGTTACGTGCGCTGGAGACACCGCATACACCCAGAGGGGGAGAGCGACATGGCAACCGATTACGACACCCCACGCAAGACCGACGACGACGTCGACTCGGACAGCCTGGAAGAGCTGAAGGCCAGGCGGAACGACAAGTCGACCTCCTCCGTGGACGTCGACGAGTTCGAGGCCGCCGAAGGCCTGGAGCTGCCCGGCGCGGACCTCTCGAACGAGGAACTGGCCGTCCGGGTGCTGCCCAAGCAGCAGGACGAGTTCACCTGCATGAGCTGCTTCCTGGTGCACCACCGCAGCCAGCTGGCCCGGGAGAAGAACGGTCAGCCGATCTGCCGCGACTGCGACTGAGGCCGGGTCGGCCGTGACCGGCTCGACCCCTCCTTGGAAGCGCCGCACCCCCAGTGGGGGAGCGGACTCGGGGCCGCCCGACGGCCCCCACGGCGCGCGTGACGACGAGCGAGGGCCGTCCCGTACATCCGACCCGAACGGATCGGCGGGATCGCCCGCGCTCGCATCGGTCTCCGGGCGCGGTGACCCCGCCGTCCCGGCGGGTGGATCCGCGCCCGTGGCCCGGCGGCAGGCCGCGGCGATCCGGCACAGGGCCCGGAAGGCCGGGGAAGTGGCCAGAAACGGCGCCCGCGTGGGCGGCGGCCACGCCAGGGCAGCCCTCTCGTACCTCACCGACCGCGTCATCGACATGGCCCCGCGGATCCCCGTACGGGACCTCACCACGCTGCGCCGGCAGTTCCCGGGCCTCGGGCCCGAACAGCTCGCGGACAGGCTGGTGGCGGGTGCGGCGGGCGCCTCCTCCACGGTCGGAGCGGGCGTCGGGGCGGCGGCGATGCTGCCGGTACCGCCCGCGATGCCGGCCCAGCTGGCCGCGGAGGTCACCGGAGTCGCGGCGATCGAACTCAAGCTGATCGCGGAGCTCCACGAGGTGTACGGGGCGCGGCCCCCCGGAAATCTGAAGGCCCGCAGTGCCGCGTATCTGTCGGTCTGGTCGCACGAGCGCCGGATCGACGTGTGGAACCCCTCGACGATCGACCTCGCCCTCGGGGGCCGGATGAGGCGCCAATTGCGCCGGCAGATCATGAAACGGACGGCGCGGGGCCTGCCCAAGCTGACGCCCTTCATGGTGGGCGCCGCGGCCGGCGCCGTCATGAACCGGCGCGAGACCAGAAGGCTCGCCGCCCGCATCCGCGCCGACCTGCGCAAGATCCAGGTCCCGTGGGACGAACTGCCCGCGCTGCCGCCCCTGGAGACGGCCGGGCATGCGCTGCCGCTCCAGGACACCACCGATGGCTCCGACGGTCCCGACACCACCGGGGGCTCCGGGGAACCCGGGAGCTGACGAGCCCGCCCAGGATCGCCCGTGCGAGGCCGTGCGGGCGTTACGCGGCCTCGGGCGCCGCGTCCGCACGCGCCGCACGCAGCGCCTCGGCCAGCCGCTCCGGCTCCCGCGTCGACAGGTACAGGTACGGCGTGGGGTCCTCCGGGTCGGTGACCTCCACCCGCAGCGCCCCGGGAATGTAGGCGCGCAGCAGCAGGAAGGCGCGGGTGTCGGCCTTGTGGGTGCGCCAGGCGCGCGCCTCCTCCGCGTCCAGCACCTCCGCCTCGCCGAGCGCCGTGACCGGGATCTTCGCCTCGCCCGCGATCAGCAGACCGCCCACGACCCGGATGCGCGGCGAGCCGTAGGAGCTCACCACGACCGCCGTCGCCGCGGTGCCGCCGACCAGGCCGCCCAGCATCGGCAGGGTGCCGAAGGGAAGCAGGATCAGGGCACAGGAGATGCCCATCAGAAGGCTGATCAGCCACCAGGAACGGGGCGCGGCGAGGCGTTCTTCGTACGGCTGGGCGGAGAGCTGCATGAACCAAGCTTGGCACGGTGTCGGGCGCATGCCGGCGCGCGGGTAAGGTCTGCGCCTGTGAGTGGTAGTTCCGCACCTCTTCAGCCCCCGCCCGACGCCGTGGATCCGGTCCGGCACCCCGACGCCCCCGCGCCCGGTGAACTCCTCGGCTCGCACTACGCCGAGTGCTTCGGCTGCGGCGGGGAGCAGCCGCACGGGCTGCACCTCCAGGCACGGGCCGGGGAGGGCGTCGGCATCACCGCCGAGTTCACCGTGCAGCCCGCCCACCAGGGCGCGCCCGGCCTCGCCCACGGCGGGGTCCTCGCGACCGCCCTCGACGAGGCCCTCGGCTCGCTGAACTGGCTGCTGCGGACGATCGCCGTGACCGGGCGGCTGGAGACGGACTACGTGCGTCCGGTGCCGGTCGGCACCACCCTGCATCTGGAGGCCGAGGTCACCGCGGTGGCCGGACGGAAGATCTACTCCAGGGCCACCGGACGTGTCGGCGGCCCGGACGGGCCGGTCGCCGTCCGTGCCGAGGCCCTTTTCATCGAGGTCAAGGTCGACCACTTCGTCGATCACGGCCGCGAGCAGGAGATCCAGGCCGCCATGAACGATCCGGACCAGGTCCGGCGCGTCCGCGCCTTCGAGGTGAACCCGTGAGCCGCGAGCCCCTGAGCGTGCTGATCCGGCGCGTGGACGCCGACGTACCGCTTCCGGCTTACGCGCACCCCGGTGACGCGGGCGCCGATCTGCGCACCACCGTGGTCTGCGAACTGGCGCCGGGGGAGCGGGCCGTACTGCCCACGGGCGTGTCTGTCGCGCTCCCCGAGGGGTACGCGGCCTTCGTGCACCCGCGTTCCGGACTCGCAGCCCGCTGCGGTGTCGCCCTCGTGAATGCCCCGGGGACGGTTGATGCCGGGTACCGTGGGGAGATCAAGGTGATCGTGGTGAATCTCGACCCGCGCGAGTCCGTGCGGTTCGAGCGCTTCGACCGGATTGCCCAACTGGTCGTCCAGCAGGTCGAGAGGGTCCGCTTCCAGGAGGTGGCGGAGCTTCCCGGCTCGGCGCGGGCCGAGGGGGGCTTCGGGTCCACCGGCGGCCACGCCGCCGTGGACGGCGCGAGCGGCACAAACGGCCGGGCCGCCGTGGGCGGCGCGGCGGGTGGGAATCGATACGCTTCGGTCGTATCCGACCGGGAAGGACAGTGACGTGTTCGGACGTCGCAAGAAGAAGGGTGCCGCCGAGGACGCGGCCGGCGAGGCCGAGCAGGTCGTCGACAACGTCGACACCGAGGCGGACGTAGACGTAGAGGGCGAGCGGGAGCGTGTGCGGCTCGAGCCCGGACCGCGGCCCGACGGACCCTGGGACAGCTCCGAGGTGCGCGAGCCGGCCGAGGGCCGGGTGGACCTCGGCGGCATGTTCGTGCCTGGTGTCGAGGGCATGGAGCTGCGGGTCGAGGTCGCGGGTGACGCGATCGTCGCGGCGACCGTCGTCCTGCAGGACAGCGCCATCCAGTTGCAGGCCTTCGCCGCGCCCAAGCGCGAGGGCATCTGGGGCGAGGTGCGCGAGGAGATCGGCAGCGGCATCACCCAGCAGGGCGGCATCGTGGACGAGGTCGAGGGGCCGCTGGGCTGGGAGCTGCGCGCGCAGGTCCCGGTGCAGCTGCCGGACGGCACGGGCGGCTACCAGGTCGTGCGGTTCGTCGGCGTGGACGGCCCCCGCTGGTTCCTGCGCGGGGTGATCTCCGGGCAGGGCGCGGTGCAGCCGCAGGCGGCCGGACTGCTCGAGCAGATCTTCCGGGACACGGTCGTGGTCCGCGGCGAGGGCCCGATGGCGCCCCGCGACCCGATCGTCCTGAAGCTGCCGAACGACGCGCAGATGGTGCCCGAGGGCGTCCAGCAGGACGAGGGCCAGTCCCGCTTCTCCGGCGGGCTGGGCCAGCTCCAGCGCGGCCCGGAGATCACCGAGGTCCGCTGAGAACGGTCATCGAACCCAGGGCCGTACCTCCCGGGGTGCGGCCCTCTGCCGTGCGCGGACCTCTCCGCGGTCCCGGCCGGAAACCTTCGCGATCGCCCGTCCGTTGGATGTTGAAGGGACGGGCACGGCTGGTGATGCCGGCGCCCGGTCCACGGGGGACGGAAACGGGGAGGGCACATGAGCCAGGTGATCACCGAGACCATGGTGCGGGTGGAGGACGTCCACAAATCCTACGGGCACTCGGCGGCCGCCGTGCACGCCCTGCGCGGAGTCTCCTTCGAGGTCCCGCGGGGCGAACTGGTCGCCCTCAAGGGCCGCTCGGGCTCCGGCAAGACCACGTTGCTCAATATCGTCGGCGGGCTCGACGAGCCGGACCGGGGACGGGTTCACGTCGACGGCCGCGATCTGTCCGAACTCGGCGAGGACGGCATCCTCGCCCTGCGCCGGGACCGCATCGGGTTCGTCTTCCAGTCCTTCGGGCTCATCCCGATCCTCACCGCCGCGGAGAACGTCGGCGTGCCGATGCGGCTGCGCCGCGCCGAGCCGCGCGCCCGGGAGGAGCGCGTCGAGCTGCTGCTGTCCCTGGTCGGCCTCGCCGACCACGCCCGGCAGCGACCCGGTGAGCTCTCCGGCGGCCAGCAGCAGCGCGTGGCCATCGCCCGCGCCCTCGCCAACGAGCCGGCGTTGCTGATAGCCGACGAGCCGACCGGCCAGCTCGACGCGGAGACCGGCCACGCCGTGATGGAGCTGCTGCGCGCGGTCGTCCGCAGCGAGCAGGTCACCGCACTGGTCGCGACCCACGACGCGACCCTGCTGGACCTCGCCGACCGGGTTCTGGAGTTGCGCGACGGGAGAATCGTCGAATCGTGACGCCGCGACGCCCTGACGCTTGATGCCCTGACGTCGTAACGTCGTCACGCCGTGACGCTGTGCACGTCAGGGTTGCGTCAAAGACGGCCATCCGCCCCCGCGCGACCCCTTATGTCGCGATTATCGGCCGTAAGGTCGACGCGGCATGCACAGGCGTGACGGGAAGACAATGGGGCCATGGGACGCGGCAAGCTTCGGATCTACCTCGGTGCGGCACCAGGCGTCGGCAAGACGTACGCGATGCTGTCCGAGGCACACCGCCGGGTGGAGCGGGGCACCGACTGTGTCGTGGCGTTCGTCGAGCACCACGACCGGCCGCGCACCGAGGTGATGCTGCACGGCCTGGAGCAGGTCCCCCGCAAGGCACTGGAGTACCGGGGGAGCACCTTCACCGAGATGGACGTCGACGCCGCGCTGCGCCGCGCCCCGGCCGTCGCCCTGGTGGACGAACTCGCCCACACCAACATCCCCGGCTCCCGCAACGCCAAGCGCTGGCAGGACGTGGAGGAACTGCTCGCGGCCGGCGTCGACGTCATCTCCACGGTCAACATCCAGCACCTGGAGTCCCTCGGCGACGTGGTCGAGTCGATCACCGGCATACGGCAGCGCGAGACCGTCCCCGACGAGGTGGTGCGGCGTGCCGACCAGATCGAACTGGTCGACATGTCGCCGGAGGCCCTGCGCCGCCGGATGGCGCACGGCAACATCTACAAGTCGGACAAGGTCGACGCCGCCCTGTCCAACTACTTCCGGCCCGGCAACCTCACCGCGCTGCGCGAGCTGGCCCTGCTGTGGGTGGCCGACCGGGTCGACGAGTACCTCCAGCGCTACCGCAGCGAGCACCAGGTCTCCAGGATCTGGGGCTCGCGCGAGCGGATCGTGGTCGGGCTGACCGGCGGTCCCGAGGGGCGCACGCTGATCCGCCGGGCGGCCCGGCTGGCCGAGAAGGGCGCCGGAGGGGAGGTCATGGCCGTCTACATCGCCCGCAGCGACGGACTGACCTCCGCCTCTCCGAAGGAGCTGACCGTCCAGCGCACCCTCGTGGAGGACCTGGGCGGCACCTTCCACCACGTCGTCGGCGACGACATACCGGCCGCGCTGCTCGACTTCGCCCGCGGGGTCAACGCCACGCAGATCGTGCTGGGCTCCTCGCGCCGCAAGACGTGGCAGTACGTCTTCGGACCGGGCGTGGGTGCCACGGTGGCCCGCGAGTCGGGGCCCGACCTCGACGTGCACATCGTCACCCACGGGCAGGTCGCCAAGGGGCGCGGACTGCCGGTGGCCCGCGGTGCCCGGCTCGGGCGCGCCCGGATCGTCTGGGGCTGGACGGTGGCGGTCGCCGGACCGGTGGCCCTCGCGCTGCTGCTGAACGCCGGGGACCTCGGCCTGGCCAACGACATGCTGCTGTTCCTGGCCCTGACGGTGGCCGCGGCCCTGCTGGGCGGGTTGCTGCCGGCGCTCGCCTCGGCCGCCGTCGGATCGTTTCTGCTGAACTACTACTACACCCCGCCCCTGCACCGGCTCACCATCGCAGACCCCAAGAACATCGTCGCCATCGCGATCTTCGTCGGGGTCGCCGTGTCCGTCGCCTCGGTGGTGGACCTCGCGGCCCGCCGCACCCACCAGGCCGCCCGGCTGCGCGCCGAGGCGGAGATACTGTCCTTCCTCGCGGGCAGCGTGCTGCGCGGCGAGACGAGCCTGGAAGCGCTCCTTGAGCGGGTCCGCGAGACCTTCGGCATGGAGTCGGTGGCGCTCCTCGAGCGGCAGAGCGACGTGGACCCCTGGACCTGCGCCGGCCGGGTGGGCACGGGCGGACCGCTCCAGCGCCCGGAGGACGCCGACGTGGACATGCCCGTCGGCGACCACATGGCGCTGGCGCTGACCGGACGGGTGCTGCCCGCCTCCGACCGCCGCGTACTGGCCGCCTTCGCCGCCCAGGCCGCTGTCGTCCTGGAGCGCCGGCGCCTCCAGGAGGAGGCCGACCGGGCCCGCGCCCTCGCGGAGGGCAACCGCATCCGCACCGCGCTGCTCGCCGCCGTCAGCCACGACCTGCGCACGCCGCTCGCCGGGATCAAGGCGGCCGTCTCCTCGCTCCGGTCCGAGGACGTGGAGTGGTCCGAGGAGGACCGCGCGGAACTGCTCCAGGGCATCGAGGAGGGCGCCGACCGGCTCGACCACCTGGTGGGCAACCTGCTGGACATGTCCCGCCTGCAGACCGGCACCGTCACCCCGCTGATCCGCGAGATCGACCTCGACGAGGTGGTCCCGATGGCGCTGGGCGGGGTGCCCGAGGACAGTGTGGAGCTGGACATTCCCGAGTCCCTGCCGATGGTGGCCGTCGACCCCGGGCTGCTGGAGCGCGCGGTGGCCAACCTGGTGGAGAACGCCGTGAAGTACAGTCCGCCGGACGAGCCGGTGCTGGTGTCCGCCAGTGCCATGGCCGACCGGGTCGAGGTCCGGGTCGTCGACCGCGGACCCGGCGTCCCGGACGAGGCCAAGGACCGTATCTTTGAGCCGTTCCAGCGGCACGGCGACGCCCCGCGCGGAGCCGGCGTCGGCCTCGGTCTCGCCGTGGCACGCGGCTTCGCCGAGGCCATGAGCGGCACGCTCAACGCCGAGGACACGCCCGGCGGCGGTCTGACGATGGTCCTCACCCTGCGGGCCGCGGAGAGCCTTCGCGCTGCCGCCCGGCCCACCGAACCAGAAAGGCTCACCACATGACGCGGGTGCTGGTGGTCGACGACGAGCCGCAGATCGTGCGCGCCCTCGTGATCAACCTCAAGGCACGCAAGTACGAGGTCGACGCCGCCGCCGACGGCAGGACCGCCCTCGACCTCGCCGCCTCCCGCCACCCCGACGTGGTCGTTCTCGACCTGGGCCTGCCAGACATGGACGGCGTCGAGGTGATCAGAGGCCTGCGCGGCTGGACCCGCGTGCCGATCCTGGTGCTGTCCGCCCGGCACTCCTCCGACGAGAAGGTCCAGGCGCTGGACGCGGGCGCCGACGACTATGTCACCAAGCCCTTCGGCATGGACGAGCTGCTGGCCCGGCTGCGGGCCGCCGTCCGCCGCGCCGAGCCCGTCGGCAGTGGTGAGGACGGCGTGCTGGTGGAGACCGAGGACTTCACCGTCGACCTGGCCGCGAAGAAGGTCAACCGGGCCGGCAAGGACGTACGGCTCACCCCGACCGAATGGCATCTGCTGGAGGTGCTGGTGCGCAACACCGGCCGGCTGGTCAGCCAGAAGCAGCTGCTCCAGGAGGTGTGGGGGCCGTCGTACGGCACGGAGACGAACTATCTGCGCGTGTACATGGCGCAGCTGCGCAGGAAACTGGAGGCCGATCCCTCGCACCCCAAGCACTTCGTCACCGAGCCGGGGATGGGCTACCGGTTCGAGAAGTGAGCGGTTACGTCGCCCTCGGGACTCCCCGGTACGCTTCAGACATGAGTGCTGTTCCTCGTTCAGAAAAGCCGGTGGGCCGGTTCCGGCGCATGCTCGACCGGCTTTCCTCGTCGCAGGAGGACCTGGAGTCCGAGGAACTGCGGGAGGACGCCGAGACCGCGGGCTGTACGCGCATCGGCGACTGCCACGACCGGCAGATCGTCACGGTTACTGGTACCTTGCGCACGGTCACCCTGCGTCCACGTGCCGGAGTCCCGGCCCTGGAGGCCGAGTTGTTCGACGGCACGGCCGCGTTGGACGTGGTGTGGCTCGGCAGGCGCTCCATCGTCGGGATCGAACCGGGGCGCAGGCTGATCGCATCGGGCCGGATCTCGATGAGCCGGGGCCGCCGGGTGCTGTTCAACCCCAAGTACGAACTGCGACCCCTCGGACGGGAGTAGCCCGTGACGCCACTCGACAAGCCGACCGAAAACACGACTGCCGACGACGATGCCCGGGCGGTGACGGAGGCCGCGCTGTTCGAGGCGTTCGGCGGGGTGCGGGGCATGGTCGAGACGGTGCTGCCCGGCCTCCTCTTCGTCACCATCTTCACGATCAACAAGGACCTGCACTGGTCGGCGATCGCCGCGCTGGCCGTGTCGCTGCTGCTGGTCGTGGTCCGGCTGGCGATGCGGGACACCGTCAAGCACGCCTTCAGCGGTGTCTTCGGCGTCGCCTTCGGTGTCGTCTTCGCGATGATGACCGGCAACGCCAAGGACTTCTACCTGCCCGGCATGCTCTACACGCTGGGCCTGGCCCTGGCGTACATCGTGACCACGCTGGCCGGGGTCCCGCTGATCGGCCTGATGCTCGGCCCGGTCTTCAAGGAGAACCTCTCCTGGCGCACCCGCAACCCGGGCCGCAAGAAGGCCTACGCCAAGGCGAGCTGGGCCTGGGGCCTGATCCTGCTCGCCAAGTGCGCGATCCTCTTCCCGCTGTACTGGTGGGCCGACACCACCCAGCTCGGCTGGGTCCTGGTCACGCTGAAGATCCCGCCGTTCCTGCTGGCGGTCTGGCTGACCTGGGTCTTCCTCGCGAAGGCGCCCGCGCCCATCGACGTGTTCGCGGAGATGGAGGCGGAGGAGAAGGCCGAGGAGGAGCGCAAGGCGGCCCTGGCACAGGAGGAGCACGGCGAGGCACCGGCCGCCGGCCGTCACCGCCGCCAGACCTGAGCATCGCCCGTACGACGGCGAGGGGCGCCCGGATCTCCGGGCGCCCCTCGCCGTTCGTAGCGGGCGCGGGTGCTCGTACCGGGCGCCCCTCGCCGTATGCGGACGTCGGTGCTCAGCGTTCCCGGCGCACCGACAGCAGATCCTCCAGCTGCTCCTCACGGGCCTGCGCGGCCACGAACAGCAGCTCGTCACCCGGCTCCAGGGAGTCCTCCCGGGACGGCGTGAGCACCCGGGTGCCGCGGATGATGGTGACCAGCGAGGTGTCCTCCGGCCACTCGACGTCCCCGACCTGGGTGCCGGCCAGGGCCGACTCCTCCGGCAGGGTCAGCTCCACCAGGTTGGCGTCGCCGTGGCTGAAGCGCAGCAGCCGGACCAGGTCGCCGACGCTCACCGCCTCCTCGACCAGCGCGGACATCAGACGCGGGGTGGACACGGCCACGTCCACGCCCCAGGCCTCGTTGAACAGCCACTCGTTCTTCGGGTTGTTCACGCGGGCCACCACCCGCGGCACGCCGTACTCCGTCCTCGCCAGCAGGGAGACGACGAGGTTCACCTTGTCGTCGCCCGTCGCGGCGATCACGACGTTGCACCGCTGAAGCGCCGCCTCGTCCAGCGAGGTGATCTCGCAGGCGTCGGCCAGCAGCCACTCCGCCTGCGGCACGCGCTCGACCGAGATGGCGGTCGGCGCCTTGTCGATGAGAAGGACCTCGTGGCCGTTCTCCAGCAGCTCGCCCGCGATCGAGCGACCGACCGCGCCGGCACCTGCAATGGCGACCCTCATCAGTGACCGCTCTCCTCTTCCGGGCCCTCGGCGAACGCCGCCTCGACCTTCTCCACGTCGTCCGTCCGCATCATCACGTGCACGAGGTCGCCCTCCTGGAGCACCGTCTGCGAGCTCGGCAGGATCGCCTCGCCGAGGCGGGTCAGGAACGCCACCCGGACGCCCGTCTCCTCCTGAAGTCTGCTGATCTTGTGGCCCACCCACTTCGGGGAGGCGTGCACCTCGGCGAGCTGGACGCCGCCGGTGGGGTCGCGCCACAGCGGCTCCGCGCCCGAGGGCAGCAGCCGGCGGAGCATCTGGTCGGCCGTCCAGCGGACCGTGGCCACGGTCGGGATGCCCAGGCGCTGGTACACCTCGGCGCGGCGGGGGTCGTAGATACGGGCCGCGACGTTCTGCACGCCGAACATCTCGCGGGCCACCCGCGCGGAGATGATGTTGGAGTTGTCGCCGCTGGAGACGGCCGCGAAGGCACCGGCCTCCTCGATGCCCGCCTCGCGCAGGGTGTCCTGGTCGAAGCCGATTCCGGTGACCCGGCGGCCACCGAACCCGGGGCCCAGCCTGCGGAAGGCGGTGGGGTCCTGGTCGATCACGGCGACCGTGTGCCCCTGTTGCTCCAGGGTCTGGGCGAGAGCGGAGCCCACTCTCCCGCAGCCCATGATGACGATGTGCACGACCGTCCTTCCGATGTCAATAGCGACTGCTCAGTCCCATCAGGGTCTCAGACAGAGGGACAAGCTACACATGCCCGGTTCGGGGCGGGCACCCCCCTGCCGCATCCTTAACGCCTCCGCGGTGGGCGGCGCCTCACTCGGCCTCGGGCCGGCGCCGAGTGATGCTGCGCACGCTGCGCAGGGTCAGGAATCCGAGGCCGAGCAACGCGGCGGCGGCGCCGATCAGCTCCGCGGTCGTGGGCATGGGACCTCCGGGGGGTCGGCGGGGAGCGGGATCCAGACATCTAGGCACGGCGCACACCCCACCTGCGGAATCCGCAGGGTCTTCGGTACCGGAATTCACTCGTGAGGCAGATCCGGGACGGCAGGTGCACGACCCGGCGGGCAAAGGCCTACGATCCTCTGTTGTGTCCAAACTGACCGACGTGCCCAAACGTATTCTGATCGGGCGCGCACTGCGCAGTGACCGGCTGAGCGAAACGCTCCTGCCGAAGCGCATCGCCCTACCCGTCTTCGCCTCCGACTCGCTGTCCTCCGTGGCGTACGCGCCCGGTGAGGTCCTGCTGGTCCTTTCCGTCGCTGGCGTGTCGGCGTACCACTTCAGCCCCTGGATAGCGGTCGCGGTGGCCGTGCTGATGCTGACCGTGGTCGCCTCCTACCGGCAGAACGTGCACGCCTACCCGAGCGGCGGCGGCGACTACGAGGTGGCTACCACCAACCTCGGCTCCAAGGCGGGCCTGACCGTCGCCAGCGCGCTGCTGGTCGACTACGTCCTGACCGTCGCCGTCTCCATCTCCTCCGGCATCGAGAACCTCGGCTCCGCCGTCCCCTTCGTCGTCCAGCACAAGGTGCTGTGCGCGGTGGCGGTGATCGTGCTCCTGACACTGATGAACCTGCGCGGGGTGAAGGAGTCGGGCACGCTCTTCGCCATCCCCACGTACGTGTTCGTCTCCGGCGTCTTCATCATGATCGTGTGGGGCGCCGTCCGCGGGCTCGTCCTCGGCGACACCATGCGGGCGCCGACCGCCGACCTCCACATCAAGGCCGAACACGAGGGACTCGCCGGCTTCGCCCTAGTCTTCCTGCTGCTGCGCGCCTTCTCCTCCGGCTGCGCCGCGCTCACCGGCGTCGAGGCGATCTCCAACGGCGTCCCCGCCTTCCGCAAGCCGAAGTCCAGGAACGCGGCGAGCACGCTGGCGATGATCGGCCTGCTGGCCGTGACGATGTTCTGCGGCATCGTCACGCTGGCCATGACGACCGGCGTCCGCATGTCCGACAACCCGGCCGCCAACCTCCTGCGCGACGGTGTCCCGGTCGGCCCGGACTATGTGCAGAACCCGGTGATCTCCCAGGTCGCCGAGGCCGTCTTCGGCAAGGGCAGCTTCCTGTTCCTCGTCCTGGCCGCCGCGACGGCGCTGGTCCTCTTCCTGGCCGCCAACACCGCGTACAACGGCTTCCCGGTGCTCGGCTCGATCCTCGCCCAGGACCGCTTCCTGCCCCGTCAGCTGCACACCCGCGGCGACCGGCTCGCCTTCTCCAACGGCATCGTGCTGCTCGCGGGCGCCGCCGCCCTGCTGACCGTCGTGTACGGCGCCGACTCGACCCGGCTGATCCAGCTGTACATCGTCGGGGTGTTCGTGTCCTTCACCCTCAGCCAGGTCGGCATGGTCAAGCACTGGAACCGCCACCTGGCCACCGAGCGGGACCCGGCCAGGCGCAGCCACATGATCCGCTCCCGCGCCATCAACACCTTCGGCGCCTTCCTCACCAGCACGGTGCTGGTCGTCGTCCTCGTCACCAAGTTCACGCACGGCGCATGGGTGGCCCTGCTCGGCATGTGCATCTTCTTCGCGACGATGACCGCGATCCGCAAGCACTACGACCGGGTCTCCGAGGAGCTCGCGGCCCCCGACGGCCCGGGCGACGACACCGTCCGGCCCTCCCGCGTCCACTCCGTGGTCCTCATCTCCAAGATCCACCGTCCCACCCTGCGCGCCCTGGCGTACGCCAAGCTGATGCGCTCGGACACCCTGGAGGGGCTCACCGTCAACGTGGACCCGGCCGAGACCCGGGCGCTGCGCGAGGAGTGGGAACGGCGCGGCATCGACGTGCCCCTGAAGGTGCTCGACTCGCCCTACCGCGAGGTCACCCGCCCGGTCATCGAGTACGTGAAGAGCCTGCGCAAGGAGTCCCCGCGCGACGCCGTCTCGGTGATCATCCCCGAGTACGTCGTCGGTCACTGGTACGAGCACTTGCTGCACAACCAGAGCGCGCTGCGCCTGAAGGGCCGGCTGCTGTTCACGCCGGGCGTGATGGTCACCTCGGTGCCCTACCAGCTCGCCTCCTCCGAGGCGGCCAAGCTGCGCGCTCGCAGGCGCCAGGACTGGAACGCGCCCGGCGCGGTGCGGCGTGGCCCGGCCCAGGAGCGCGTGAAGGAGCCGAAGGAGTCGCCGGCCACGAAGGGCTGACCGGCCCCGCGGCCTCTTGGTGAACGGCCGGACGGTACCCACGTAGACTGGTGGGCTGTTGTCCGGCCGTCCGCATCTTTCGATCTGGAGTCACCCCACCATGCAGGCAGAACCGAAGAACTCGCAGGTGGGACCGGAGCCGGGCGGCTCACTGGTGGGGCAGGAGTACGAGGTCGAGATCGGCCCCGTCGCCCACGGCGGCCACTGCATCGCCCGTACCGCCGAGGGTCAGGTGCTGTTCGTACGGCACGCGCTGCCCGGCGAGCGGGTCGTGGCCCGGGTGACCGAGGGCGAGGAGGGCGCCCGATTCCTGCGCGCGGACGCGGTACGGATCATCGACGCCTCCAAGGACCGCATCGAGGCCCCCTGCCCCTACGCCGGACCCGGCCGCTGCGGCGGCTGCGACTGGCAGCACGCCAAGCCGGGAGCCCAGCGACGGCTCAAGGGCGAGGTGATCGCCGAGCAGCTGAAGCGGCTCGCGGTCCTGACGCCCGAGGAGGCCGGCTGGGACGGCACGGTGATGCCCGCCGAGGGCGACAAGCTGCCCGCGGGCGAGGTCCCGCAGTGGCGCACCCGAGTGCAGTACGCGGTCGACCCCGCCACGGGGAAGGCGGGTCTGCGCCGCCACCGCTCGCACGAGGTCGAGCCGATCGACCACTGCATGATCGCGGCTGCCGGAGTGAGCGAACTGGGCATCGAGCGGCGCGACTGGGACGGCATGGAGTCCGTCGAGGCGATCGCTGCCACGGGCTCGCAGGACCGCCAGGTGATCCTGACCCCGCGCCCGGGCGCCCGCCTGCCGCTGGTGGAACTGGACAAGCCGGTCTCCGTTCTCCGGGTCGACGAGAAGACTGGCGGCGTCCACCGCGTGCACGGCCGCCCGTTCGTCCGCGAACGCGCCGACGGCCGCACCCACCGCGTCGGGAACGGCGGCTTCTGGCAGGTCCACCCGAAGGCGGCGGACACCCTGGTCACGGCGGTCATGCAGGGCCTCCTGCCCCGCAAGGGCGACATGGCCCTCGACCTGTACTGCGGCGTCGGCCTCTTCGCCGGCGCCCTGGCCGACCGCGTCGGCGACAAGGGCGCGGTGCTCGGCATCGAGTCCGGCAAGCGCGCGGTGGAGGACGCCCGGCACAACCTCGCGGGCTTCCCCCGCGTCCGCGTCGAACAGGGCAAGGTCGAGTCCGTCCTCCCGCGCACCGGCATCACCGAGGTCGACCTGATCGTCCTCGACCCGCCCCGAGCGGGCGCCGGCCGCACCACGGTCGCCCACCTCACCTCCCTCGCCGCCCGCCGCATCGCCTATGTGGCCTGCGACCCGGCCGCCCTGGCCCGAGACCTGGCGTACTTCCGCGAGGGCGGCTACCGGGTACGGACACTGCGGGCGTTCGACCTGTTCCCGATGACGTCGCACGTGGAGTGCGTCGCGGTCCTTGAGCCTGCGGGCAAAGGTGCCTGACCTGCGGTTTTGTTGTTCGGGTGGGTTGCTCGACCTGTTTCCCTCCGTGAAGCGGTTCGAGCGGACGGATCGATCTTTGAGAGCTCCCTGACCTGCGGATTCGTGCGCGAGACGCTTGCATCGGCGACGCTTCAGAGGCTCTTTCGGAGATTCTTGACGCTCGGATGACGCTCGAAGCGGAAGTCTCTGCTGCACCTCCGCAGTGGCGGTGCGAGCGACCATCCCGGCCCCACGCTCCTTGGAGCCGAGAGCGCGGCCCTACCGCGCCACCTTGATACCGGCCTGGTATCATCTCTGTATGGCGATGACACTCCGACTCCCCGACGATCTTGACGCGAAGCTCACCGAGCGGGCTCGTCGGGAGGGCCGCAGCAAGCAGGAACTGGCCATTGAGGCCATCCGTGACGCCCAGAACCGGGCCGAGCTGAAGGTCGATGACGTCCTCGCCGAGCTCATGGACAGCGATGCGGAGATCCTGGACTACCTGAAGTGACCCAAGTGCGCTACATCCAGATCGACGAGATCCTGGCCATCGCCCGCACGGTCAACGGTACCGAGCACAGCGTGCGTGACATGGGCCTTCTGGTGTCAGCGATCGAGCGACCCCGGACGAACGTGTTCGGAGCCGAGCTGTATCCCACGCTGCACGAGAAGGCGGCGGCACTGCTGCACTCCGTCGCCCGCAATCACGCGCTGATCGACGGCAACAAGCGCACCGCCTGGCTCGCCATGCGTGTCTTCCTGCGGTTCAACGGCGTCAGCGCCAGTACCGTCCCGCCACCCGTCTCCGTTGCCGGCCCGTTCGTAGAGGAAGTCGCACAGGACAACATCGATGTACCGGTCATCGCCAAGCGCCTCTCGACCTGGTTCCCCATTTCCTGACGTTCGACGTCGTGCGGTGGGGACGGAGAGAGGTTCCGTAAGCGGTGCTGGCTCCAGGCAGTCCGCCGGGCAGACTGATCCCGTTCTCTTGGGATCTGTTCGTTCAGCGGGTTGATTCGTACGCCTTCGCGAGACGGAGCAGCGAGTCCGCTCGGGTGGCGTCCCGAGAGTGAGGTGACCGACACCCACCCCGCCCTGCCGACTCGGCTGGCTCCCGGCCTCGACGAGGACGGAGGCCGTGGCCTGCTCCTCGTCGACGTCCTCGTCACCGACTGGGGCGTACGCGACCGCCTCTGCCCTGGCAAGACGGTCTGAGCGGAGAGCGCCCTGATTCCTCGTACGCGGCCTGGGATTTGATGTCGAGCCGGACCCGGTGGGCGGGCGTCCAGTCGAGCAGACTGGACGCCCGCCCCGGCCATGGCTGGGTTCGGGCGAACGCCAGCAGCGGAACCCGCGGGTCGTGCCCCGGGGCTCGACGTCCGTGTAAGGCTTAGACCACTCGTCCCACAGGTCGTCTTCGGCCACGTCTGCTTACACCAGGGACTCCGCACACGCTTCCGGCACCGGTACCCCTGCGGCCGACGGCCTCCCGCGGATCGCCCACCCTCATCGGAACGGCCAGTGACGATATCCCGAGCCCCAACGGCTCGCTAGCGGCGACCCTTGCGTACCCTCCAGCGGCCGTCGGCGCGACGGGCGCGTTCAACCTCTTCGACCTCTTCGACCAGGGCAAGCGCATCCTCGGATGCAACTACGGCTCCAGCGTCGGCGCGATCGACATCCCCAAACTGGCCCGCCTCTACCTGGCCGGACGGCTGCCGCTGGACGAGCTGATCAGCGCCGTCCGCCCCCTCCGGGAGGCAGCCGCCGCCGTCCAGGACCTCAAATCGAACGTCAAGGTCCGCACCATTCTGGAGCCGTAGGGCTCCTCAATACCGGCCCCTGCGGCACACACGTACGCCGGACCGGCCTCCGGCCGCCGCACCCCAACACTTCCTGGAGACTTGATGTACGCCGTCACCGACCCGTCCACCGGCACGACCGCACAGACCTATCCGACCGCCACCGACACCGAGGTCACGGCAGCCGTCGACGCTGCCCACGCGGCCACCACCTGGGGACGAAACAGCTCAGTGGCCGAACGTGCCACGCTCCTGCGCCGACTCGGCGATCTGCACAGCCGACACCGTGCCGATCTGGCCCACAGCATCGTGCGGGAGATGGGCAAGCCACTTAAGGAAGCCGAGGGCGAGATCGACTTCTGCGCCGACATCTACCACTACTACGCCGACCACGCCGAGCAGTTCCTCGCCGATGAGGAACTCGACGTCACCTCCGGCCCCGGCCGCGCTGTCATCCGGCGCAGCCCGGTCGGCGTCCTGCTCGGCATCATGCCGTGGAACTTCCCCGCCTACCAGGTCGCGCGGTTCGCCGCCCCGAACCTCGCCCTGGGCAACACCATCGTCCTCAAGCACGCCCCGCAGTGCCCGGCCACCGCGGCGCTGCTGGAGAAGCTCTGCACCGAGGCTGGCTTACCCGCCGGGGCGTACGTCAACGTCTACGCCACCAACGAACAGATCGCCCAGGTGATCGCCGACCCACGCGTCCAAGGCGTGTCCCTCACCGGCTCGGAACGGGCCGGCGCTGCCGTGGCCGAGATCGCCGGACGGCACCTGAAGAAGGTTGTCCTCGAACTCGGTGGCTCCGACCCGTTCATCGTGCTCTCCACCGACGACCTCGATTCCGTGGTGGAGGCCGCGGTTTCCGCTCGCCTCGAAAACACCGGCCAAGCCTGCAACGCCGCCAAGCGGTTCGTCGTCGTGTCCGAGGAAGGGCGCGCGCACGGCCAGGCATGGCTGTGCCCCCGAGCCTTCCCGAGCCTGCCCTCCCCGAACTCCCGTACGTGCGTACTCACGTACTCCCGGACGCGCAGGCCGTCACCCGGTTTCACCGCACCGCCGCAGCCCTTCGATGGCAAGGACGTCGAGGTGCTGTACCTGCGGCTGATGACGGCCCATCACAAGGACGGCGTCGACATGGCGCGCGACGCGGTGCGGCCGACGACGCCAAGGTCAAGCGGCTCGCGCAGACCGCGGTCGACGGGCAGCGGGCGGAGCTGGACCTGATGGCCGACATGCTCGCCCGGCAGGACGCCGGGTCCGAGCGGTGAACCGCATCAGGTAAGTCGCATCAGGTGAGCCGCCGCCCGGCGGGGGAGTGGTTCCGGCCGGGCGGCGGTCACTCCTTGCGGGCCCTGACAAGAACTTTACGTACTCGAACGACTACTGTTTGTGTTCATGCTGGCCGGGTTCCCCTTCCGACGCCGCCGCTCCGCGTCACGGACCGGAGCGGTGTTCGGGCTGTTGCTGGCCGCGCTCATGCACGTACTGGCCTGCGCCCACGGCCCGACCTTCATCGGCGCGGCACGGGCCGACACCCCGCTCGTCGCCTCCGCTGCCTGCGGACAGACACCGCACGAGCAGCACCGGGCGGACGTTCGCACATCGGCCCCCGCGCACGACAGCGGCGTGCACTGCTGGGACGGGGACGAACCGACGGCGCAGCTCTCACGCGACGTCTCCCTGGCCCTCCCCACGGTCCACGACGCCCTGCCCGCCGACCACACCGTCGCCCCGCCGCTCCCGGCGCGACCGCGCACAGCGTCTCCCGAGCCCGGCGGCACCTCGCCCGGGCACGCGCGAGCCCTTTTCGGCGTGTGGCGGACCTGATCGGCCCCGCTGCCGAGCCCTGCCTCTGATGCGGGCGGCGGCAGCCGATCGACCCCGCCCTCTTCCCGCACCCACAAGACCGGTGGCCGTTCACGGCCCCGGCCGCAGGAGAAGCACGCCATGAACCACCCCACCCGCACATCCGTCCCCGCCTGCCCGGCCCAGCTCCTGGCCGATACCAAACGCCCCATGCGCACGCCCGCCGGACTGGTCGGCGACACCCCCGTGTTGTGGATCGGCGAGCCCTTCACCGCCGCCGGACGCGGCTTCTGGGCCAAGCTCGAAGGCCATAACCCCGGCGGCATCAAGGACCGCACCGCCCTGCACATGGTCCGAGCCGCCCGCGAACGCGGCCGGCTGCTGCCCGGCGCCCGGATCGTGGAGTCGACCTCCGGCACCCTCGGCCTCGGCCTGGCCCTCGCGGGCGCCACCTTCGGCCACCCCGTCACCGTCGTCACGGACCCGGCCATCGAGCCGCTGATGACCGGCCTGCTCACCGCGTACGGCGCCGAAGTCGACGTCGTCACCACCCCGCACCCGGTCGGTGGCTGGCAGGAGGCGCGCCGCCACCGGGTCGGGGAACTCCTCGCCGCCCACCCGGACGCATGGTGCCCCGACCAGTACGACAACCCCGACAACGTCGCCGCCTACGCCCCGCTCGCCCACGAGCTCGTCGCCCAACTCGGCCGCATCGACACCCTCGTCGTCTCCGTCGGCACCGGCGGTCACTCCGTCGGCATCGGATCCGAACTGCGCGGCTTCTTCCCGAGGCTGCGCGTGGCCGGGGTGGACACCACCGGCTCGACGATCTTCGGGCAGCCCGCCGCGCCCCGCCTGATGCGCGGACTCGGCTCCAGCATCCATCCCCGCAACGTCGCCTACGAGTTGTTCGACGAGGTCCACTGGGTCGCCGCCGCCGAGGCGGTGTGGGCGGCGCGACTCCTGGCGCGCGACCACTACGCCACCGGCGGCTGGAGCGTCGGCGCCGTCGCCCTCGTCGCCCGCTGGCTGGCCCGCATCCTGCCCGCCGAGGAACGGATCGTCGCGGTCTTCCCCGACGGCCCGCAACGCTATGTCGGCACCGTCTTCGACGACACGTACTGCCGGGAGCACGGCCTCCTCGGCCACCTGCCCGCCGAGGACCCGGACGAGATCGCTGATCCGGGCGAACGGACCGTGTCCCGTTGGACTCGCTGCACCCGCGTCGTCGACCCGCTCGCCGTCGGCGGCGATGCGCCGGAACTCGCGAGGGCCGGGCGATGAAGAACCTGTGGCAGCAGACCCGCTCCTTCCCGCCCGCCGTCCGGCTGCTGATGGCCAACCAGTTCGCCATCAACCTCGCCTTCTACATGCTCATGCCCTACCTCGCCGCCCACCTGTCCGCCGGACTCGGCCTCGCCGCCTGGGCCGTCGGACTCGTGCTGGGCGTGCGCAACTTCTCCCAGCAGGGCATGTTCCTCATCGGCGGCACGCTCGCCGACCGCCTCGGCTACAAAGCACCCATCATGACCGGCTGCCTGCTGCGCACCGCCGGCTTCGGCCTGCTCGGCTGGGTCGACGACCTCCCCGCCCTGATCGCCGCCTCCGCCGCCACCGGCTTCGCCGGCGCCCTGTTCAACCCCGCCGTCCGCGCCTACCTCGCCGTGGAGGCAGGCGAACGGCGCGTGGACGCCTTCGCCGCCTTCAACGTCCACTACCAGGCCGGCATGCTGCTCGGCCCACTCGTCGGGCTCGCCCTGCTCGCCGCCGACTTCCGCCTCGTGTGCACGACCGCCGCCGCCATCTTCGCCGTACTCACCGTGCTGCAGTGGCGGGCCCTGCCCGCCCGCCGCGGCCACACGGCGGACACGGCCCGGCAGGGGAGTGTGCTCGCGCAGTGGCGGACGGTCCTGGCCAACCGCCCCTTCCTCCTCTTCGCCACCGCGATGATCGGCTCCTACGTGCTCACCTTCCAGGTGTACCTGGCCCTCCCGCTGGCGGCGGCCGACGCCCTGGGGGCGAACGGCACGGCGGTCACCAGCGGGCTCTTCATCGTCTCCGCCGCGGTGGCCGTCGTCGGCCAACTGCGCCTGACCGGCTGGGCCAAGCAGCGGTGGCAACCCAGCCAGGCGCTGGTGCGGGGACTGGCCGTGATGGGGCTGGCCTTCCTGCCGCTCGCACTCACCCCGCGCGGCTCCTCGGGGGCTGCGCTGGTCTCGCTGGTCGCCGCGGTGGTCCTGCTCGCGGTGGGCTCCGCCGTGGTCTACCCGTTCGAGATGGACACCGTCGTCGCCCTGTCGGGCAACCGCCTGGTCGCCACCTACTACGGCCTCTACAACACCGTCTCCGGCCTGGGCATCACTCTGGGCAACCTCGTCACCGGCGCGCTGTGGGACTTCGCCCGACGGCACCATGCCCTCTGGACGACCTGGACGGTTCTGACCGCCACCGGACTCGTGTGCGCGGCCTCGGTCGCGGCGCTCGCCCGTGCCGGGCGGCTCACCTGTGAGGCAGAGCCCGAGCCCGCTCCCGCCTGAGGGAGAAGAGGTCGCCGACCTGCGGGTTCAAGAGGTCGCCCGGGGGTTCAACCGCCCAGGGACGACAGTGCGGCGGCGACTCGTTCGGATGCCTCCGACGGGGTCGAGGCATGGGGGGAGAGCCTGAGCGAGTCGGTGCGCGCGGTCGCGGTGACGCCCTCGGTGTGCAGCGCCTTGGCGACGAGGGACGGATCGTGGTCCGGCATGGTGAAGGAGAGGATGCCCGCGCGCCGCGCAGGATCCGCGGGGGAGAGGACGCGGCCGCCGCACGCCTCGACGACCTCGGTGAGTTCGGCGATCCGTGTGGCGATCGCGGCTTCGATCGCGACGACGGTGTGCCGCTCGACGAGGTCCAGCGCGGCCGCGAACGCGGCGGCCGTCACCGGGCTCAGATTGGTGATCGACCACCGCCGTGCGTCCGGGGCGGGCGGGTGCTCGGCTCCGTCGAAGAGGCCGACGTCCTGGACGCCCGTCCAGCCGGTGAGGACCGGCTCCAGGGATTCCAGGGCGCGGTCGGACAGGGTGGCGAAGCCGGTCGACCATCCGGCGCGCAGCCATTTCTGGCCGCCTGCGACCACCACGTCGGCGGCGTCCCAGGGCAGGGAGGCGACACCGAACGCCTGGATGGCGTCCACGATCAGCAGCCGGCCGGGGCCGATCGCCTCGCGCAGCGCCGCCAGGTCGGCACGGAACCCGGTGCGGAAGTCCACGGCGCTGACCGACACGGCCACGACGTCGTCGGTCAGCGCGGCGCGGACCAGGTCGGGGGTGACTCCGGAGCCGGGTGCGGGGTCGATCCAGCGCGGCGTGGCCCGGCCCAGGTCCGCGGCGCGGCGCCATGGGTAGTGGTTGGCGGGGAAGTCGGTGCGTGGCGCGAGCACCACGCCCTCCCGTATGCCGAGCGCGGCGTGGAACAGACCCGTGGACGCGTTCGGGAGGAGCACGGTGTGCTGCGCGTCGGCGCCCGCGAGGCGGGCGGCCGCTTCCAGCGCGGTTTCCTCCGCGCGCATCAGGGTGTCCACGGTGGTGTGGTCGGCGCGGGCGGACGCGTCCAGGGCCCGCGCGGTGGCCGTGACGGCGTCCCGGGAGGGCGGCCCGAAGCGCGCGAAGTCGAGGTACCCGGCGGGCGTGTCGAAGTGGGCGGCGTACGACGTGAGCACGGGGCTCGTCCCTCCGGGGTGGTGCGTGCGGATCGAGTGGCGCCATGGGCGGTGGAGCAGAGTTCGGAGGCGCTCACAGCGCCCCTCGCATCTGCTCCGGCAGGCCCGAGGTGGCTTGGTGGCTCAGAGCCTGCCCGCGCATCCTGCCATAGCGCTGGAGCATCTGACTTACGGCTTCCGGGTCGCTGACGATCAGGCTTGTGCCGTGGTGGGGGAAGCGGTCGACGGTTCGGTGGAGAAGATCACGCCCGGGGGGCGCGGTCTTGGCCGGGCGGGCGGCACGCGATACGGTCTGTCCGATATCGACGACGGCGAGACGGAAGCCGGTGGGAATCCGGCACGGTCGCGCCACTGTATGCGAACGCCCCCGGGGTGTTCGTGAGTCAGACCCGTGGCTGTCGTCCTGTGTACCACCGAGATGGGACGCGAACTCCCAGAGGAGGTTCTGCCATGGCGCAGACCGTCGCCCAGCCGACCGCCGCCGCCCCCGCCCCGATGCTGCTGAAGGCGATAGCTCCCTGGGCGGTGTTCTTCGGCGTTCTCATGCTGGTCCTGCTGTACTTCGTCGGCGCCGAGCAGGGCGCCACCTCCGTGTTCAGCGGCACGGACGTCCACGAGTGGGTGCACGACGCCCGCCACCTGCTCGGCTTCCCCTGCCACTGAGGCGCGGGACGCCGCACGCTCATGAACTCCGCAACGGTAAGGAACCTCCTGGTACGGGGCATGCTCGCCGGTCTCGCCGCCGGTGTGCTCGCCCTGGTCGTCGCCTACTTCCTCGGGGAGCCGTTCGTCGACAAGGCGATCGGCCTCGAGGAGGCGCACGCCCACTCCCACTCTCATGACGAGGGGGAAGTCGTCACCCGTTCCCTGCAGTCCACCGCCGGTCTCGCCACCGGCGTCCTCGTCTACGGGGTCGCCTTCGGCGGCATCGCCGCGCTCGCCTTCTGCTTCGCGCTGGGCCGCGTGGGCCGTTTCTCCCCGCGGGCGACCGCGCTGCTGCTGTCCGGCTGCGCGCTGCTGGCCGTGTACGTCGTGCCGTTCCTGAAGTACCCGGCCAACCCGCCCGCGGTCGGCCAGGAAGACACCATCGGCAGGAGGACGACCCTGTACTTCCTGATGATGCTGCTCAGCGTCCTCCTCGCGATCGCCGCCACCATCCTGGGCAAGCGCCTCGCGCCCGCGCTGGGCACGTGGTACGCGACGGTGGCCGCGGTGGCCGCCTTCGCCGTGGTGATCGGGCCGGCGTACGCCTTCCTGCCGGCCGTCAACGAGGTGCCGGCGGGCTTCCCGGCCACCCTGCTGTGGCGGTTCCGGCTCTCCGCCCTGGCCATGCAGACCGTCCTGTGGGGCGGTTTCGGGCTGCTCTTCGGCGAGTTGGCCGAGCGGCTGCTGAATCCCAGGCCCGCGACCGCCGCGTCCGGACGGGCGGTGCCGACCGCGCACTGAACCCCTGGGGATTCAGGACACGACAGGGCCCTTCGGAACCTTCCGGGGGCCCCTGTCGCGTTCCTCAGGGCGCCGTCAGGGGCTGTCCGAGCCGCAGGTTCCAGCGGCCGGCCCGTCCGCTGAGCTCCGTGGCCGTCAACGGCGGTACGTCCAGGCGCCAGAAGCCGGCCGCGGGCAGGCCCAGTACGTGGACGACCGCGGCCCGTACGACCTCCGGCTCGACCACGGCGAGCGTACGGCCGTCCGTGTCCCGTGCCGTGTCCAGCCAGCGCCCGATCCGCTCGCACACGTCCCGCACCGACTCCCCGCCGTGCGGGGCGCAGCCGGGGTCGGCGAGCCAGCGGCCCACCGCCTCCGGCTCGGTGGCCGTCACCTCCTCCAGGGTCCGGCCCCGCCAACGGCCCGCGTCCTGACCGGCCAACTCCCGTACCACCACGCCGTCGAGGCCGAGCGCCGAGGCCGTCTCCCGGCAGCGCGCGCTCGGGGACAGGAGAACCCGGGAAGCCGAGGGCAGCGACCCGGCCGCCGAACGGGCCCTGGCCGCCCCGACGTCGTCGATCGAGTCGGTGTCGTCGAACCGGGCCTGCCGCAGCGACGGGTTCGTCGCGGGCGAGATGAGAGTGACACGACTGGTCAACGTCCCTCCTGTCGCGCGGTGTTGACGGCCGTGCCCGCGGCGCGGATCGCCTCGACCTCGCCGGGTGGCGCGGAATCGTCGGTGACCAGGGTGTGCAACCGCGTGACCGGCGCCACGAAGGCGTGTGCCGTCCGGGACAGTTTGGTGCCGTCGGCCACGGCGAGCACGCGCCGGGCGGAGCCGATCGCCGCCCGCTTCACCGCCGCGTCGTCCAAGTCGTAGGCGGTCAGGCCCTGTTGTGCCGTCAGCCCACAGCAGCCGATCACTGCGGTGTCGAAGCGCAGGGCCGCCAGGGAGGCCAGGGTCAGGGGACCGGTGAGGGCCCCCTCGCCCGGACGGGGCCGGCCGCCGGGCACGAGGAGGGTGGTCTGCCCGGGACTGTCGGCGAGCGCGTTGACGGCCTGGAGCGACAGCGGCATCACGGTCACCCGCCGGCCACGCAGCGCCCTGGCCACTTCCAGGCAGGTGGTGCCGCTGTCGAGGACGACCGTCTCCCCGTCGGCGATCAGCGCGGCCACGTCCGCGCCGATGCGCTGCTTGGCCCGGGTGCCCTCCTGCGCGCGCAGGGTGAAGGGCGGCTCCTCGCCGCGCAGCAGCAGGCTGCGGGCGCCGCCCCGGAAGCGTTCCAGCACGCCTTGGGCGGCCAGGGCCTCCAGGTCGCGGCGGATGGTCATCTCCGAGGCTCCGGTGAGTTCGGCCAACTGGCCGACGCCGAGGCTGCCCGCCTCGCGCACCGCGTCCGTGATCTGCCTCAGACGGCCCGTGTTACCCATGCCCGCGATTGAACACCATGCGTCGACGAACAGAAATACCGTGAGAACGGGTGCTTTTCAAACAAGCATCATGTTCGATACGTTCGCTCCATGCAGCGATCACTGCGCGCCGCGCGTCTGGCGACCTTCACTTACTTCATCCTCAACGGGACCTTGCTGGGGATGTGGATCGTGCAGATCCCGCCCATCGAGCACCGCGTCGGCGTCAGTCACGCCGTCCTGGGCGGCTTCCTGCTCCTGCTCGGGGCGGGCGCCTTTGTGGGGATGCAGCTGGCCGGACCGGTCGCCGACCGCCTCGGCACCCGGATCGTCGTGCCCGCCTCCGGTGTCCTGTGCAGTGCCGCCCTGGCGCTGCCCGGACTGGCCTCCAAGCCGTGGATGCTCGCCGGTGCCCTGATCGCTCTCGGTTTCGGCAACGGCTGCCTGGACGTGAGTATGAACGCCCACGCCGTCCAGGTCGAGAAGGCGTACGGACGCCCGGTGATGTCCGCGTTCCACGCCACGTTCTCCGTCGGCGGCGTGGTGGCCGCCCTCGCGGGTGCCGCCGTCGCGAGCGCGGGCTGGACCCCGGCGGCGACGCTCGGCGCGGCGGCCGTACTGGGAGCGGTGGTCTCCGTGTGCGCCGCCCCGGGTCTGCTGCCCACCACCGCGGGACCGGCCGCGGACGCCGGGTCCGAGTCCGGCGGGCCGGCCAAGCAGGCAGCCCCGGATCGTACCCGTATCTGGATCCTGGCCGTCCTCGCGCTGATGGTCATGCTGTGCGAGGGGGTCGCCAACGACTGGAGCGTGCTGCACCTGCGGACCGTCCTCGGCGCCTCCGACAGCACCGCGGCCTTCGCCTACGGTGCGTTCGCCGCGACGATGACCATCGGCCGCCTGCTCGCCGACCGTCTCTCGGCCCGCTTCGGCCCCGCCGCGATACTGCGCCACGGCGCCGCGGTGGCCGCCGTCGGCATGACGGCGGCCGCCCTGTCGCCGTGGATTGCGCTCGCCCTGGCCGGCTGGGCGCTCTTCGGCGCCGGGCTCTCCGGATGCGTTCCCCAGCTCTTCAGCGCCGCCGGTCACGCCGATGCCGACGCCGCCGGCGCCAACGTCTCCAAGGTCGCCGGACTCGGCTACCTCGGCATGCTCGCCGGCCCGGCCGTCATCGGCTGGCTCACCCGCGTGGTCCCGCTGAACCTGACCTTCTTCCTCCCCGTGGCCTGCTGCGCCGTCGCGGCCGCGACGGCGGGAGTGCTGCGGCCACGAGCGACCGCGGTCGCGGGCCGGGGGCCTGTCCCTCCGGCCGGGAGTCCGGCCGTGTCACCCCTCCGGGGTGAGCGGGGTGCCGCCGAGGGGCGAGGCGCGGGCCACTAGGGCGTGTTTCGAAAGTCCCGCCTGCCCCGCGGCGCCTGGCACGGCGCCTGTGCGGCGGACCACCGGGGTCAGCACCGCGCAGACCAGGATCGAGGCGTAGCACGGGCAGATGACGCCGGCGACGGGGAGCAGACGGGACGCGGCCAGCGTCCACACCGCCCGGGTACCGATGAAGAGACTGACGACGGCCGGCAGCGTCCGGACGCGACGCCACTGGGCCGGAGGTTCCGGGGCGGACACCGCCGACAGTGTCCGCCGACCGGGTGCCACCAGCTGCTGTTCCGCCCAGTGCACGACACGCGAACGTAATCGGATCCGGTGAGCGGCGCGCGGCGGGAGGTGAAGAGTCCGGTGTGGACGCGGTAAGAAGCCGCTTTCGGGCAGGAAGCGGTCAAGTCGCGTGGCGCGGGCGATCCTGATGTGTCGAGACGATGTCTCTTTCGGGCAGTCTCGCGACCTCTTGTCGTGCACCGTGTCGCTGTTGGGCCGAAAGGGTGACATGGCGTAAGAATTGGCTGGTGCAGGTGAGGGAAGCGAGTCAGGGCAGGGGAAGCCGGTGAACGGTCACGACGTCACTGATGAGCAGTGGGAGGGGCTCGCCCAGGTCGTCCCGCTGCGCGGCCGCGACGCCTGGCCGTCCGCGGTGAACCACCGCGTGCCCCCGGAGGCGACGACGGAGGCGCGCCGCCGCTTCGTCGTCCTGCGGGTGAATGTGTTCGCGGACGCCCGTGACGTCGCCGAGACCCTGATGGCGGGCGTCCCGGTGCTCCTCGACCTCACCGGTGCCGAGGGTGAGGTCGCCAAGCGGGTCCTGGACTTCAGCACCGGCGTCGTCTTCGGGCTGGGCAGCGGGATGCACCGCGTCGACCGCAATGTGTTCCTGCTCACGCCGCCCGGCACCGAGGTGAGCGGACTCATGCCGGGCGCGGCGGTTCCGGGCGGGTGAGCCCCGGGTTCCGCGCCGGTGGGCCCGGGGGCCGCACCGGTGGGGAGTCGCGGGTGGTAGACCTGGTGCCGTGACTGAGGAATCCGAGCGTCCGGATCTGGCCGGGTTGCAGCGGCGGCTGGCGGAGTTCGCCGCGGCGCGCGACTGGCAGCCGTACCACACGCCGAAGAACCTGGTCGCCGCGCTCAGCGTGGAGGCGTCCGAACTGGTCGAGATCTTCCAGTGGCTGACCCCGGAGGAGTCGGCCGGCGTCATGGCGGACCCGGAGACCGCACACCGCGTGCGCGACGAGGTCGCGGACGTCCTCGCGTATCTGCTGCAACTGTGCGAGGTGCTCGGCGTCGATCCGCTGGCGGCGCTGGCGGCGAAGATCGACCGGAACGAGCGGCGGTTTCCGGTGCCGGGGGAATCGGCGGAATCGGGGGAGTGAAGGGGGAAGCCCACCCTCCGTTGTCACTCTCCGAAACCATTCCCCCGACCGAAACCGTTTTGTTGTCCGCAGATTTCCGTCTTCCTCTGGCTTTTCGCCCCACGCACCTTCACTCTGGGTAGTGGACAATGGAGTTCGGGCGGACGTGCGAACAGCACGTCGTGACAGACAGGGGGCAGCGCATGGACGCGGTGCGGCTCATCCTGGCGAGCAGGCGTGCCCTGGCGGGGAGCGGCGAGGCCCCCGCCATCCTGGCCGAGGTGTGGCAGGCGCAGGCCCTGGCGCAGGCGATCGGCAGCCGCCTCGCCGTCTCCGGACCGCCCGAACTACGGGGCGAGGCATTGGGGTTGACCGAACTGGCGGGCCGGGGCTGCGGGGTCCTCGACGCGCCGGACCTCGATCCTGAGGACTTACGGGCGGCCCGGCTCACCGCACTTGACGACGCCCGGCAGGCGTTGCTGAGCCTGGACCTCCTGCTCGGCGAGGCCGGCATCGCGCTCGTCGGCATCGCGAGCTCGGCCGCCGACGAGGCCACGTACTGGCAGTGCATGGAGGCGATCGACGCGGCGGACGAGTCCCGGGACCGGGTCCGCGAGATGGTGCGGAAGCTGGCCGCGCGGGAGGAGGCGCCGCCGGAGCGGGAGGCGATTTCACCCGACCGGGGACGGGAGGGCGGCGGGCCCCGGTGAGGTCCCTGCGCCCGTGGGTCCGCCGGCGTGCAGGATGGAGGGCATGGATCTTCGCATCTTCACCGAGCCCCAGCAGGGGGCGACCTACGACACCTTGCTCACCGTGGCGAAGGCCACCGAGGACCTCGGGTTCGACGCTTTCTTCCGCTCCGACCATTTCCTCCACATGGGCGACGTGGACGGCCTGCCCGGACCCACCGACGCCTGGATCACCCTCGCCGGACTCGCCCGCGAGACCAAGCGCATCCGGCTCGGCACGCTGATGACGGCCGCCACCTTCCGGCTGCCCGGCGTGCTCGCCGTCCAGGTCGCCCAGGTGGATCAGATGTCCGGCGGCCGGGTCGAACTGGGCCTGGGCGCGGGCTGGTTCGCGGAGGAGCACAAGGCGTACGGCATCCCCTTCCCGAAGGAGAAGTTCGGCCGCCTGGAGGAGCAGCTGGCCATCGTCACGGGGATGTGGGCGACCGAGGTCGGCAAGACCTTCGACTTCCGTGGGACGTACTACGAGCTCACCGGGTCGCCCGCGCTGCCGAAGCCCGCACAGGCGAAGATCCCGGTGCTGGTCGGCGGGCTCGGAGCGACCCGCACGCCGCGGCTCGCCGCCCAGTACGCCGACGAGTTCAACATCCCGTTCGCCTCCGTCGAGGACAGCGAACGGCAGTTCGGCCGGGTCCGGGCCGCCGCGGAGGCGGCCGGCCGGCGCGCCGACGAGCTGACGTACTCCAACGCCCTCGTCGTCTGCGTCGGCCGGGACGACCGGGAGGTCGCCCGCCGTGCCGCCAAGATCGGCCGTGAGGTCGACGAACTGAAGGCCAACGGCCTGGCCGGCTCCCCGGCCGAGGTCGTCGACAAGATCGGCCGCTACGCCGGGACCGGCTCCAGCCGGATCTACCTCCAGATCCTCGACCTGTCCGACCTGGACCATCTGGAACTGATCTCCACCCAGGTGCAGTCGCAGCTTTCCTAACAGTCACGGCGGGCCGGAGGTGCGGGCGGGCGGAGGCGTGGGCGGGCCGGGCGTGACGCTGGGACTGCCCTCCCGCAGGCACACCACCGAGGCGCTCAGCGCCGCCTCGTGCAGCGCGGTGAGAGTCCGCGCACCGGCGGCGAGCGGCGTGCCGTGCGGATCGACCGGGGCGAACCAGCCGTGCCGGTCGTGCTCGGCGCTGAGCCGAACGGTCGTGTGAGCGCCGTCGGGCAGCGTGCCGCCGTAGAAGAAGCGGTCCAGGACCGGCCCGGTGCCCAGCACGTCCACGCGGTGGTCCACGCCGATCAGCCGGGGCACGGGGCCGAGTTCGACGCCCGTCTCCTCGCGCATCTCGCGCCGGGCCGTGGTCCAGGGCCCTCGCCGCGGTCCAGCACCCCGCCGGGCAGCCACCAACTGCCCGCCCCCGGATGACCGGAGCCGTAGCGCGGGAGCAGGGCGCGGCCGTCGGCGTCCAGTGCCACCACACACGCGGCGAGGAGCGCCTGCGGCTGCGTCCTCACCCATTCCTCGCGGGGCATACCCTCCACCACTGATCGCCCTCCCGGACGGTCTCGGCCGGCACCCGCGCGGCACGGGCTCGGCTCGGCTGCGCCGGGCCGGCTGTTCCCCCTTCATCCTGGCAACGACGCCCCGGCCCGCGGGAAGCGGCCGGCGAATATTGGAAGGCGCAGCTCCGGCCCCCTGTGCGAAGGTGACTGCGTCGTCCTGCCGAGCCCCCGGGATCACCGTCCTCGGGGGCTTTGGCGTACACGGCACCGCAGCCGTCCATCCAGCCGGAGAGGCCCTCCGCATGTTCCTGACCATCACCACCACCGGCACCCCCGAACACCCGGCGACCGACCTCGGTTTCCTGCTGCACAAGCACCCGGGCAAGGCTCAGGCGTTCTCCACCTCCTACGGCACCGCGCACGTCCTCTACCCCGAGGCGGACGATCAGCGCTGCACGGCGGCGCTGCTGCTGGAGGTCGACACGGTGGCCCTGGTCCGGCGGAGCAAGGGCAAGGGACGCGGCGGCGCCCCGGACGCGGCGCTCGCGCAGTACGTCAACGACCGCCCCTACGCGGCCTCCTCACTGCTCGCCGTGGCGCTGAGCGGTGTGTTCTCCAGCGCCCTGCGCGGGGTGTGCCACGCGCGGCCCGAACTCCCGGCACGGCCCCGCCCGTTGCGCATCGAGGTACCGGCGCTCCCGGCCCGCGGCGGCCCCGCCCTCGTACAGCGCCTGTTCGCGCCGCTCGGCTGGGCGGTCACCGCCGAACCGGTGGCGCTGGACGCGGAGTTCCCCGAGTGGGGCGACTCGCGGTACGTGCGGCTCGTACTGGAGTCGGAGGCGACGACCCTCGCCCAGGCCCTGCGCCATCTCTACGTCCTGCTCCCCGTCCTCGACGACGCCAAGCACTACTGGGTCGCCCCCGACGAGGTCGACAAGCTGCTCCGGGCAGGCGAGGGATGGCTGCCCGAGCACCCGGAGCAGAAGCTGATCACCAGTCGCTACCTCTCGCGCCGCTGGTCGCTGACCCGGCAGGCGATGGAGCGCCTGGAGCTGGTGCGGCTGGCCGAGACCGACGACAGCGGGGTCGAGGAGCTCGACAACGCCGTGGCGGCGGAGACCGAGACCGAGGAGAAGCCGACGCCGCTGGCAGTGCAGCGGCGGGACGCGATCGTCGCGGCGCTGCACGAGTGCGGTGCCGCCCGGGTGCTCGACCTAGGTTGCGGGCAGGGGCAGTTGGTGCAGGCGCTGCTGCGGGACGCGCGGTTCACCGAGATCGTCGGCGTCGACGTGTCGGTACGGGCCCTCACCATCGCCGCCCGGCGGCTGAAGCTGGACCGGATGGGGGAGCGGCAGGCCGCCCGCGTCACGCTCCGGCAGGGCTCGCTCGTCTACACCGACAAGCAGCTGAAGGGCTACGACGCCGCCGTGCTCAGCGAGGTGATCGAGCACCTCGACCTGCCCCGGCTGCCCGCCCTGGAGTACGCGGTGTTCGGCGCGGCCCGCCCCCGCACCGTCCTCGTGACCACCCCGAACGTCGAGTACAACGTCCGCTGGGAGGCCCTCCCCGCCGGGCACGCCCGGCACGGCGACCATCGCTTCGAGTGGACTCGCGAGCAGTTCGGCCAGTGGGCGCACACCGTGGCCGGACGCCACGGCTACGACGTCGAGTTCCGCCCGGTCGGCCCCGACGACCCCGAGGTCGGACCGCCCACCCAGATGGCCGTGTTCACCCTCACGACCACCAGGGACAGCAGAGACAACGAGAAGGAGGCGAAGGCGGCATGACCGAGACACAGACCCCCACACGACGAGGACGCGTCCTGCCCGTGACCGACCTCTCCCTCGTCGTCCTCGTCGGCGCCTCCGGCTCGGGCAAGTCCACCTTCGCCCGACGTCACTTCAAGCCCACCGAGGTCCTCTCCTCGGACTTCTGCCGGGGACTGGTCTCCGACGACGAGAACGACCAGGGCGCCACCCGCGACGCCTTCGACGTGCTGCACTACGTCGCCGGCAAGCGCCTGGCGGCCGGCCGCCGTACCGTCGTCGACGCCACCAGCGTGCAGCAGGACGCCCGGCGCCGGCTGATCGACCTGGCGAAGAGCCACGACGTGCTGCCCATCGCCATCGTGCTCGACGTGCCGGAGGAGGTGTGCGTCGAGCGCAACGCGGCCCGCACCGACCGGGCCGACATGCCGCGCGGGGTGATCCGGCGGCACACCCGCGAACTGCGGCGCTCGCTGCGGCACCTGGAGCGCGAGGGCTTCCGCAAGGTGCACGTACTGCGCGGAGTCGACGAGGTCGAGAACGCGTCGGTCGTCACCGAGAAGCGCTTCAACGACCTCACCCACCTCACCGGCCCGTTCGACGTGATCGGCGACATCCACGGCTGCTCCGCCGAACTGGAGGCGCTGCTCGCCAAGTTGGGCTACACCGATGGGGCGCACCCCGAGGGCCGTACCGCGGTCTTCGTCGGTGACCTGGTCGACCGCGGCCCGGACAGCCCGGGTGTGCTGCGCCGGGTGATGTCCATGGTGGAGGCGGGCAACGCGCTGTGCGTGCCGGGCAACCACGAGAACAAGTACGGGCGCCACCTCAAGGGGCGCAAGGTCCAGCACACCCACGGACTCGCCGAGACCATCGCGCAGATGGAGGGGGAGGGCGAGGAGTTCAGGGCGCGGGTGCGGGAGTTCATCGACGGTCTGGTCAGCCACTACGTCCTCGACGGCGGGCGGCTGGTGGTCAGCCACGCCGGTCTGCCGGAGAAGTACCACGGCCGCACCTCGGGCCGGGTGCGCTCGCACGCGCTCTACGGCGACACCACGGGGGAGACGGACGAGTTCGGCCTGCCGGTGCGCTACCCGTGGGCGGAGGACTACCGCGGCCGGGCGGCCGTGGTCTACGGCCACACCCCGGTCCCGGAGGCCACCTGGCTGAACAACACCATCTGCCTGGACACCGGCGCGGTGTTCGGCGGCAAGCTGACCGCACTGCGCTGGCCGGAGCGGGAGCTGGTCGACGTACCGGCCGAGCGGGTCTGGTACGAGCCGGCCAGGCCGCTGCGCACCGAGGCACCCGGCGGGCACGACGGGCGTCCGCTGGACCTCGGTGACGTGCACGGCCGCCGGGGCGTCGAGACGCGGCACGCCGGCCGGGTCGCCGTGCGCGAGGAGAACGCGGCGGCGGCGCTGGAGGTCATGAGCCGCTTCGCGGTCGACCCGCGGCTGCTTCCGTACCTGCCGCCCACCATGGCGCCGACGGCGACCTCGAAGGTCGACGGCTACTTGGAACACCCGGAGGAGGCGTTCGCCCAGTACCGGGAGGACGGGGCGGCCCGGGTCGTGTGCGAGGAGAAGCACATGGGCTCGCGGGCGGTGGCCCTGGTCTGCCGGGACGCGGACGCGGCGCGCGGGCGGTTCGGAGTGGACGGCCCGACCGGTTCGCTCTACACCCGCACCGGCCGTCCCTTCTTCGACGACCCGTCGGTCACCGAGGAGATACTCGGCCGGCTGCGCACGGCGGTCACCGAGGCCGGCCTGTGGGCGGACCTCGACACCGACTGGCTGCTGCTCGACGGCGAGCTGATGCCGTGGTCGCTGAAGGCCTCCGGGCTGCTGCGCTCGCAGTACGCGGCGGTCGGCGCGGCCTCCGGCGCGGTGTTCCCGGAAGCGCTGGCCGCCCTGGAGGGCGCCGCGGCGCGCGGTGTCGACGTGACGGACCTGCTGGACCGCCAGCGCGAACGGGCCGCCGACGCGGCCGCGTTCACGGCCGCGTACCGCCGCTACTGCTGGCCGACCGACGGCCTGGACGGCGTCCGCCTGGCACCGTTCCAGATCCTGGCCGTGCAGGGCCGCAGCCTGGCCGGGATGCCGCACGACGGGCAACTGGCGCTGATCGACCGGCTCGTGGAGCACGACGCCACCGGTCTGCTCCAGAGCACCCGCCGCCTGTACGTCGACGTGGCCGACCCGGAGTCGGTGCGGGCGGGCGTCGACTGGTGGCTTGAGATGACCGGCCGCGGCGGCGAGGGCATGGTCGTCAAGCCGCTGGGCGCGCTGGTGCGCGGAGAGACGGGCCGTCCGGTGCAGCCCGGCATCAAGTGCCGCGGCCGCGAGTACCTGCGGATCATCTACGGTCCCGAGTACACCCGCCCGGACAACCTCGCCCGTCTGCGTCACCGCTTCCTCAACCACAAGCGCTCCCTGGCGATCCGCGAGTACGCCCTCGGCCTGGAGGCCCTGGACCGCCTGGCCGACGGCGAACCGCTGTGGCGGGTGCACGAGGCGGTGTTCGGCGTGCTCGCGCTGGAGTCGGAGCCGGTGGACCCCCGACTGTGACGGGGACCTCCCGCCGGGGCCCGGGGGATTGCTCCCGGGCCCCGGCCGGCCCGGCGGTCCTGCCCCCGAGCGCCACAGCGCTTCCTGGCTCTCGTCAAGGTGACGAAAAAAGGAGGTGCTGGAAACAGGCGCGCGGAGGGTGAAATCGGCCGCCGTTGGCCAGGATGGAGGCATGGGATTCCATGTCGACTCCGAGGCCGGGCGGCTGCGCCGCGTCATCCTGCACCGGCCCGATCTCGAGCTCAAAAGGCTCACCCCCAGTAACAAGGACGCCCTCCTCTTCGACGACGTGCTGTGGGTGCGCCGGGCGCGTGCCGAGCACGACGGGTTCGCCGACGTGCTGCGCGACCGCGGAGTCGCCGTGCACCTCTTCGGCGATCTGCTGACCGAGGCGATGGAGATCCCGTCGGCCCGCTCGCTCGTCCTGGACCGCGTCTTCGACGAGAAGGAGTACGGGCCGCTCGCCACCGATCACCTGCGGGCCGCCTTCGAGACCCTCTCCGCCGCCGAACTGGTCGAGGCCCTCGTCGGCGGCATGACCAAGCGGGAGTTCCTGGCCGCCCACGCGGAGCCGACGTCCGTGCGCTTCCACGCCATGGAACTGGACGACTTCCTGCTCGGCCCGCTGCCCAACCACCTCTTCACCCGCGACACCTCCGCCTGGATCTACGACGGCGTGTCCATCAACGCCATGCGCTGGCCCGCCCGGCAGCGCGAGACCGTCCACTTCGAGGCGATCTACCGGTACCACCCCCTGTTCCGGGGGGAGACGTTCCATGTGTGGTCCGAGGGGCAGGCCGACTACCCGTCCACCATCGAGGGCGGGGACGTGCTCGTGATCGGCAACGGCGCCGTGCTCATCGGCATGAGCGAGCGGACCACGCCCCAGGCCGTGGAGATGCTCGCGCACAAGCTGTTCGCCGCCGGATCGGCCCGGACGATCGTCGCGCTCGACATGCCCAAGCGGCGTGCCGTGATGCACCTCGACACCGTGATGACCATGATCGACGGCGACACCTTCACGCAGTACGCCGGGCTCGGCATGCTCCGCTCGTACACCATCGAACCGGGCTCCGAGGAGAAGGAGTTGAAGGTCACCGACCATCCGGCGGAGCATATGCACCGCGCGATCGCGGCCGCGCTGGGGCTCAGCGAGATCCGGGTCCTGACCGCCACCCAGGACGTGCACGCGGCCGAGCGCGAGCAGTGGGACGACGGCTGCAACGTCCTCGCCGTCGAACCCGGCGTCGTCGTCGCCTACGAGCGCAACGCCACCACCAACACCCACCTGCGCAAGCAGGGCATCGAGGTCATCGAGATCCCCGGCAGCGAACTGGGCCGGGGCAGGGGCGGCCCGCGCTGCATGAGCTGCCCGGTCGAAAGGGACGCCGTAGCGGGGTAGCCCGCACGCGGGTGATCACGTTCCGGTGACGGCGTGGAGAGGGTCTTGTATCGCAGATCACCTCGGCGTACGGTCCGTATCACCCCAGCGAACAAAGTGTTCGCTGAAGACTTATCAGGTGTTCGCCCATGGCTGATCGTTCGTTGCCGGACCCCTTCGGTGGTGTCACCGACGGTGCCGCCGACGCGGCGCTGGGGGCCCGCATCCGGGAGTACCGGTTGATGCGGCGGATGTCGCTGCGGGCCCTGGGGGAGGCGGCGCAGGCCAGCCCCGGGTTCCTCAGTCAGCTGGAACGCGGGCAGGTGAACTGCTCCATCGGCATGCTGCGGCGGATCGCCGTGGCGCTCGGTCTGACCGTGGCCGACCTGTTCGACCAGGACGGCCGGCCCGGTCCGAGAGTGGTGCGGCGGGCCGACCGGCCGATGCTGCACACCGCTCCAGGCAGTCGCAAATTACTCATTTCGCAGCGCCCGCTCAGTCATCTCGAGGTGTACGCGGGCGAGTTCGACCCAGGGGCCTCCACCGGTGACGACGCCTACACCCATGGCGACTCGCAGGAGATCCTCCTGGTGATCAGCGGCGCCGTGCGGGTCGAACTCGACGGCCGGGCCCACGACCTGGAGGCCGGCGACAGCATCGAATACCGCTCCTCGGTACCGCACCGCGTGGTCAACGGCCACGAAGAGCCCGCCGAGATCCTCTGGATCATCAGCCCGCCGACCCCGGACTGACCCCTCCCCACCCGCACCCCATCCGCCCGCAATCCCTCCCCACTCCTGCCCGCGGCGCGCCCGCCCCCTCTTCACCGTGCCCCTCCCGCGCGGCGCGCCGCCGTGCCCTGCAGCCGTGCGCTCCGCGCCGCGCTCTCTCGGTCCCCTTGTGTCTTCACCGTCCTCCTTGGAGACAGTCATGCCCGGAATATCACGCAAAATCATGGGGTGTGCCGCTGCCGCCGGCGCCCTGCTGCTGACCCTCACCGGCTGCGCCGGCACCGGCCCGGCCGCCGCCGACGTCGACCTCGGCCCCGGCCCGGCCGTGGCCGGCAAGGTGAAGAAGGGCGCGCTCGACGGCGTCACCCTCACCTTCGCCTCCTACGGCGGCATCTACCAGGACGGCCAGGAGTCGGCCGCGGTCAAGCCGTTCGCCACGGACTCCGGAGCGCGGATGCTCTCCGACGGACCGACCGACTACACCAAGCTCAAGGCGCAGGTCGACGCCAAGAACGTCACCTGGGACGTGGTGGACACCGACTCCATCTGGGCCGAACGCCAGTGCGGCAAGCTGCTGATGCCGCTCGACAGCGCCGTCGTCGACACCTCGAAGCTGCCCAAGGACATGGTGGGCAAGTGCTCGGTGCCGGCCATGACGTACGGCATGGTGCTGATGTACGACAAGTCCAAGTTCGGCGACAACCCGCCGAAGAGCTGGGCGGACTTCTTCGACACCGCCAGGTTCCCCGGCAAGCGCGGCATCCCGGGCGTGCCCTCGGACGCGGCCCCCGGCCCGCTGGAGGCGGCGCTGATCGCGGACGGGGTCGCCCCCGATAAGCTCTTCCCGCTCGATGTCGACCGGGCCCTGAAGAAGCTCACCAGCGTGCGTTCCTCCCTGGTCTTCTGGGACACCGGCGCCCGCTCCCAGCAGCTGCTGGAGTCGGGTGAGGTCTCCATGGCGATGGTGTGGACCGGCCGTGCCTACTCGGCCGTGAAGAACGGCGCCAAGTTCGCCCCGCAGTGGAACCAGTTCATGCCGATCGCGGACTCCCTCGCGGTGCCCAAGGGCGCCAAGAACCCCAAGGCCGCCATGGCGCTCATCAACTACTACCTGGGCGCCGACCAGCAGGCCAAACTCACCGAGCTGACCTCGTACTCGCCGATCAACTCCGACGCCAAGCCCAAGGTCGACGCGATTGCGAAGGAGTACCTCACCTCCACCCCCGAGCGCCAGGCGCAGGCCCTCAAGCTGGACAACGCCTGGTGGGCCGAGAACCAGGAGCAGGTCATCCCGAAGTGGTCCGACTGGCTGGCGCGGTAACCCATGACAGCCCTGATCGAGATCGCCTCCCCGGCCACCGGCGGCCGGCCCCGCAAGGGCGCCGGCGGCCGGTGGGGGTGGCTGCTGCTGCCCGCGCTGGTCCTGCTGGCCGTGCTCTTCCTGGTGCCGCTGGGCCTGATGGCCTGGCGCAGCGTCAGCGAACCGGCACCCGGCGCGGGCAACTACTCCTGGTTCTTCACCAGCGATGTCGCCCTCGCCACGCTCGTGCGCACACTGGCCGTCGGCGCCGTCGTCACCCTGGTGACCCTGGTGCTCTCCTACCCGTACGCCTACCTGATGACCGTGGTCGGCGCCCGGGCGCGGATCTGGCTCACCCTGCTGGTGCTGCTGCCGTTCTGGACCAGTCTGATGGTGCGCACCTTCGCCTGGGTGGTGCTGCTCCAGGACAGCGGCGTGGTCAACCAGATCCTCGGCACCGTGGGGCTGGGCCCGCTGCAACTGATCCGCACCCCCGCCGGCGTGGTGATCGGCATGTCGCAGGTGCTGATGCCGTTCATGGTGCTGCCGCTGTACGCGGTGATGAGCGGCATCGACCGCCGTCTCCTCGACGCCGCGCAGGGCATGGGGGCGCGCCCGGTCACCGCGTTCCTGCGGGTCTTCGTGCCGCTGTCGCTGCCCGGTGTGGGCGCCGGCGCGCTGACCGTGTTCATCACCTCGCTCGGCTTCTACGTCACCCCGGCGCTCCTGGGCTCGCCCGACCAGGCACTGATCTCGCAGCAGATCTTCACCCAGGTCAACGGGCTGCTCGCGTGGGGCCGCGGCGGAGCGATGGGCGTGGTGCTGCTGGCGGTGACGCTGGTCCTGCTGGGACTGGTCGGCGTCGTCCTGCGGTTCACCCGCAACAGGGGAGGTGCCCGATGAGGACCGCACCCGCGCGGATCGCGCTGTGGGCGTTCAGCGCGCTGGTGGGCCTCTGGCTCATCGCGCCGACGCTCGTGGTGATCCCGCTGAGCTTCACCGACAAGGCGTCCCTGGTGTTCCCGCCGAGCGGCTGGTCCACCCGCTGGTACACCAACTTCTTCACCGACCCCCGGTGGACCGAGGCGCTGCTCTCCTCGCTCCAGGTCGGCGCCCTGGTCGCGGTGGTGGCCACCGTCCTGGGCACGGCCGCCGCGATCGCGCTCACCCGGTCCGGATCACGCTGGGTGAAGGCGTCGTACGGGCTGCTGCTGGCCCCCATGATCGTGCCGACCGTGGTGGTCGCGATCGGTGTGTACGCGCTCTTCCTCCAGTACAACCTGCTGGGCACCCTGCTCGGCTTCGTCACCGCCCACACCGTGCTGGCCCTGCCGTTCGTGATCATCCCGGTCACGGCGAGCCTGCGCGGCTTCGACCGGCGGCTGGAGGACGCCGCACTGATCTGCGGCGCCACCCGGTGGGGCGCCATCCGGCAGGTGACCCTGCCGATGATCGCCCCGGGCGTCGTCTCCGGTGCCCTGTTCGCCTTCGTCACCAGCTTCGACGAGGTCGTGGTCTCGCTGTTCATCCAGAGCCCCTACCTGCAGACCCTGCCGGTCAGGATGTTCGCCAGCGTGACCAGGGACACCGACCCCACCATCGCCGCGGCCGCCACCCTGATCATCGTCTTCACCACGGTGCTCGTGCTGGCCGCCACCTTCGCCACCGCCAGGAGGAACCGTGTCCGCTGAGACCAGCCTCATCAAGGCGCGCGGAGCCCGTATCGAACTGGCGCAGGTGCGCAAGGAGTACGCGGACTCCGTCGCCGTCGACGACGTCTCCCTGGTCATCGAACCGGGCGAGTTCATGACCCTGCTGGGCCCCAGCGGTTCCGGCAAGACCACCACCCTCAACATCATCGCCGGATTCACCGCCGCCACCTCCGGCACCTTGACCATCGGCGGCAGGCAGATGCAGGACCTTCCGCCGCACCGGCGCGACATCGGCATGGTCTTCCAGCACTACGCGCTCTTCCCGCACATGACCGTGGCGGAGAACGTCGCCTTCCCGCTCAAGCAGCGCAAGGTGCCGGGGGCCCGCCGCGCCGAGATGGTCGAGGCGGCCCTGGAGACGGTACGGCTCGGCGGCTACGGCCACCGCAGGCCGCGCGAACTCTCCGGCGGACAGCAGCAGCGGGTCGCCCTGGCCCGGGCCGTGGTCTACGAGCCGAGCGTGCTGCTGATGGACGAGCCGCTCGGCGCTCTCGACAAGAAGCTGCGCGAATCCCTCCAGCTGGAGATCAAGCGGGTGCACCAGGAGGTCGGCTCCACCTTCGTCTTCGTCACCCACGACCAGGAGGAGGCGCTGGTCCTGTCGGACCGCATCGCCGTCTTCAACGACGGGGGCGTCCAGCAGGTCGGCACGGCGAGCGAACTCTACGAAAAGCCCCGCAGCCTCTTCGTGGCCGAGTTCCTCGGCGAGTCCTCCACCGTCCGGGGACGCGTCGAGCCGGACGGCGACGACTCCTGCCTGCGCGTCGGCGACCGCACCGTACGCGTCGCCGGACGGCTGCCCGAGGGCGGTGCGGCCGCCGTCGTGGTCCGCCCCGAGCACCTGCGGGTGCAGCCGCCCGCCGAGCCCGTCGCACCCGAGGTCAACGCGCTGTCCGCCCGCGTCACCCAGGAGATATACCTGGGCTCCGGCCGCAAGCTCGAACTCGCCCTGCCCGACGGCACCGTGCTGCTCGCCCGCGAGCAGGCCGACCGGCTCTCCGGCGTCCGCCACGGCGACGAGGTCACCGTGGTCTGGGACGTCGAACGGGGCGTCCTGCTCGACGACCCCTCCGGCACCACCCACCCACCCACTTCCGGTGACCGGATCCCGGTCGCCGCCACGGAAGAGAGCGGACGATGAGCACCACCCCGGCCACCACCCCCACCTTCGTCAACGGCGACGTCTCCTTCTGGTTCCGGGAGAGCGGCGTCCCCGCCCGCCGCCCCGCCCTGCCCGGCGACCTGGACGTCGACGTCGCCCTCGTCGGCGGCGGCTACACCTCCCTGTGGACCGCCTACTACCTCAAGCAGGCCCAGCCCGACCTCCGGATCGCCGTCCTGGAGAAGGAGTTCGCCGGCTTCGGCGCCTCCGGTCGCAACGGCGGCTGGCTCAGCGCCGAGCCGCCCGGCCAGATGCGCCGCTACGCCAAGTCGCACGGCCGGGAGCCGGCCGTCGCCATGCAGCGGGAGATGTTCTCCTCCGTCGACGAGGTCATCCGGGTCGCCGCCGAGGAGGGCATCGAGGCCGACATCCAGAAGGACGGGCTGCTGCACGTCGCCACCAACGCCGCGCAGGAGCGGCGGCTGCGCGAAGGGCTGCCGACGCTGCGCACCGAGGGCTGGGGCGAGGACGACCTGGTCGAACTCGACGTGGACCAACTCGCCCAGCGGGTCCGCGTGGCCGGCGCCCGCTACGCCCAGTGGAGCCCGCACTGCGCCCGCATCCAGCCCGCCAAGCTGGTCCGGGGCCTGGCCGACGTCGTCGAGCGGATGGGCGTCGCCGTCTACGAGGGCACCGAGGTCACCGAGATCCGACCGCGCGAGGCGGTCACCACCCACGGCACCGTCCGGGCGTCGTACGTGATCCGGGCACTGGAGGGGTTCACCGCCGGGCTGCGCGGCCACCGCCGGGTCTGGCTGCCGATGAACAGCAGCATGATCGTCACCGAGCCGCTGCCCGCCTCCGTGTGGGAGGAGATCGGCTGGCGCGGCGCCGAACTGATCGGGGACGAGGCCAACTCGTACTGCTACATCCAGCGCACCACCGACGGCCGCATCGCCATCGGCGGGCGCGGCATCCCGTACATGTTCGGCTCCCACGTCGACCAGCGCGGCGAGACCCGGGCCGCCACTCAGACGCAGCTCCAGGCCATCCTCAGGCAGCACTTCCCGGCCACCGAGGGCGTGGCGATCGACCACACCTGGTCCGGAGTGCTGGGCGTGCCGCGCGACTGGTGCGCCACCGTCCACCTGGACCGGGACACCGGCCTCGGCTGGGCCGGCGGCTACGTCGGGCACGGCGTGACCACCACCAACCTCGCCGGACGCACCCTGCGCGACCTGATCCTCGGTCAGCGGACCGACCTCACCCGGCTGCCCTGGGTCGGCCGCAAGGTGCGCGGCTGGGAGCCGGAGCCGCTGCGCTGGCTCGGCGTGCGCAGCCTCTACGTCGCCTACCGCGCCGCCGACCGGCACGAGAACTCCGGTCTGGAGCGCACCTCCGTCATCGCACGCGTCGCCAACGTCATCAGCGGACGCTGAAAGGAGCAGACCCCGATGGACACCACCGCCCTCGTCCCCGCCGTCGCCTTCCTCGCCGACGCGGCGAGCGCCGACCTGCCCCCCGTGACGCCCAAGCCCACCAGCACCACCGGCCAGCAGGAGACCACCCGCACTCTGTGGCAGTCGCCCGACGGGCTGGTCGAGGTCGGTGTCTGGGAGTGCGACCCCGGCCACTTCACCGCCACCCGCGAGGGCTACGACGAGGTCTGCCAGGTGCTGACCGGATCCGCCACCGTCCGTACCGAGGGCGGTGCGGACGTCGAGCTGCGCCCGGGCGCCACCCTGACCATGCCGGCCGGCTGGCGCGGCACCTGGCAGGTCCACGAGACCCTCCGCAAGGTGTACGTGGTGCGCACCCACGGGGCCGACACATGACCCTCGTCCTGCACGGCGGCCGGGTGTGGACCGGCGATCCGCGGCGCCCCGACGCGACGGCCGTCGCCGTGTCCGGCGGCCGGATCACGGCCGTCGGCACCGACGCCGAGGTACGCCGGGCCGCCGACCGTCCGTCCGAGACGTTCGACCTGGCCGGCCGGACCGTGGTGCCCGGCCTCCAGGACGCGCACATCCATCCGGTCTGGGGCGCCCTGGAGGCGCTGCGCTGCGACCTCACCGGCGCCGCCGACGCCGCGAGCTGCCTCGCGGCCGTCCGCGAGTACGCGGCCGCCCACCCGGGCCGGCCGTGGATCCTGGGCGGCGGCTGGAGCATGGACTGCTTCCCCGGCGGCTGGCCCACCCGGGAACCGCTGGACGCGGTCGTAACGGACCGGCCGGTGTTCCTGCCCAACGCCGACCACCACTCGGCGTGGGTCAACTCGGTGGCACTGGAGCGCGCCGGGATCGACGCGGCCACCCCGGACCCGCCGGCCGGGCGGATCGAGCGCGACGCGGCCGGCCGGCCCACCGGGGTGCTGCACGAGAGCGCCATGGACCTGGTGGCCCGGCTGCTCCCGCAGGACACCGTCGAGGACCAGCTCGCGGCGCTGAGCCACGCGCAGACGCACCTCTTCCGGTACGGCGTCACCGGCTGGCAGGACGCCATCGTCGGCGCCTACGGCGGGGCCGGCGACACGCTCGCCGCCTACCGGCGGGCCGACGCGGAGGGGCTGCTGAGGGCCCGGGTCGTCGGTGCCCTGTGGTGGGACCGCGACCGCGGCCTGGAGCAGCTCGACGACCTGGTGGCGCGGCGCGGCGAGCCCGGCCGCCGCTTCCGGGCCGGTGCGGTGAAGGTGATGCAGGACGGTGTGCTGGAGAACGGCACCGGTGCCCTGCTGGAGCCGTACCTGGATTCCTGCGGGTGCGCCACCGGCAACCTCGGCCACTCCAACGTGCCCGCCGCACTGCTCGCCGAGGCGGTGACCCGGCTGGACGCCGCCGGCTTCCAGGTGCACTTCCACGCGATCGGCGACCGGGCGGTGCGCGAGTGCCTGGACGCGGTCGAGGCCGCGGCCGGTGCCAACGGGGCGCGGCAGCGGCGCCATCACATCGCCCATGTGCAGTTGGTCGACGACGCGGACATCGGCCGCTTCGCCGCGCTGGGGGTGGCGGCCAACGTCCAGTCGCTGTGGGCGAGCCACCACCAGCAAACCGACGAGCTGACCAACCCGCTGCTGGGCGAGGCGCGGGCCGGCCGGCAGTACCCCTTCCGCCGGCTGCTGGACAGCGGCGCGCGGCTCGCCGGGGGCAGCGACTGGCCGGTCACCACGGCCGACCCGTGGCAGGCCATGCACGTCGCCGTGCACCGCACCGAACCGCCCGGTTCGGCGCACGCCGGATGGCCGGGCGCCGACCGCCCGTTCGTGCCCCACGAACGGCTGGAGCTGACTGACATCCTGAGCGCCTACACGGCCGGCTCGGCCTGGGTGAACGGCAACGACGACGAAGTCGGCCTGCTGCGCGAGGGCATGGCCGCGGACCTCGCCGTCCTCGACCGGGACATCCTCGCCCCCGACACCCACGTCTGTGGCACCCGCGCCGTGCTCACCCTGGTCGCGGGGGAGGTCGTCCACGCCGAGTGAGCGGCCGGGCGGCGCGGTGGCGTCGCGGACGGCCCTCCGGCGGTGAGTGGTCTAGACGACATCTGGTTCCTGTGCGAGCGTGACGCCCGGAAGTCTTCGTCCACCTGTGGTCCCGGTGAGTGCTGCCCGGAGAGGAGTGAGGAGGCTCGATCTGCCGTGCGCCAGTGCGGCCGACGGTCAAACCGTCGGCCTCACGGCGTTGTTGAGCACCGCCGGGAACGCCGTCCCAGGTCACCCGTGCGGCAAGGCCGTGCCCCCGGCGCCCCGGACCGGCGGTGCCGACGACGGCCTTCGCCAACGGTGGCACCGCTTAGAGGAATTGGACATCCATGAAGCACGCATCCGTGAAGAACCGCCGTTCGCTGCTCACTTCCTGTCTCCTGGCCGCGGGCCTGACGGCCGGACACCTCGCACTGGTCCCGCAGGCCCACGCCGAACCCGCACGCGCGCCGGGGCAGGGGCTGCCCGCCGTCTCACCGGTCCCGCAGTCCCTCTCCCGCGCCGGGGCCGACGCCGACGTCACCGGGCGGGTGGTCGTCGTCGCCGACGACGGCACAGACACCGCCGCCCGGGACCGTCTCGTGCGCGAGCTGCGGGCCCACGGCGCCGACCGCGTCGACGTCGTCACCCCGGACCGGGCCGTCCCCGCGGGACTGCTCACCGTACGCCTCGGCCCCGCCACCAGACCCGACATCGCCGAGGCACTCGGCGACACCCGCGTTCCCGGACACACCGAGGGGTACGCGCTGCGGGTCGACACGAGCGGGCCGCAGCGCCAGGTCGCGCTCGGCGGCACGGACGCCGCCGGGCAGTTCTACGCCGTGCAGACCCTGCGGCAGCTGTTCGTCCGCGGCGGAGACGAGTGGCGCATCGCGGGCGCCGAGGCAAGTGACCACCCGTCGATGCCGCTGCGGGGCACCATCGAGGGCTTCTACGGTCAGCCGTGGTCCGCCGCCGAACGGCTGGACCAGATGGACTTCTACGGCGACGTCAAGGCCAACACCTACGTCTACGCCCCCAAGGACGACCCGTACCACCGGGACAAGTGGCGCGAGGCGTATCCGGCCGGCAAACTCGCCGAGCTGGGGACCCTGGTGCGGCGCGCGAGCGCCAACCACGTCCGGTTCACCTTCGCGGTCTCCCCGGGCGGGTCCATCTGCTACTCCGACCCGGCGGACCGCGCGGCGCTCAAGGCGAAGCTCCAGGCGGTGTACGACCTGGGCGGGCGGGCCTTCTCCATCCCGCTGGACGACATCAGCTACACCCGGTGGAACTGCGACGGCGACCGGCAGAAGTTCGGCGCGCCGGGGCAGGCCGCCGCCGCCAGGGCGCAGGTGGACCTCCTCAACGACGTCCAGCGCACCTTCGTGGACACCCACGAGGGCACCCAGGCCCTCCAGATGGTGCCCACCGAGTACGGCGACCTGACCGACACCGCGTACAAGCAGACCATGCGGGCCACCCTGGACCCGAAGGTCGTCGTGATGTGGACCGGGACCGACGTCGTCCCGCCCTCCATCACCAACAGCCAGGCGGACGCCGTGTCGAAGCTGTTCGGCCGGAAGGTCTTCGTCTGGGACAACTATCCCGTCAACGACTTCGGCAACACCCGGGGGCGGCTGCTGCTCGCGCCCTACGACAAGCGGGAGGCGGGACTCGGCGACCACCTCAGCGGCATCGTCGCCAACCCCATGAACCAGCCCTACGCCAGCAAGGTCGCGGTGTTCGGAACGGCCGACTTCACCTGGAACGACCGTGCCTACGACGCGGCGTCGAGCTGGCCCCGCGCCCTGTCCTACCTCGCCGGGGGCGACCACGCGGCCGCCGGGGCACTGGCCGTCTTCGCCGACCTGAACCACCTCGCCCCCACGTTCGGCGCGAAGCCGTGGCAGCCGCAGGCCCCGGCGCTCGACGCCCGGGTCAAGCGGTTCTGGCAGGAGTGGGACGCGGGCCGGCGCACCGAGGCACTGGCCGAGCTGCGGGACTACGCCGCCGCCATCGCCGACGCACCCGCCGTCATCCGCGGCGGAGCCGTGGAGCCGGGCTTCGTGGCCGACGCGGAGCCCTGGCTGAAGGCGACCGAGCAGTGGGGGCGGGCGACCATCGCCATGGTCGACGCGCTCGCGGCCCGGCAGGCGGGCGACGCGGACCGTGCGCAGCAGCTGCTCACCACCTCCCGCGACCTCCAGCGCCAGGCGGCGGCCGTACGGGTGGACCCGGCCCGCAACACCTGGGGCAGCGTCCAGCCGAAGATCGGTGACGGCGTCCTGGACACCTTCCTCGTCCAGGCCGACGTGCGCCTCGGCCTGTGGGACGTGGCGGGCGGCACGGAGAACCTGGCCCTGGCGGGCACGGCGACCGCGTCCAGCGTGGAGCAGGACCTCGACCGGCTGGCCGCTCGGTACATCAACGACGGTGACATGGGCACCCGTTGGGCCTCCGGCTACCAGGACGACGCCTGGGCGCAGATCAAGCTCGCCGCACCCGCGAAGGTAGCGGCCGTGACCCTCGCCTGGGAAGCCGCGTGCGCCGAGCGGTACCGGCTGGAGACCTCCGCGGACGGTGTCAGCTGGACCACCGCCGCGACCATGGCCCCGGCCGAGTGCGGAACCGACGTCATCCGGCTGACGGGCGACGAGCCTGTGTCCTACATCCGGATGCAGGGCGTCGAGCGCCGCACGACCTGGGGCTACTCGATCTACGAGATGGCCGTCTACGGCAAGCCGGTGGCCTGAGCCGGGCGGGCCGTGGGCGACTTCGGCAAGGAGTCGCTCACCAGTCGACGGCGCTCACCAGTTGACCGGAAGGGTGAGGGGTGACTTGCTCGGTGAGTCGTCCTCCCAGATGGGGTGGTGGTCTTCGGCCGGACGCAGGTTCGGGAGCCGGTCGAACAGGGCCTCCAGGCACACGGTCATCTGGGCGCGTGCCAGGTGGGAGCCGATGCAGTTGTGTGCTCCGCGGCCGAAGGTGAGGTGGGGGTTGTCCGCGCGGCACAGGTCGAGCCGGTCGGCGTCGGTGAACACGCTCTCGTCGCGGTTGGCCGCGGCGAGGACGGGCAGCACGGCGTCGCCGGCGCGGATCGTCCGGCCGCGCACCTCGATGTCCTCGACGGCCTGGAGGACGACGACGCCGTTCATCACCGGTACATAGCGCAGGAGTTCCTCCACCGCGCCCGGCATGAGGGCGCGGTGGTCGCGCAGGCGTGCGTACGCGCCGGGCACGGTCAGCAGGGTCAGCACCGCGTCGGCCAGGAACATGGTGCTCGTGCGGTAGCCGGCGACCAGCATGGACAGCCCGAAGCTCACCGCGCTCTCGTGGTCCAGAGCGCCGCGCTCGCACGCGCGGACCAGCGGGGTGAGCATGTCGTCGCCGGGCTCGCGCCGCTTCCGGTCGAGCAGCGAGGTGATGTACTCGCGCAGTTGGGAGGTGGCCTCGCGGCCCTCCTCCAGCGTGAGGATGGCCCCGAGCGCGGCGTCCGCCCTGGGCAGGAAGTAGTCGCTGTCCTCGTAGGGGATGCCGACGAGATCGCACATCACCATGACGGGGAACGGCTCCAGGAACCGGACGACCAGGTCGCCGGGCTGGTCGCTGCCGACGAACGGATCGAGCAGCCGGTCGGCCGACCGCCGGATGCGCGGCAGCCTGCTCCGCACGGACCGGACGCTGAACGGCTCGCTCAGGGTTCTGCGCAGGGCGGCGTGCCGGGGGCCCTCCAGCTCCATCATCGTGATCAGGCCCGGCTCGTCACCGGGGACATGGCCAGGGCGGGCCGGCCAGTCGGTGATGCTCGGCCTGATCAGCCGGGCGTCGGCGATCAGTTCCTTGACGTCGTCGTAGCGGGTGGCGTACCAGGCGGTGGCGCCGATCGGCAGCCTGACCTTGGCCAGGGGGCACTCCTGGCGCAGCCGGCGGTACTCCTCGGGCGGGCCCATGGTGCCCGGCGGCGGGAGAGGCAGGTCGATGACGGGCACGTCGACGACGGGTTCCGGAGTTGTGTTCACGGGTGGACCTCCCCTGGTGCCTGCGGGTCGGCTCACCAGCTGACCGGGAGCGTCAGCGGTGACTTGGTGACGGACTGGTCGTCCCAGAGGGGCTGTCGCCCCTCGGCCGGACGCAGTCGCGGGAAGCGGTCGAGCAGTGTCTCCAGTCCCACGGTCAGTTCGGCGCGAGCCAGGTGCGCGCCGACGCAGTTGTGTGCTCCGCGGCCGAAGGCGAGGTGGGGGTTGTCCGCGCGGCACAGGTCGAGCCGGTCGGCGTCGGCGAACACGCTCCCGTCGCGGTTGGCGGAGGCCAGCACGGGGATGACGGCGTCGCCCCGGCGGATGGTCTGCCCGCCCACCTCGATGTCCTCGGTGGCCAGCAGCAGCACGGTGCCGTTCATCACCGGCGTGTACCGCAGGAGTTCCTCCACCGCGCCGGGCATGAGGTCGCGGTGGTCGCGCAGCCGGGCCCAATGGTCCGGCCGTTGCAGCAGGGTGTGCACCGAGTCGGCCAGGAAGAAGCCGCTGATGCCGAAGCCGACCGTGAGCATGGACAGCCCGAAGGCAGTCACCTCGTCGTCGGTCAGTGCCCCGTCCTCGCACTGGCGGACCAGCAGGGTCAGCACGTCGTCGCCGGGCCGGCTCCGCTTCCGCGCGATCAGCTCGGCCACGTACGCGCGCAGCAGGTCGGTGACCCTGCGTCCCTCCTCGGCGGTCACCATGCCGTCCAGGGCGGCGTCCAGGACCGGCAGGAACCAGTCCCGGTCCCGGGAGGGAATGCCCACCAGGTCGCACAGCACGAGCAGCGGGAACGGCTCGGTGAATCCGGCCACCAGGTCGCCGGGAGGGCCGCCTTCCTCGAACTGCTCCAGCAGCCGCTCGGCGAGTTCGCGAACGCGCGGCAGCCGGTCCCGTACGGCCCCGGCGCTGAACGCCGAAGCCACGGACCTGCGCAGCGCCAGGTGCCGGGGGCCGTCCAGTTCCGCCATGGTGACCAGGCTCGGCCCGTCGTCGGCGGCCGGGCCGGGACGGGGCGGCCAGTCGTTGATGGTCGGCCTGACCAGCCGGGGGTCGGCGAGCAGCGCCCGGACGTCCTCGTACCGGGTGACGTACCAGGCGGTCGCGTCCATCAGCAGCCCGACCCTGGCCACGGGGCGGCTCTCGCGCAGCTGCGCGCACCTCTCGGGCGGCCCCATGGTGCCCGGCGGCGGGAGCGGGAAGTCCAGGACGTCGGTCTCGGGGCCGGGTGCCCGCGCGCCGGGTGGCTCTGGGGTCATGCTCACTCCTCCGCTGAGGCGGCGTCGGCTACAGGTTCTCGACCGCGGTCGTTCGACTACGGGCGCTCGATGTAGCCGGTGGCGTAGAAGTACTCCAGATAGCGGTCCAGGAGTTCGGCGTCGACGGGCGGGCAGCGCAGGCCCGTGCCGGCCAGGTCGCGCTCGACGTTGGCCCGCCCCACGGACGGGAAGGTGCCCTCGAAGTACATCTCCTTGACGGACATGTCCGCCTGCTTGCAGCGGTCCACGCACAGGGAGACGAACGGGGCGGTGGGGCTCGTGGGGTGCCGCGCGACATGGCGGACGAGGTCGTCCACCCACTCCTCGTAGGGGAGCCGCCGGATCCGGTGGCCGCCCGCGTCCATCCGGTCGAGCATGTCGCGCAGGCTCGCCGGGCGGGGGTTGGTCATGTGGTACGTCCGGTGGCCGGCGCGGTGCGCGGTGGCGATGTGCACCACCGCCTCGGTGAGGAAGTCCACCGGGACGAAGTCCAGCGGCAGCGGGATGTCGGGGGCCAGCCCGGTCTCGGTGATCGTCTTGAACAGTGAGCAGATCGCGGTGTCGGTGTTGCACGCCCCGGTGCGCCGGTCACCGGTGATCTCGTACGGCCGGTGGACCGCCACCGGCAGGCCCTGGCCGGCGGCGTCGCGCAGCACCTCCTCGGCCACCCACTTGCTCTCGGCGTAGCCCATGGTGAGCTGGTCGGCATGGTCGAGCGGCAGGTCCTCGTCCACGTGCCGTACACCGGCGGTGCCGAAGCCGGCCAGCACCGCGATGGTGGAGAAGAAGTGCACGGGCACGGCGCGTTCGGCCGCCAGGCGTGCGAGCTGCCGGGTCCCCTCCACGTTGGCGCGGCTCAACGCCTCGTACGGGTAGAGGAAGTTGACCTGCGCGGCGGCGTGGATCATCAGGTCGAGGGCGTCGGCCAGCTCCTCGGCGCGGTCCGGTTCCAGACCGAGGCCGGGCTCGGCGAGGTCCGCGGGGAAGCACACGACGCGGTCGGCGGCCTCCGTGGTGGCGAGTTTGAAGCGGGCCAGGTTCCGCATCACCTTCTGCCGGGCGTGCGCGGCGTCGCGGCCGCGCACCGGGCAGTGCACACGGGCGCCGGTGCGACGCAGCAGCCGGTCCAGCAGGAAGGCGCCGACGAAGCCGGAGGCGCCGGTCAGCAGCACCTCCCGGGGGTGCCGCCAGTCCGGTTCCGGACCGCGCGGCGGTGGCAGGGCGAAGCCCAGCCGCGCCTCCGCGCGGAAGTCCACGGTGCCGGCGTCGGGGGCCGCTCGAGCCCGCTGGTCCTCGACCGAGGTGAGGGCGGCGACGGCGGCGGCGAAGTCCTCCAGGGTGGGGGAGCGCAGCAGACTGCGGACCAGGGTGCGGCCGTGCCGGACGTCGAGGCCGAAGGCGGTGAGTGTGCGGGTGACGACCTCGGCCGCCAGCAGGGAGTCGCCGCCGATGTCGAAGAAGCTGTCCCCGGGCGTCGGGTGCACGCCCAGCACCACCTGCCACACCTGCGCCGCCGACTCCTGCGGACCCGGCCCGGGGTGCTGCCCGGGCGCGGGGGCGGTGGCCGTGTCCGCGGCCGCCAGCAGGCGCAGCCGGCGGCGGTCGACCTTGCCCCCCGCGCTCATCGGGAACCGCCCCACCTCCACCAGCCGCGCGGGCACCGCGGCCGCGGGCAGCCACGCCGCGAGACCGCCGCGGATGCGGTCCAGCGGAAGCGCCCGGCCGGGCCGGGCCGGTGTCACGTACCCGATGAGGGTGTCGCCCTCCAGCTCGACGACGGCCTCGCCGACCGCGTCGTCCGCCCGCAGCCGCGCCTCTATCTCGTCCGGCTCGATGCGGTGCCCGCGCAGTTTGATCTGCCGGTCCACCCGCGCCCGGTACTCCAGTACGCCGTCCGCGCGCCGGACCACCCGGTCGCCGGTGCGGTAGAGCCGCGTACCGGGCTCGAAGCGGTTGTCGACGAAGCGCTCGGCGGTCAGCTCGGGGTCGCCGAGGTACCCCAGTGCGAGCCCGTCCCCGCCGACGAGGAGTTCGCCTTCCTCGCCGGCGTCCGCGAGCGTGCCGTCCGCCCGCACCACGTAGCAGGTGGAGTTCTCCAGCGGCCGGCCGATCGGCACCGCCGTCGCCTCGGGAGGCAGACCGTCCACCAGGTGCGCGGTGGAGACCACACTGTTCTCGGTCGGGCCGTAGAAGTTGACCACGGTGGTGTCCGGGCAGGCCGCCACGATCGCGCGGGCCAGCTCCGGGTCCATCGCCTCGCCGCCGGCCGAGGCGAACCGCAGGGACCGCAGGGCCGACGGCCTGGTGCGCCCGATGTGGTGGAACACCCCGGTGGTCAGGTAGGCGATGCTGACCCGCTCGGACAGCAGCCGGGACTCCAGGGCGGCCGGTGACAGCAGCTCCTCCTGATCCGCGATCACCACGCAGGCCCCGGCGAGCAGAGTGGACCAGATCTCGATCGTGGAGGCGTCCGAGGAGAGGCCGTAGGCGTGGAGCACCCGCTCACCGGGCCGAGGCCGCTGCCACACCAGATCGGAGGCGGCCAGCCGGACCACGCCGCAGTGCGGGACCGCCACGGGTTTGGGACGGCCGGTCGAGCCGGAGGTGAACATCACATAGGCGCAGTCCCCGGGGCGTGCCCCGGTTCTCGGGAGCGCGGCCGGCGCGGCCGGCGCCGAGCCGTCCAGGGCGATGCGGGTGCGCACCCGCCGGATGCGGCAGACACTGCCGGGCAGCGTCACCACGGTGTGCACCCCGGCGTCCTCCGCCATCGCCTGGAGCCGCCCGGGCGGGGAGGCGTCGTCGAGCGGGACGTAGGCCGCACCGGTCTTGAGGATGCCCAGAAAGGCGACCAGCGCTTCCAGCGACCGGCCCCCGCACACGCCGACCCCGTCGCCGTGCCGCACCCCGGAGTCGAGCAGCCGGGCGGCCAGTGTGTCGGAGCGGCCTCTCAGCTCGCCGTAGCTGATGCTGCGGCCGTGCTGTACGGAAGCGGTCGCCCGCGGGCGCAGCGCGGCCCGGGAGTCGAACAGCTCATGCAGACAGCGATCGCGCGGGTACCACGCCGTCCCCGCGTTCCACGCCGGCGTCACCGGAAGCGTGATCGGGTCAGTGACCATCGGGATGTCCCGTCTGTGCTGCGCGTGAACCGCTCGCCGCACGGAGGAGGACTAGGTGTCGAACTCGGCGGCGAAGGCGGAGAAGTCGGCCGTCCTCCATCTCTCGGGCCGCATGCGGATGAGGACGTCGTCGACCAGCTGCTCCTGGTTGGCCGCCAGGTACGCCGACGCGGTGTCCGCGTCCAGGTACCGGTGGGCCAGCGCCTCGTGCTCGGCCGGGGGCACCGGATCCTCGACGCCCACGACCGGCCCCTCCACGCTCACGTAGCGGTACGGGGCCGACTCGTCCTGCACGCAGAGGCTGAACCGCCCGGCGGCGCGGACGAGGCGGGCCTTCAGCGTCTTCCGCCCGGTCTCGATCGCCACCAGCCCACCGGGCCGGTAGGAGTACCAGAGCGGGACCAGCAACGGCCCACCGCCGTCACGATGATCGTTCACCCCCAGGATTCCCACGTGGAGGCCGGCAAGGAACTCCTCCCGGGCTTCGACCGACATCCTGAGATCCACGGGTACCACCTCGATCGGGCAGAGAGCCGCGCATGGCATCCTCGGGCGATGCGGGGGCCCTGCGGGTCCCGGCGGCCGAGCCGACGCAGGAGGCCGAAACGGGCCTTGACTTCCAGAGTTCAACAGACCCGGGCGGTTCGCATCCCGGACCCCGGCGAGGTCCTGTATATAAATGTGGAACATCGTATAGACTTCCATAGTCCGCTCTCCTTCCACCGCCCCAGGAGCTCCCCGATGGTGCACGTCCCGACCGGTTTCGCCGGCCGCCACTTCCTCAAGGAGCTGGACTTCACCAAGGAGGAGTTCCGCGCCCTGGTCGGGCTGGCCGCCGAGCTGAAGGCCGCCAAGCGGGCCGGGACCGAGACGCCGTACCTGCGGGGCCGCAACATCGCGCTGATCTTCGAGAAGACCTCGACGCGCACCCGCTGCGCGTTCGAGGTCGCCGCCGCCGACCAGGGCGCCTCGACGACGTATCTCGATCCGTCCGGGTCGCAGATGGGGCACAAGGAGTCCGTGAAGGACACCGCCCGTGTCCTCGGCCGGATGTTCGACGCGATCGAGTACCGGGGCGACAGCCAGGACACGGTCGAGGAGCTGGCCGCGCACGCCGGCGTTCCCGTCTACAACGGACTCACCGACGACTGGCACCCCACGCAGATGCTCGCCGACGTGCTCACCATGACCGAGCACTGCGGCAAGCCGCTGGCGGAGACCGCCTTCGCGTACCTCGGCGACGCCCGCTTCAACATGGGCAACTCCTACCTGGTCACCGGCGCGCTGCTCGGCATGGACGTCCGGCTCGTCGCCCCCAAGAGCTACTGGCCCGCCCAGGGGATCGTCGACCGGGCCCGCGAGCTGGCCGCCGCCGGCGGCGCGCGCATCACCCTCACCGAGTCCCTGGAGGAGGGCGTACGCGACGCCGACTTCGTCGCCACCGACGTCTGGGTCTCCATGGGGGAGCCCAAGGAGGCCTGGGACGAGCGGATCGAGGCCCTGGCCCCGTACGCCGTGACGATGGACGTGCTGCGCGCCACCGGAAACCCGGACGTGAAGTTCCTGCACTGCCTGCCCGCCTTCCACGACCTCGGCACCGAGGTCGGCCGCGGGATCCACGAGCGACACGGCCGCACCTCCCTGGAGGTGACCGACGAGGTCTTCGAGTCGGCCCACTCGGTCGTCTTCGACGAGGCGGAGAACCGGCTGCACACCATCAAGGCGATCATGGTCGCCACCCTGGCCTGACCGGCCGTCCGTCCAAGCCGCGGCCCGGAGCCACCCCTTCCGGCGCCGCAACGCGACCCTTCCCCGAGCTCCCACGAGCAGGGGGCACCCCGCGGTCGCCCCGCACCACCAGAAACGAGCACCACCCCCGCATGTCCGCTCCTCGCATCAAGTCCCCGGCCCTCCTGGTCGCCGAGTCCGGCGCCGACCGCGCGGGCCACGGCCTCAGGCGCACGATGGGCCTGTTCCAGCTCGTCTGCTTCGGCGTCGGCGCGATCGTCGGCACCGGCATCTTCGTCGGCCTGTCCGACTCGGTCGCCCAGGCCGGTCCCGCCGTCGTCGTCTCCTTCGTGCTGGCCGCGATCACCTGCGTGTTCACCGCCTTCTCCTTCGCCGAGCTCGGCGGCGCCATCCCCGTCTCCGGATCCTCGTACTCCTTCGCCTACGCGGGCCTCGGCGAGACCACCGCCTTCCTGGTCGGCTGGTGCCTGCTGCTGGAGTACGGCATCTCGATCTCCGCGGTCGCCGTCGGCTGGAGCCAGTACGTCAACGAGCTGCTGCACAGCCTCACCGGATGGCAGCTCCCGGCCGACCTCTCCGCCGGCCCCGGCGACGGCGGGATCGTCAACCTCCCGGCCGTCCTCGTCATCGCCATGGCCTGCCTGCTGCTGGTGCGCGGCGTGCGCGAGAGCGCCCGGGCGACCGCGGCGATGGCCGTGCTCAAGCTCGCCATCCTCGTCGCCTTCTGCGCCATCGGGTTCTCCGCCTTCAAGCACGGCAACCTCACCCCGTTCTCGCCGGCGGGCCTCGGCGGCATCGGCGCGGGCACCACGGCCGCGTTCTTCTCCTACATCGGCTTCGACGCGATCACCACGGCCGGGGAGGAGGCCAGGAACCCACGCCGGGACATCCCCGTCGCGATCCTCGTCTGCATCGGCCTGGTCACCCTGCTGTACTGCGCGGTCGCGCTCGCCGCGATCGGCGCCATCGGCGGCGGCCAGGTCGGCGGCCGGCCCGCGGCGCTGTCGTACGTCGTCAACTCGGTCACCGGCTCCTCGGTCGGCGGCGCCGTGATCGCCTTCGGCGCGGTCGTCGCCATCGCCTCCGTGGTGCTGACCGTGACGTACGCCCAGTCCCGCATCCTGATGTCGATGTCCCGTGACGGGCTCGTGCCGCCCGTCCTCCAGAAGGTCTCGCCGCGTACCTCGGTGCCCGTCGCCGGCACCCTGATCGTCGGCGTGGTCTTCGCGATCCCCGCCGCGTTCGCGTCGCTGGACGTCGTGGTCAACCTGTGCACCATCGGCACGCTCGCCATCATGGGCGTCGTCAACATCGCCGTGATCACGCTGCGCCGCCGCGAGCCGGGCCTCGCCCGCTCCTTCCGGGTGCCGCTCTACCCGGTGCTGCCGGTGCTCGGCGTCGGCTGCTCCCTGTACCTGATGTACGAGACCGGCTGGACGACCTGGCTCCAGTTCGCCGGCTTCCTCGCGGCCGGGCTGCTGGTGTACGTCGGCTACGGACGCCGGCACTCCCGGCTTGCGGCGCGGGCCGGGGACGCGGAGGTCACGCCGGGCGCAGTCGAGGTGGAACCGCGGACAGCCTGAACCACACCGCCTTGCCCGACGCGGTCGGGCGGTGCCCGCAGGCGGAGCTGAGGGCGCGGATCAGCAGCAGGCCGCGCCCGTGCTCCTGCCAGGGGTCCGGGGCCGCGAGGCCCGGCCGGGTCAGACCGCCGGGCGGGGCCGGGTCCGGGTCGTGCACCTCGACGTGGCAGCCGGCCGGCAGCAGCTCCACCACCAGCTCTATCGGGCCCCGGCCCGCGGTGTGCTCCACGGCGTTCGCGACCAGCTCGGCGGTGAGCAGCTCCGCGGTGTCGCTGTCGGCCGTGTTCTCCAGCTCGGTCAGCGCCGTCCGGACCAGGGCGCGGGCCACGGGCACGGCGGCCGCCGAGTGCGGCAGCGCGACGCGCCAGGACGGAAGGGGCGGCACGAAGTGCCTCCGTGAGGGGCGGTGGCCGGGCGACGGGTGGGCTGGGGCTGAAGGGGGTTCGTGCAAGGTGTGTCCGTTCGTGGCGGGGGGCGTCCCGGTGATGACCATCAGGTTGTCCCGCTTTCAACGAGGGGAATGGTACGGGGGCCGTTCGCGGGGACTTTCAGCGGCCTCGCCTTCGGGGCCGCCGGGCCCGGCACGGTCGGCCTACCCGCAGCGACGGCCGTCCTCCCACGGCCACTCCCGTCGTTACCGCCCTGTCGACGAGCTGTGGCCAAGTGACGGGTACCGGTCACAGCGGCGCGACTATATCGCGCACTCGTGACGACAGTCATGAACAGGTGATAACTTCGGGGGAGAGCCGTCGAGGCAGAGGCCGGCCCAGTGAGACCGAGGCCCAGCGCGGCAGAGGTTCGTGGCAGTCCCCGAGGAGGCCCCACGTCATGAGTCCCTTCACCGGCTCCACCGACCGCACCGCCCACTGGCGCCATCTGCGCGTCGAGCGCGCCGACGGCGTCGCCACGGTCACCCTCGCCCGGCCCGACAAGCTCAACGCGCTCACCTTCGGCGCCTACGCCGACCTGCGCGACCTGCTCGCCGAACTGTCCCGCGAGCGGGCCGTGCGCGCCCTGGTGCTGGCCGGCGAGGGCCGCGGTTTCTGCTCCGGCGGCGACGTGGACGAGATCATCGGCGCCACCCTGAGCATGAACACGTCCGAGCTGCTCGACTTCAACCGGATGACCGGGCAGGTCGTGCGGGCCGTACGGGAGTGCCCGTTCCCGGTGATCGCGGCGGTGCACGGGGTGGCGGCCGGAGCGGGAGCGGTCCTGGCCCTGGCGGCGGACTTCCGGGTCGCGGACCCCACCGCCCGTTTCGCCTTCCTCTTCACCCGCGTCGGCCTGTCCGGCGGCGACATGGGCGCCGCCTATCTGCTGCCCCGGGTGGTCGGGCTCGGCCACGCCACCCGGCTGCTGATGCTCGGCGAGCCGGTGCGGGCGGCCGAGGCCGAGCGGATCGGCTTGATCAGCCACCTCACCGACGAGGGCAGCGCCGACGAGGCCGCGCGGTCCCTGGCCCGCAGGCTTGCCGACGGCCCCGCCCTCGCCCACGCCCAGACCAAGGCCCTGCTCACCGCCGAACTGGACATGCCCCTGTCCGCCGCGGTCGAACTGGACGCCTCCACCCAGGCCCTGCTGATGAACGGCGAGGACTACGCCGAGTTCCACGCGGCCTTCACCGAGAAGCGCCCGCCGAAGTGGCGGGGGAGGTGACCGGGGGTGACCGGTGCCATGAGGGTCGCGGTCATCGGCGGCGGACCCGGGGGCCTGTACGCCGCGGCCCTGCTCAAACGGCTCGACCCGGCCCGTGAGATCACCGTCTGGGAGCGCAACGCGCCCGACGACACCTTCGGGTTCGGTGTCGTGCTCTCCGACGAGACGCTCGGCGGCATCGAACACGCCGACCCGGTGGTGTACGAGGCCCTGCGCCGGGAGTTCGTGCGCTGGGACGACATCGACATCGTGCACCGGGGCGTCCGGCACACCTCCGGCGGCCACGGCTTCGCCGCGCTCGGCAGACGGCGCCTGCTGCGCATCCTGCACGAACGCTGCCGCGCGCTCGGCGTCGAACTGCGCTTTTGCACCGAGGCGCCGGACCCGGAGCGGCTGACGCGGACGTACGACCTGGTCGTCGCCGCCGATGGCGTGCACAGCGCCACCCGCGAGGCCTGCGCCCACGTCTTCCGGCCCCGGGTGACCGGCCACCGCTGCCGCTACATCTGGCTCGCCGCCGACTTCGCCCTCGACGCCTTCCGCTTCGAGATCGCCGAGACCGAGCACGGCGTGACGCAACTGCACGGCTATCCGTACGCGCCGGACGCCTCGACCGTCATCGTCGAGATGCGCGAGGAGGTGTGGCGCGCGGCCGGTTTCGACGCCATGGACGAGCAGGAGTCCGTGGAGCGCTGCGCCAAGATCTTCGCGGACGCGCTCGGCGGGCGGCCGCTGCGCTCCAACAAGTCCGCGTGGACCACCTTCCGCACGGTCGTCACCGAGCGCTGGTCGCACGGCAACCTGGTGCTGCTCGGCGACGCCGCCCACACCGCCCACTTCTCCATCGGCTCCGGCACCAAGCTCGCCGTCGAGGACGCCCTCGCGCTCGCCGCCTGCCTGGACGAACAGCCGTCCCTGACCGAGGCACTCACCGCCTACGAGGAGGAACGCAAACCGGTCGTCGCCTCCACCCAGCGCGCGGCCCGGGCCAGCCTCGAGTGGTTCGAGAACCTGGACCGCTACCTCGGGCAGCCGCCCCGCCAGTTCGCCTTCAACCTGCTCACCCGCAGCCGCCGCGTCACCCACGACAACCTCCGGCTGCGCGATCCCCGCTTCACCGACGCCGTGGAGCGCGAGTTCGGCTGCCCGCCCGGGACGCCGCCGATGTTCACCCCGTTCCGGCTGCGCGGACTGACCCTGCGCAACCGGGTCGTCGTCTCACCCATGGACATGTACTCGGCCGCCGACGGCGTCCCCGGCGACTTCCACCTCGTCCACCTGGGCGCCCGGGCGCTCGGCGGCGCGGGCCTGGTCATGACCGAGATGGTCTGCGTCAGCCCTGAGGGCCGGATCACCCCGGGCTGCGCCGGCCTGTGGACCGGGCGGCAGGCCGAGGCCTGGCGGCGGATCACCGACTTCGTGCACGGGCAGGCCCCGGACACCGCGATCGGCGTGCAACTCGGCCACAGCGGACGCAAGGGCTCGACCAGGCTGATGTGGGAGGGCATGGACGAGCCGCTGCCGGAGGGCAACTGGCCGCTGGTGGCCGCATCCCCGCTGCCGTACCGGCCGGACAGCCGGATCCCGCGCCGGCTCACCCGGGCCCAGCTCACCGACATCCGCGAGCAGTTCACCACCGCCGCCTGGCGTGCCGCCCGGGCCGGCTTCGACCTGCTCGAACTGCACTGCGCCCACGGCTATCTGCTCTCCGGCTTCCTCTCCCCGCTGACCAACCAGCGCACCGACGCCTACGGCGGCTCACTGGACAAGCGGCTGCGTTTCCCGCTGGAGGTCTTCGACGCCGTACGCGGAGTGTGGCCCGAGGAGCGCCCGATGACCGTGCGCGTCTCCGCCACCGACTGGGCCGAGGGCGGTACGACCGCCGCCGAGGCCGTGGAGATCGCCCGCGCCTTCGCCGCGCACGGCGCCGACGCGATCGACGTGTCGACCGGACAGGTGGTCGCCGACGAACGCCCCGAGTTCGGGCGGTCGTACCAGACGCCGTTCGCCGACCGGATCCGCCACGAGGCGGGCGTACCGGTGATCGCGGTCGGCGCGATCTCCTCCTGGGACGATGTCAACTCCCTGATCCTGGCGGGGCGCACGGACCTGTGCGCGCTCGCCCGCCCGCACCTGTACGACCCGCACTGGACGCTGCACGCGGCCGCCGAGCAGGGCTACGCGGGCCCGGCCGCCGTCTGGCCCGCGCCCTACCGGGCGGGCAGCCGCCGCCCGCAGACGGGCCGTACGGACGCGCCCAAGCCGCGCCTGGCACTGGGTGGTTGACCGGCGTCAGAGCCCGGCGAACTCGGCCCCCGCGTCCCGCAGCCGCTCGTGCAGTCCCTGGAAGACGGCGGCCGAGCGGGCACCGGGCCAGTCGGCGGGCAGCAGCCGGGCGGGCAGGCCCGGGTCTGCGTAGGGCAGGTGGCGCCAGGAGTCCAGGGCGAGGAGGTAGTCGCGGTAGGCCTCCTCCGGCGGGGTGTCCGCGCGCTTCTCCCAGGCGCGCAGCACGCGCGCGTGCCGGTCCAGGAACGCCTCGTGCTGCTCGGCGATCGCCGCCAGGTCCCACCACCGGCCGACCGCCTCCGCGGTCGGCGTGAAGCCCAGGTGCTCGCCGCGGAAGAAGTCCACGTACGGGTCCAGGTCCAGCCGCCGCAGCGTGTGCCGGGTCTCCTCGTACAGACGGGCCGGGGCGATCCACACGCCGGGCGCCGCCGTGCCGAAACCGAGCCCGGCCAGCCGGGAGCGCAGCACGTGCCGCTTGTTGCGCTCCGACTCGGGCACGGAGAACACGGCGAGCACCCAGTCCTCGTCCCCCGGCTGCGCCGTGGCATAGATACGGCGGTCGCCGTCGTCGAGCAACTGCCGGGCCTCGGGGGACAGTTCGTATCCCGCCGCGCCCTGTGCCGTACGGGCGGGCAGCAGCAGCCCGCGCCGCTTGAGCCGCGACACCGAGGAGCGCACGGACGGCGCGTCCACCCCCACGGCGGCCAGCAGCCGGATCAGCTCGGCGACGGGCACGGGGCCGGGCGCGAAGCGGCCGTAGGCGCCGTAGAGCGTGACGATGAGGGACCTCGGGGCATGTAGCGCCTGCTGCTCGGACACGTTGATCATTTTAGGTCTTCGGCATCACCGCTGGTCACCGACGCCGCTGTGGGCCGTCACCGCTGGGCACCGTCACGGTTGATCACCTCACCGCTGTGCGGCGTCACCGCTGAACGCCGTCGGCGCGCAGCCGGAACCGCTGGAGCTTGCCGGTGGCCGTGCGCGGCAGCGCGTCCAGGAAAGCGATCTCGCGCGGGCACTTGTACGGGGCCAGCTCGGACTTGAGGTACGCGCGCAGCGCCTCCGCGTCCCGCCCCGCGCCCTGCCTCAGGACGGCGTAGGCGACCACGACCTGCCCGCGATCCTCGTCGGGCCGCCCGACGACCGCCGCCTCGACCACGTCCGGGTGGCGCAGCAGGGCGTCCTCGACCTCCGGACCGGCGATGTTGTACCCGGCCGAGATGATCATGTCGTCGGCGCGGGCGACGTAACGGAAGTAGCCGTCGGGCTCGCGGACGTAGGTGTCGCCGGTGACGTTCCAGCCCCCTCGCACGTACACGCGTTGCCGGGGGTCGGCGAGGTAGCGGCAGCCGACCGGCCCCTGGACGGCGAGCAGCCCCGGCACTCCGTCCGGCACCGGCTCGCCGTGCTCGTCCTGCACGCGCGCGTGCCACCCCGGTACGGGCACTCCGGTCGTGCCGGGCCGGACGTCCTCGTCCGCCGCCGAGATGAAGATGTGCAGCAGCTCGGTGGCGCCGATGCCGTTGACGATGCGCAGCCCGGTCCGCTCGTGCCAGGCGTGCCAGGTGGCCGCGGGGAGGTTCTCCCCGGCGGACACACACCGCCGCAGGGAGGAGATGTCGTGCGAGTCGAGTTCGTCGAGCATCGCGCGGTAGGCGGTGGGGGCGGTGAACAGCACGGACACCCGGTGCTCGGCGATCGCGGGCAACAGCTGCCGTGGGTGGGCCTGTTCGAGCAGGAGCGCGCAGGCGCCGGCGCGCATCGGGAAGACCACGAGCCCGCCGAGCCCGAAGGTGAACCCGAGCGGGGGACTGCCCGCGAACACGTCGTCCGCGTGCGGCCTGAGCACATGTCTGGAGAAGGTGTCCGCGATGGCCAGCACGTCCCGGTGGAAGTGGACGCAGCCCTTGGGCCGCCCGGTGGTGCCCGAGGTGAACGCGATGAGCGCGACGTCGTCGGCGGCGGTGTCCACGGCCGGGTACGGCGTGCCGGGCGCCGGGCGGCGCAGCAGGTCGTCGGGGGAGTCACCGCCGTAGGTGGCCACGGCGAGCCCGGGTACCTCGGCCTTGGCCAGGTCGTCGACGCACCGGACGTCGCACAGCGCGTGCCGGACCCGGGCGATCTCGCACATCGTGCGCAGCTCGTGCGGGCGCTGCTGGGCCAGCACGGTGACGGCGACCGCGCCGGTCTTCAGCACGGCCAGCCAGCAGGCCGCCAGCCAGGGCGTGGTAGGGCCGCGCAGCAGGACGCGGTTGCCGGGGACGACGCCGAGGTCGCCGGTCAGGACGTGCGCGATGCGGTCGACGCGGGCGCGCAGATCGCCGTAGGTCCACGTCTCCCCGGCGGGAGTACGGAACACGGAACGCCCGGCATCAGCGTGGTCCAGCAGCTCGGCGGCGCAGTTCAGCCGGTCGGGGTAGCGCAGCTCGGGCAGGTCGAAGCGGAGCTCGGGCCACTGGTCCGGGGGCGGGAGGTGGTCGCGCGCGAAGGTGTCGACGTGGGCCGAGGCCGTCGGCGGCCGGGTGTCGGTCCTGCTCGGGTCCATGGCGGGTCGCCCCCTTGTCGTGGTGGGCTCGCACAGGGAGCGTATCGCGTTGGTGACGACAGTCAATGCTACGCGATACGGTGACCGTGCCCCGGTTGGTTGCCTGGGAAGGATCCTGGAGCAGGGAGGACCGGCGAATGCCCGCATACTCGCTCGAACCGGAACAGGCGGCCCGGTGCGCCGAGTTGCGCGCCCTGGCCGCCGACCGGCTGCGCCCGCTCGCGGACAAGGGCGAGCCGGGTCATGTCAACCGTGAGCTGCTCACCGAACTTGGCCGGCTCGGCCTGCTGGAGCGTCTGTTCACCGCGGGCGCGCTGGACCTGTGCCTGATGCGGGAGTCCCTGGCTTACGCCTGCACCGAGGCCGAGACGGCCCTCGCCCTCCAGGGCCTCGGCGCCCACCCCGTCCATGCCCATGGCACACCGGCCCAGCGCGCCCACTGGCTGCCGCGGGTGACGGACGGCAGCGCGGTGGCGGCCTTCGCCCTGAGCGAGCCGGGCGCGGGCTCGGACGCGGCGGCACTGGCGCTGGCGGCCCGCCCGGACGGACCCTCCCGCTGGCGGCTCACCGGCGAGAAGTGCTGGATCTCCAACGCCCCCGAGGCCGACTTCTACACCGTCTTCGCGCGTACGACACCGGACGCGGGCTCCCGTGGCGTGACCGCGTTCCTCGTAACCGCCGACCGCCCGGGACTCACCGGCACCGCACTGGAGATGCTCTCCCCGCACCCCATCGGCGCGCTCGACTTCGACGGCGTTCCCGTCACGGCCGAGGACGTGATCGGCGAGACCGACCGCGGCTTCCGGGTGGCCATGGGCACCCTCAACCTGTTCCGCCCCAGCGTCGGCGCCTTCGCGGTGGGCATGGCGCAGGCGGCGCTGGACGCGGCGCTGGCCCACACCGCCCGCCGGGACGCCTTCGGCGGCAAGCTGAGAGACCTTCAGTCAGTCGCCCACCAGGTCGCCGAGATGGCCCTGCGCACGGAGGCGGCCCGCCTGATGGTGTACGCGGCGGCGACGGCGTACGACGACGGCGCCCTCGACGTTCCCAAGCGCTCCGCCATGGCGAAGCTGCTCGCCACCGAGACCGCGCAGTACGCCGTCGACACCGCCGTCCAGCTGCACGGCGCCCGCGCCCTGCGCCGCGGCCACCTCCTCGAACACCTCTACCGCGAGGTGCGCGCGCCCCGCATCTACGAAGGGGCGAGCGAGGTGCAGCGGGAGATCATCGCCAAGGAGCTGTACGCCGAGCAGCACACGACCAGGGAGGCCCCGTGACCACCGAGCGCGTCAACCCGCCCGAACTGTCCCCGCCCTCCGGCTTCTCCCACGCGGTGGTCGCCACCGGCTCCCGGCTGGTGTTCCTGGCGGGCCAGACGGCACTCGACGCCGACGGCAAGGTGGTCGGCGACAGCCTCCCCGGGCAGTTCGAACGAGCCCTCACCAACCTGCTCACCGCCCTGCGCGCGGCCGGCGGCACCCCCGCCGACCTCGCCCGCGTCACGGTCTACGCCACCGACCTCGCCGCCTACCGCGCTCACGCCCCTCGACTGGGCCGTCTCTGGAAGAAGCTGGCCGGCCACGACTACCCGGCGATGGCGGTCGTGGAAGTCGTCCGCCTGTGGGACGAACAGGCGCTGGTGGAACTCGACGGCTTCGCGGTCCTCCCCTGAAGCGGACTCGCCACCACGGCACGTCGCCGTGATCGGCGCCGGTCCGACCGCGAGCGCTGGGGGCCTGGAACCACGGCAAGGTCGGGGTCGAGGGTGAGACCCGCTGCTTCGTCACCTACTACCTGGGCCGGCTGCACGACTTCACCGCCGAGCACGACTACTTCGTCACGCTCGACCCGGCGCGCCCGCCGGCGCCGGAGACGGTCATCGCCTCGTTCGACCACACCCACCCCATCATCGACGTGCCGCCGTGCGAGAGCCAGAGCCGGATCCACGCGGCCAACGAGGGCACCCGAGTGAAGCCGTGCGGGTCCTACTTCCACTCCAAGGAGCTGGGGCAAGGCCTCGGGTGCCAACAACACCGTCCGCGAGATCGGCGGTGCACTCGGCACCGCCGCCCTGAGCAGCGTCTTCCTCCACTACGGAAGCCCTCGCAGCGCCCAGGAGTTCGTCGAAGGCATGCGCCCGGCGATCTGGATCGGTGTCGCCGTGGTGTTCGTCGGCGCCCTGTGCGCGCTGGCCATCCCCCGGAAGGCACCGGACGCACAGCAGCCCGCCGTGGTTGACGCACAGGAGAGCGAGCTGAGCCCGAGTTCGGTCGGCCCGTGAATTCGGCCGCCGTTCCGAGACCCTGCCCGAGCAGTTCGAGCGGGCGCTCACCAACCTGCCGACCGCGCTCGCGGCGGCCGGCGGCAGCACCGCGTCGGACCCGGCCAGGGTCACCGTGTACCACCACGGATGTCGCCGCCTACCGCGTCCACGCCGCCGGACTCGGCCGTGTGTGGCGCCGGCCGGCCGACCGTGACTGTCCCGCGATGGCGATGGTCGGGATCGTACGGCTGTGGGACGAGCGTGCCCTGGTCGAACTCGACGGCTTCGCGGTGCTGGGCGACGGCTGATCAGGCGGTGTCGGCCAAGTGGTCGACGGGCACGCGCCGCCGAAGAGTGATGATCACGGCCATCCCCAAGGGCGCCGGGTACGAGTGGAAGCTCCTGTCCCAGCCACCCGGGAGGTTCTTCTTCCATGCCCCTGCGTCCCGTTCTCGGAGCCCTGGCCGCGGCGGCGGCCACCGTGCTCATGCTGAGCACGCCCGCCACCGCCGCTCCGGGCGACAACGTGACCATCGACCGGACGGCCCGCCTGTCGGTGGACGGCACCGTCACCGTCTCCGGCACCTACCGCTGCGTCGACGCCAACGGCCCGGTCTTCGTCGGCGCCGCCATCAGCCAGGACCCCTCGGCCACCCGGTACGGCATCGGCGGCACCCGCGCCGTGTGCGACGGCGCCTACCACCGCTGGCAGAACTCCGGCACCGTGACGCCGAACCGGCTCGCGCCCGGCCCGGCCCGCGTGGAGGCCGCCCTCGTGGAACTGCGCCCCCACAGCGGCCTGCCGCTGCCGCACTTCCACGCCTCGCGCGAGCAGGACGTGACGCTCCTCGCGGACTGAGCCCCCGCCTGGTCGCCCGGCACCCCAGGGGGCCGGGCAACCAGGCGTACGGCGACGGCCGGCGGTCAGCGGCCGGCCCGCTGGTCGATGCCGGCGTCGTCGGGAGGGCCCGGAGCGTCGAGGACGGAGGTCTCCACCTCGCCGACGCCCCATCCGTACGCCAGCTTGTGCACCTCCAGCACGAAGAAGGATTCCGTGGCGACGATCCCGTCGATCAGATGGAGGCGCCGCGTCATCAGGTCGGTGAAGTGCGCGGTGTCCCGGCAGATCACCTCGGCCATGATGTCGAATCCGCCCGCCGTCATGATGACGTACGCGGTCTCGGGAAGCTCTCGCAGCGCCCGGCAGACCGACTGGGCGGTACCGGGCCGTACCCGGATGCCGATCATCGCGAGCCGGTCGAACCCGATGGTCAGCGGGTTGGCGATGCCGACGACTTGCAGGATCCCGGCGTCCTTCAGCCGTTGTACCCGATAGCGCACGGAGGAGGCCGGGATGCCCACGTCCGAGGCGATCAGACTGTAGGCGCGACGTCCGTCGGTCTGCAGGATGGCGATGATGCGCCGGTCGATGTCGTCGAGCGGACTCGGGGAGGACATACGGCTGCTCCGGAGGTCGCGTCCAAGAGTGTGGACCGGACCGGTGGCAGCCCCTCGGCACGGGGACGGCCACCGGGTCCGGCCGGTCCAGGGGTACGGAGCCCCGCGGAGCGGGCCGGTCACCAGCCCGGATCAGAGGCTCATGACGCCCGTACGGAGGTCGGACATGTCGAGCAGCGTGTGCTTGCCGCCGATCCGGCCCCAGCCGGTGCCGCGGTTGCCCGCACCGCCGAACGGCATGTTGACGTCCCAGAAGCAGGTGCTGTCGTTGACGATGACCTGACCGACGGCCAACTCCTCGACGAACCGGTACGCCGAGGCCATGCTCTGTGTGAACACCGCGCCCTGGAGGCCGAGTTTGTCGTCGTTGGCGATCCTGAGCAGTTCGTCGTCGCTGCCGCCGGTGATGATCGGCACGACCGGGCCGAAGGACTCCTCGCGGGACAGCAGGCTGTCCTCGGGCACCCCGTCCACCACGGTGAACTCGTAGTAAAGATCGGTGGGTTGGTCGGCGCGGCGCTGCCCGCCGAGCAGGACCCGCGCACCGCGCTCCCGGGCGTCGGCCATGTGCCGGTCCATCTTGGCCGCGACACCCTCGTTGTTGAGCGGGCCGAGGTTCGTCGCCGCGTCGAACGGGTCGCCGAGAACGACGTCCTCGGCGGCGCGGAGCACGGCCTCGACGAAGCCGTCGTGGGCGTCGGCGTGCACGACCACCCGCTCCGTGGCACAGCACACCTGTCCGGAGCACAGGTACGCTCCGTACACCGCGGCGCGGGCCGCCGCGTCCAGATCGGCGTCGGCGAGCACCACCAGCGGGCCGTTGCCCGAGCACTCCATGAGGGAGCGCTTGAGCCCGGCGGCGGCCGCGACCTTTGCGCCGGTCGCCGAGGAGCCGATGAAACCGATGGCGTCGACACCAGGGTGGCGCACGAGCATGTCCCCGGCCGCGCCCTCGCCGGGCAGGACGTTCACCAGGCCCGCCGGGACTCCCGCCTCGACCATCGCCTCCATGGCCTTCAGCACGGTCAGCGGGGTGTTCGCCGGCGGTTTGACGACGTGCGCGTTGCCGGTGGCCAGGCCGGGGGCGACGAACTCGGCGAGCATCAGCAGCGGGAAGTTCCAGGGCGTGATGATGCCCCAGGTGCCGACCGGCCGGTAGAAGGTCCACATCCGCTTGGTGCTGTCCGTGGACGGCATCGTCTCACCGTGCAGCCGCACCGCGTCCTCGGCGTGCAGATGGAACAGCTGCGCCGCCTCCTCGACGTCGGCGACCGACTCGGCGAGCGGCTTGCCCTGCTCCAGCGTCTGCAGGCGGGCAAGTTCCTCCACCCGGGCGGACAGGGCGTCGCCGACACGGTGACAGATCTCCGCCCGCTGCCAGACGTTGACCTTCGCCCAGGCCTGCTGCGCCTCGTTCGCGGCCTTCACGGCGGCGTCCAGGTCGGTGGCGGAGGGGAGTGGGACGGTGCCGATGCGCGCGCCGGTGACCGGGCTGACGACGTCATAGGTCTCGGTACCGGTGCTGTCGGCGTAGTCGCCGTTGACGAAGAACGGGTGCACGGCAGACATGAAGAACCCTTCCGGTCGTAACGGGGAGAGCGCAGAGGAGGAGTGGTTCCCACACCATCGGGTGGGCAATGAAAGGCTGTCAATAGGTCAGAACACGCAATTCAAAGGCCAGTTGATTGCTGAATCAGCAGGCTCAAGCCATTGACACTGCGAAATCGGTGGCCCTACGGTGCGGGGCTCATAGGAAACAGGGCCCAGCCCCGGGTACGCCTTCCCGCTCTCTCCCCGGCTCTCTCCTCCCGGCTCTTCCTGCTCCGCGCTCCTCCCGGCTCTTCCTGCTCCGCGCTCCCCGGCTCTGTCACCGCTCTCCGCCCGAAGGAGACACCCATGTCCGAGCAACCCGCCCTTGCCAAGAAGATGCGCTGGTACGACGGCTTCGCCATGTCACTGACCATGCCGGCGGCGCTCATCGCGTCCCTGGGGGCCTCCATCGGAGGGCTCGGCGCATGGGGCGCGATCGCCCTGTGGACGGTGTCCATGGTGCTGGCCACCGCCACCAACTGGATCTACACCGAACTGGCCGCGATGTTCCCCGACTCCTCGGGCGGTATCGCGCACTACGCCACCGAGGGCTGGCGCAGCCGCGCACCCGTCGTCGGAGCCCTGGCAGGCGTCGGCTACTGGCTTCCCTGGACGACCGCCCTGTCGGTGTACGCGGGGATCATCGGCTCCCTGGTGCAGGCGCAGTGGTTCCCCGACCAGACCTGGACGCTCGACCTGGGCGTGGCGGAGCTGAGCCTGCCGATCGTGGTGGGGCTCGTCGTCATGGGGCTGCTGTACGCGGCGGCGATGTACGGGCTGCACGCGGCGATGTGGGTGGTCTACGTGACCGGCGGGATCCTGCTGATCCCGCTCGCGGTCTTCATCGTGGGGCCGTTCCTCTCCGGTGGCTGGAGCACGGCCGGCCTGCACTGGAACCTGCACGGCATGAGCGGGCTCCGCGAGGCCCTGGTGTGGCTGTACATCATGGCCTGGACCTCCTTCGGCGTGGAGGTGTGCGCGACCTTCGCGCCCGAGTACAGGGAGACCGTGCGGGACACCTCCCGGGCGCTTCGCGCGGGAGTGCTGTTCTGCCTCGGCGTCTTCATCCTGCTGCCGCTGGCGCTCTCCGGATACGTCGGCGAGAAGAAGATCGGCGAGGACCCCACCGCCTTCTACGTCGGCGCCTTCCACGACCTGGTCGGCGGCGCCGCCGACCTGATGATCGTGTTCCTCATCGCCTCACTGCTGCTCATCATGATCACCGGGCTGGCCGACGGCTCACGGGTGCTGTACGACATGGGCCGAGAGGGGGTGACGATCCGTCAGGTGGGTGTGCTCAACCGGCGCGGTGTACCGGCTCGCGCGCTCACCGTCGCCCTGGTGGTCAACGTGATCGTCCTGGTGGTGCTCAAGACGCCGCTGGCGATCATCGTCACCGGCAACCTGGGCTACATCCTGACCCACATCCTGGCGATCTCCGGTTTCGCGCTGCTGCGCCGGGACCGGCCCGACCTGGCACGCCCGATCCGGCTCCCCGACTTCTTCGTGCCGCTGGCCTGGTTCCTCACCGCACTGCTGGCCGTCATCCTGGTCGTCGGCGCCACCGGCTTCTCCATCACCGGCTACGGCGGCTTCAGGGAGCTGGCCATCGCCCTGGGCGTACTGGCCGCGGCGGCCGTGCTGTGGGAGTACCGCCGCCGCGTCCAGGACCGCGCCGTCCCGGCACCCACGGACACATCCGCCGCCCACACCGACGGGGCCCCGCCCCACGACGAGGCGGAGGAACCCCCCCGCCGCTGAACGTCTCGCTGCCGTGACCGTCCGGCCGCCGAGAGCCTTGCTCCCCCCACTCCCCGCCGCATCCCCTTCCCGAGCCGTGCCGCACGCACGGCGTCACGCACGACCCAACCCCCCACCGTCCCCCGACCGGCGGATTCGTGCGCCGCGGCCGCCGCTCACCACTCCCCCTCACAGGCAAGGGACTTCGGCATGGCAGGTTTCCAGGGGCGTACCCGCCTCAGCACCCACATGCGCGCGATGTTCTCGGCACACCGCGAAGCGGCCCGCACCGGCGTGCCGGTGGAAGAGATCCAGGGCAGGCGGGCCGCCGCCGCAGCCGAGGGCGCGAGCCGCAGGCAGTTCCTGCGCGGTGCCGCGAGCGGACTGGCGGTCGCCGCGGCCGGCGGGCTCGGCGTCCGCTCGCTGCTCCAGGCTCCGGCGGCCAACGCCGCCACCGCACCCAGAGTGGTCGTCGTCGGAGCCGGCCTGGCCGGTCTGCGGGCCGCCCACGACCTGTACCGCAGGAAGGGCATCGCCGCCACGGTCTACGAGGGCAACACCCGCGCCGGCGGCCGGTGCTGGAGCCTGCGCGACTTCTTCGACGCGGGCCATGTCGTCGAACACGGCGGCGCCTTCATCAACACCGACCACACCGCCGCTCTCAACCTGGTCAAGGCGCTCGGCCTCAGGACGATCACCGTCAGCGGCGGGAACTATGGGAACTACGGGGACAAGTACTGGATCGACGGGGCGCTCTACAGCATCACGGAGGCCAACAACGACTGGAAGGTGGTCCAGCCGAAGTTCGCCGCCGAACTGAAGGCGGCTCCCTATCCGCAGACCTACGGCAACCACACCGCACGCGGCCGCGAGCTGGACCTGATGACGGTCGACGAGTGGCTGGCCGCCAACGTCCCCGGCGGCCTCGGCAGCCGGTTCGCCAAGCTCATGCAGTCCAACGTGCTCTCCGAGTACGGCCTCGACCCCAGCCGGCAGCCTGCGCTGAACCTGATCTACCTGCTGGGCTGGAACAGCCCCGGCTCCCTCGCTCCGATCACCGGCGGTGACGAGAAGTACTCGATCCTCGGCGGCAACGACCAGCTCGTCTCCGGGATGATCGGCCAACTGCCGCCCGGCACGGTGCAGTACGGCAAGAGGCTCACCGCGCTCCGGTCCAACGCCGACGGGACGGTCACCTGCACGTTCAGCGACGGCCTGGCCGTCTCCGACGTGACCGCCGACAAGGTGGTCCTGGCCTTGCCCTTCACCACACTGCGGGACTGCGACCTCACCAACGCCGGGTTCTCCGCGCTGAAGACACAGGCGATCCAGCAGCTCGACCTGGGCACCAACGCCAAGCTCCACGTGCAGTTCACCAGCCGGCCGTGGGTGGCGCAGAAGTACGGCGGCGTCGCGTACACCAACCCCGACGCCCTGCAGACGGTCTGGGACGACAGCGTGGGCCAGGCGCTGCCCCAGGGCATCCTGTGCCAGTTCCCGGCCGGTTCCGCCGTGACGAGCGGCTGGACGGGAGCGGCCTTCGGCACCGCCCCGGCGGCGGCGGTCAACACCTTCCTGACCGGGATGGAGCCGATCTTCCCCGGAGTGACGGCCGCCTACAACGGCAGGGCGTACCGCGACGTCTGGTACCTCAACCCCTGGTCCAAGGGTGCGTACAGCTGCCCCCGCGTCGGCCAGTACCGACCCTCTGGGGAGCCCAGCCCGGAGCCGAGGGCAACGTGCACTTCGCCGGCGAACACACGTCCCTGGACAACTTCGGCTTCCTCGACGGCGCGATCGCCTCCGGGGAGCGGGTGTCGAAGGAGATCTCCGCCTGACACCGGCAGGGACCACGGCGTGGCCCCCGGAGGAGCCTCCTGGGCCACGCCGTGGTCCGACCGGAGCTGTGGCCTCCACCACAGCGAGCCAGGCCCGGACCTGATGGGGTGATCGGCATGTCTGACGGAATCACCTGGCTCGCCGAGCCGAACGCCATCGACTGGACCGGCCACAGCGTCGTCATCGCCCGGGACCTCGCGGGAGAGGAACTGGCCAGGAGGGTCGCCGCGACCCGGTTCGGATTCGCCAGGGACAAACAGGAACCGCGGTTCATCGGCGAACTCACCGCACAGCAGGCCGAAGACGTCATGACGGGCCTGTTCGGCCACAGCCACGATGCGATCGCCCTGCGCCACGGTGAGGTCGGCGAGTGGGCCTTCGTGGTCCAACACGGCGGCTGGTACGGACAGTTCGGCTCCGAGCCGCCCGTGTCACGGGGCGGCGCCCACGTCTTTCACCTGTCGTACGAGGAGGAGAACGGCAAACCCGTGCCGCCCGACTTCGCCTACCAGCACGACGGGCGCACTCTCTGCTTCTTCAACCTGCACCTGGACTCCTCGTGGGGCTTCGACGGAGTCACCGGCGACGACCCGGAACTCTGCGCGGCCCTCGAAGCGGACCTGACCGCCGCCGGGCTGTCCCTCGACGCCGCCGAGGAACAGTCGGAGAACCCCGAGGCGGTCCACCGCACCTGCCTGAAGGTCATCGAGCAACGCTTCGGCCTGACCCTGCCCCGCGACCAAATCCTCAACGGCCCGCTGCCCACGTCGCTGATGAAGGCGAACGTCACGAACTGCCCGTTCTGCGGCACGAAGCGGCCCTGAGCGGCGCCTTGGAGGCAAGCGCCGCCCTTGGACGGAGCACTGGCGCAGGCCCGGACATCCCGTCCGGGCGCTCACGGTTTCAGATCTTGATCACGGTGGCCCGTCCGCCGCACAGCGTGATCAGGTCCTCGGGGTCCGAGGTGAGGATCGTGACCGGGCCGGGGGCGGCGAGGGCGGTGGCGCTGAGCATGGCGTCGATGGCGTACTTGTGGCCGTGCAGACCGGCGTCGGTGAGGAGGGCGGCGGCGTGGCGGGCGATGGGCTCGCTGACCGGTTCGACGACGAGTCGGGACAGCGTCCACTCCAGCGCCGGGCGTTTGATCCGGGGGTGGACCACCTCCACCAGGGTGGCCGCAGAGGTGATCACCCGGAGATCGTCGGCTCGGGCCAGGGCGAGCCAGCCGGTGACCGCACGGTCGCGCAGCACGGCCTTGGCCAGCCCCTCGCTGTCGAGGACCAGGGTGCCGCCGGGAACGGCGGGGGAGCGAGTCACGCGGCGTTCGTCCCGCCCTGCTTCCGAGCGGTCTGCTCGCGGCGTGCCTGGTGGAGCTGATCGCGCAGCGCCTGGATCTCCTCATCGGTGACGGGACCGTGCTCGGCCTCGGCGACCTGGATGAGTTCGTTGAGGTTGTCGCGCTCGATCTGCCGGGCCACGGCGGCCGCCACGTAAGCGGACAGGCCGGAGGGACCGCTACGGGCCTTGGCGGCCTCGGCGATGTCGCGCGGCATGGTGATCGAGTACTTGCCGGTAGGCTCACTCATGCCACTTATCCTACTCCCAGTGTGCTCGCTGCCGTATTCTTCGGATGGGGCGCGCCGCAGCTCCATGTGGCCGCCTGCGACCGCCGCCGTGCGCTGCCCGAACTGCGCCACTTCAGCCGCCGGCTGGGAGTCCCCGCGTGACCGAGCCGACCGCCCGGGACAAGAAGTTCTTCCTGTGCGTCCTCGTCTGCGCGAGCGGGATCGCCGGCGAGGTCGGCACCCTGATCAACGCTGCGCGGCGACGGCACTGGGACGTCGGAGCCGTCGCCGCCCCACAGGGACTGGGCTTCCTCGACGCGGAAGTGATCGAAGCGCGGACCGGCTATCCGATCCGGTCCGCCTGGCGCACACCCGGACAAGCCCGTCCCCTTCCTCCCGCCGACGCCGACGCCGTCGCCGTGGCCCCGGCCACGTTCAACACGTCCAACAAGTGGGCCGCCGGAATCTCCGACACCCTTGCCCTGGGAATCCTGTGGGGGGCGTACGGCACGGGCATCCCCATCGCTGTCCTGCCCTGCTCCAACGCCGCCCAGGCCGCCCACCCGGCCTACCGGCAGAGCCTGGAACGGCTGGCCGGGACGGGCATCCGGGTCGGCTCGTACGAACCGCACCGGCCGAAGGCCGGGGGAGGCGCCGACCGCTTCCGCTGGACGGAGGCCTTGGACCTGCCGGAGCCCGAGCTGGCGGCTAGCGTCATATCCGCGATCGGCCTTCGACCTGAAAGGGGCACGCGACCGCTCGTCGCGGCGTTCGACCTCAGATGTCCCGGAACTCCTATACGAAGTATCTGACCTGCGCAAACGAACCGTCCGAAGATCATCTTGCACGGATGTTGCACAAGCCGAACAGTGCAGGAGTCACGCGGCCCTCGTGTAGGCACTCCGGACCGCGATGCGGATCTTGGAGCCGGCTCCCACGATCCGGTGCACGTACTTACGCAGAGTAAACGCAGGGTCGGCGTGTCCGAGCCGATCCGCGAGTGTGTACACGTCTACCCCGCCGTTGATCATCATCGACGCGTACAGGTGTCGAAGGGCGTGCATCATCTTGTCGCGGGACTTCTCCCAGCGCCGGCCCTTCGCGTTGGGGTCAAGGGGCTTGATGAGGCCGGCCGCCGCCAGAGCGGGCTTCCAGCGGTAGGAGTTGAACCAATTCGACTGAATGGCGGTCTTCTCCCGAGTGTAGAAGATCAGCTGCACCGTGACCGGGCCGCCGCCTTTGCTGCCCCACGGTCGGGTCACCTCGACGGGCGGGTACTTCTCCATGTGCTCGCGCAGGGGGATGGCCACGTCGTCGGTCAGTTCGACCCACCGATCCTTCGGGTCCTCGTCGTCTCCGCCCTTGGGGAGGGCGTATACCAGGAACGATCCGTCGTGGACTACTTGCCGTTGCACGTGCACCATCGGGCCGTCCGGATGTGCCCAGTCGATGTCTGCTGGTGACAGGCCGAATATTTCTCCTTGACGAAGGCCCAGGCCACGACCGCAGTCGACGAGTGCCTTGTAGCGGTCGGGAAGTTCGGCGCGGATCTTCTCGGTGTCCTCCCACGTCAGGGTCAGCTCTGCCCGTCCGCCATCTCCTCGCTTCGGCTTGGCGTCCTGCACCGACTTGGCGAGGCATGGATTTTTGGGTATCAGGCTGTCGTCCACGGCCAGGTCAAAGACAGCCCGAAGATTGTCGAAGACCAGGCGCAGCGTGGAACTTTCGAGCAGCCGACGACGGTCGTGCAGCCAGTCCAGCAAAGACGACGCGTTCACGTCCTTTACGCGCATCTTCCCAACTGCGGTGGGGATGATGTGTAGGTGAACCCGTTCCCTGTGGCGTCGGTATGTGCGCGGATTCTTGTGCTCGTGCCCCTTGAGCCACGTGAGGGCGAGTTCACCGACCCTGACCTCTCCGGCGCGAGGGTTGATGTATGACCCGTCGTCCACTCCGGACCGCATCTTGGTCTCGTGCCTGCGGGCTTCGGCCTCGGTGCGGAACAACTCCGTCTGCTGGATGCCTTCCCGGTTACGCCAACGGGCCTGCCACCGCTTCCCGACCCCGTGATCCATCGTCGGAACCTTGCCGTGTTCCCTGCAGGCCGACTCTCCGGCTTTCGGACGTGCCTTGTGCCAACGGTCGTACGGCATGGACTTAACTCCTAATTGGCGGGCGGCCCTGATGTTGTTGGTGGGGTTCTCTTGTATCAGGGTCGTCATCGACGGTGAGATCGTGTGGCCGTTCATCGCGGCTTGAGTGAATGGAATGTTGATCCAGGAAAACGGAAATGTCAAACGTATTCTCTGGATCATTGCGGCATAGGGGCCCAGAGTGGTGGGGAAGGATCTCGCCCTAGCTGAACCCTCGCTGAGGTATCAGTGAGGGTTCGACGAGTCCTCGCCGAGAATTCGTTGATGTCCTTCGAGAGTTCTGCAGAGTCTCAGGAACTGCACCGCAAGTTCTTTTATTTGGCGCGGCTGGAATCTCATGTCACTGTTCCGTGCACCACCGCAGTGGGCAACCGTTCGCGTGGTTCTTTCCTGCCCGTTTCCGAGATTCTGGAGTATCCATGCGTCGAACCACTGCCCGTGCGACAGATGCCGCCAGTGGCGCGAGGGACCGTCGCCCGCTGATGAGCGCTGAGGAACTGGCCGACTTTCTCGGCGTGCCGCTGAACACGGTCTACGTATGGAATCACCGACGTCAGGGTCCCCGAGCCCACAAGGTCGGCCGCTATTTGCGCTACCGCTGGCCGGAGGTGGAGGCGTGGCTGGAAGCTCAGGCGGTGGATCGCGCGGTCTGAATTGGCGGAGTACGCCTGTGCCTTTGCGTCGGGAGGGCGACCCTACCAGCGCGGACAACGCCGCGGCGGAGAGCTTCAATGCCGCCTTCAAGAGAGAGGCACTCAAGGGCCGCAAAAGCTGGTCGAACGAGCACGAGGCGCGACTCGACGCCTTCCGCTGGCTGACCCGATACAACACCCGCCGCCGGCACTCCCGCCTTGGTCAGCGATCCCCGATCGCCTACGAGAACGACTTGCAACCAGCAGCAACTACCCTGGCCCAAGCCGCATAGACGTGTTCAACATCCGGGGGGCAAGGCCCGGCGTACCTGGGCAGGAGCCGTGGCCGTACTTCGCTGATGAGGGCAGGGTCTGGGTGTGAGCGGAGGAGGTTGAATCACTGCGCCACCTCGTAGCGGTACCAGCCGTCCTGGTCGGCACAACTGGACACGCTCCAAACTTCGGGGCCCGCACCCCTTTGGTGGAATAGGGGTGCGGGCACCTGCTGTGCTGTCTCCTCATCGCCAGCTTCTCCGTGACTGACCTGCAGCCCGTTGGACGTCAACTGCGTCGGCGTCTCTCGCACTGGGGTCCGTGAACACCCCGCGGACACCACATCCAGCCGGTCCCGCATCAGCATCACCGGCGTCCCCCTCGGACACGCCGCCCACGCCGTGCGGACCGTCATCGGAGGAATCCGCTGGAAAATTGCCGGACGCATCGACACCGTTCACCGCCCCAAACCGAGGCCGCCCCGCCACCGACCAGCCAACCACCAGCGACCGCCGTCACCACCCCGCCAAGATCACCAACAGAGGCACGGCATTGGCTCTAGTACTCCAGCCGTAGATCGTGATCTCGATGGTGAGGGGCGCTGAGGCGGCAGGTGGCCAGCGTCGATCATCTGGCCGATATCGCCACGCCGTCGCGGGCGTCGGCTCCTTCTCGTCTACCCGAGTTCACCGAGACGGAGGGCGTCCCTTATCTCGCTGAGCTTCGCGGTTGTCGCTGGGGTCCGCTCCTGCGCTTGTTCAGCGAGTCGGAGGGCGTCGTCAATCTCGCTGAGCTTCGCGGAGGACAGGACGGCCGCCCGCTCTATCAGGTCGTCCCGGGACACAGTGGTCAGCCATGTGCACGGGGTGAAGCCTGGGCGCGGGAACGCGAGCCGCAGCACGCCTTCGAACGGCAGTCCTTCACCGGCGCCAACCATCACTTCGATGCCCAGACCGCTGATGTCGACGCCCGCCGGAGCGACGACCTGCATCACCCGGATCCCGGACGTGTCGTCTCCCGACACGAACATCTCTAAAGACAACCGTCAGGTTCGTCTGAGCTTCCTCGGCTGACCAAGATCGCTGCCGGGGGCCGTGCCGCCAATTCTCCGTACCATGCGTGCGCGAACGGAGAGAAACTTGCGCGGTACGGACCCAAGTGTGATCGAACGCCCCTATGACGGATGCGGCAAATGTCTGCTCGGAGTGAGGCGGCTGTCGCGCGTGAAGCTGGCGACGTCGTCCCCCGAGCGTCAGCGGGAGAACGTGCTCACTGCCGCCGCCTCAGTCGGCGCGCACATTGTCGGCTGGGCGGACGACTGGGAGGTCTCGGGCGCCACCGACCCCATGACACGCCCGAAGCTCGGCCCCTGGCTCCGCGATGAGAGTGGACCTTACGACGGCTTGGTGGCGGCCGCGGTGGACCGGCTCGGCCGTAACGTCGTCGACTGCCTGAACACCGGATACAAGATGCGGGACGAGAAGAAGATGCTCGTCACGTATGGGCATGACGGCGCCTGGGATCTTGATGACCCCGCTGACGAGAATCGCTTCACCATGGAAGCGTGGGGCGCACAGATGGAACTCCGCGCGATCCAGCGCCGGAACCGCGATGCGACGATCAAGACCCGTGCGGCCGGCCGCCCCAAGGGCAAGCCGTCCTATGGCTTCCAGTACGTGCGGAAGGTGATGGGAGGCAAGATCGACCACGTCGAACTGCACCCGCATGCCTCCGAGGTGATACGCGAGGTAGCGCGTCGCATTGTGGCCGATCCCGACAATGTCACCACCAGTAGTGAGGCTGCCCGCCTCAACCGTGCTGGGGAACTGTCGCCCGCAGATCATTTGGCCGTGATGTACGGCAAGTTGGCCGGGGGTCGGCCATGGTCCCCGCAGAGCCTGAAGAACATCCTCCTGTCGGAGGCCACGCTCGGCTACCTGATGCACCGGAACAAGCCGGTGCTTGGGAGGGACGGCAACCCCGTAAAGCTCTGCGAAGGACTGTGGGACCGGGCGACGCATGAGGCGCTCAAGAAAGCTGTACTCGACCGGAAGGTTCCTTGGACGCGTCACTCGAACCGTGACTACCTGCTGACGTACGTCGCCCTGTGCGGACAGTGCCACACGCGCTTGTACACCCAGACGTCGCAGGATGCACCTCCGCGCTATACCTGTACAGCCCGGAACAAGGGTTGGCGGCACGCCCAGCACTGTCGTCCTGCACCGCTCATCAACGCTCACCTCCTCGACTCGTACGTTGAGGAATGGTTTCTCCGCGAGCTGGGAGACGGCCTGATCTACGAGACGGTGTACGACCCGGGAAACGGCATCCCCGAGCGGATAGCGGAGACACGAGCCAGCCGCGAACGACTTCGAGCCGACCGTGAGGCCGGGCTCTACGACTCGCCGGACGACGCCGCTTGGTTCCGGGATCGGTACGCTGCGTTGGGTCGTGAGTTGGCTGCGCTCGAGGCTGAGCCCCAGCGGGCACCCGGCATGGTCCGGCGGCCGACGGGTGAGACCGTCGCCGACCGCTGGTTCGGTGCTCCTGACGTGCAGGCCCGCAAGGAGATTCTGATCGACTTCGGCGTCCGGGTAACACTCTTCCCGGCCATCGCACCGGTTCGCTGGGTGCCCGGCTTCCTGCATGGCCCCGAGCAGAGTTCGACGGACACGCTGTAGGGGAAGACTCACGTGGGTGATGCGCCGACGGGCGGATCACCCACGTAAGCCCACTACCGCGCAACTCCGGCCTATGCAAGCCGAGTATCGCTGCCAGGCTTTCAACACGGCGGAAAAGCGGCAAGGCGAGTGAGGCGGCTGGATGGACGAGGCGAAACTGCGTGAGAGTGCAGTGGCAGAGTTGCGAGTTGATCACACGGCTTCCGATGGGGTGTGGACGATCACGTCGCGAGACCGGTTGGTCGACCAGGCGATCGCCGAAGCCCTCCCGACGGAGCGGTCTGACGGGTCTCCAGAATCCTGTGGGCTCGTACGGACTGTCCTGGCGGATGAGGTTGCGATACGAATAAAAGACACTGGCTCCGTGCTTGGCGGCCGGGAGCTCTTGGACGGGGCGGGTGAGCAATGTTCCTGTCATGAGGGCGGAGGGGTGATGCGAAATGAAAGGTACGGGTGCCTCTGTGGCTGCCACTTCGGAATGATCTGCCGCGAGTCAATCGTCCGCAAGCGTCATAGGGAAGCTCCTCAAGCGGCGTTCCTGTTCACCCTCCGATCTGCACCCGCCGTTGGCCCTATCTACATGGAGTTGACTTCATGGGGTTTGTGCCTTTGGCTCCGCAAGATCACACGGGATGGCGGATGGGTAGACGGACCCCTGGACGTCAGGCTCCGGCTGCAACGGAACTTCACACGGACCCGATCAGGGATTGAGGTGGCTCTCTCTCAACCGACGGTCCAGCTTCTGCGATCCGGGGCCTCGGCTGCGTCCTACCAGTTGGCTGTTTAGAGAGTTGGCGCATTCTATCGAAACGTCCGGGCGGAGAGGAGGATGTAATGCTTCCCCTGCTCGAGGTGTGACAATCAATTTCTGGTGTGTTCGGCGCTGGAGGAAGCCGCGGCAACGTCTCGTACAGCGGGGTCCACCTGGCGGTGGTCGCAAGCTGCCGCTCGGCTGCGGCATTGGCCTTGAGCTCCTCCGAAAGTCCTTCATCGCCAGCGGTGGTGTTCTCGCTTTCTCCGCATCAAGCCGAACTACGAATCTTGTGAGAGAGTGCTCGGCGGAGCATGTGTGTTGCACCGCCCCTTGTACTACAGCCGGAGATCTTGTGACGGGTTCTGTGGCGCGTCGTTGACCGGGCATGATGCTGGGTGTGACGGCTGAGCAGATAGCCGAGTGGCATGCCGAACTGTCCGTGTTGACCGGGTCGTTGGGGTATTTGTTCAACCGTCCGGAGCCGCGGGTGGTGTTCGCGCAGTTCATCGAGGGACTGCTGGCGGAGCTGCCGAAGAAGAACGGCTGGACGCTGTCGGAGCGGGCGGGGCATGTCACCGCGGACCGGATGCAGTGGCTGCTCAACGGCTCGGTGTGGGAGGCGGACCGGCTGCGCGACGCGGTGCGTGACTACGTGCCTTCGCACCTGGGCGATGCGGACGCCTCGCTGGTCATCGACGACACCCAGGCCCAGAAGAAGGGCACGAAATCGGTCGGGGTGGCCTTCCAGCACTGCGGACTGACCGGCGATGTCCGCAACTGCCAGACCATGGTGATGCTCACCTACGCCACCGCCGCCGGACACGCCTTTATCGACCGCCGCCTGTATCTGCCCGAAGAGTGGACCGCCGACCGGGAGCGGTGCCGCCAGGCGGGCGTCCCCGACGAGGTCGCCTTCGCGACCTAGCCCGAGCTGGCCATCGCCATGCTCGAACAGGCCCGGGCGGCCCGCGTTCCGTTCGCCTGGGTGCTGGCCGACGCCGGCTACGGCCGCGACCCGCAGCTGCGGGCCTGGTGTCACCAACGAGTGGTGCCCTATGTACTCGGCGTCCCGGTAAACCTGCCCCTCGACGGCCCGCCCGGCAAACCCCGCCACCCAGCCGTGAAGCGCGCCGATGACCTGCTCCACTGCGGCGACGGAGCCAAGGGCAACCCGCCTCTACGACTGGACGGCCTTCGCCGTGACCGTGAAGGACGAGGACCCGGCCGACACCTTCACACACTGGCTGGTGCTGCGACGGTCCCTTCACCCCAACCGGCGCGGCAAGGACGGCCAACTCCACCGCGAGATCGCCTACTTCCTCGTCCACGCCCCCGCCGACACTGCCATCTCGGAGATCATCGCCCGGGCCGGCGGCCGCTGGCAGATCGAGGAGGACAACGAGATCAACAAGCAGCTCGTCGGCCTGGCCCAGTACCAGGTCCGCAAGTGGACCCCCTGGCACCGCCACGTCACCGCCTGCATGCTGGCCACCGCGTTCCTTGCCGTCCAACGCGCCGCCTTCCCCGAACCCGACCAGGACCCCGAGCTGGAACAAGCTCCTGACCTGGGAAAAGACCAGAGCACCGGCGAGAGCGGGGCCACCGGCTGATCCCCGGCCCGCTCCTGCGGCCCTCCGTCCACGCCATCCGGCACTGCCTGGCCGCCACCCACCTCAACCCCCGCCACCCCGTCGAGACTGTCCTGACCTGCGAGTTATGGCGCCGCCTGCACCAGAGCCGTGCCATGGTCAGCCACTACCGACGCCGCGGCGACCCGCTACCGCCCCGCCTGCGGCCCTGGGAGCGCCACCGGCCTATCCCGCCGATCACCGACCCTCAAGATCTCCGGCTGTAGTACCGGCGGGATATCGAAGCCGCGCACAATGGCGCTCACGGCCTCGATTTGATGGTCGCTGATGGGCGTCATCTGTTTTCACTGCTGCGGGGCGGGTTGTGGTGGGTGGTTGGTGTTGATGGTGTCGTCTGGTTGGTGAAGATTGTTGTCGTTTCACCGGGTGGGGTGGATGACGCCTGCGTGGGCGGGAGTTGGTGGATTCCGGGGCTGGGGGAGTGCGGGTCTGGACCTCACGCGTGCGTCGCGTCCGGGGTGGCGTGATCGGCGATCCAGTGGTCGACGCGGGCCCACTGGGCGAGCAGCCACTCGCTGCGGGCATCGTCGCCCGGCGGGACGCGGCTTGGGGGTATGCGCCACCAGTACACTCGCACGCTGTCGCGTAGCGGCAGCCGGCTCCAAGCGGTGCGCGCCGAGTGGACGACGTCGAGGCCGGTGTGGGCGACGAAGACCACGTCGGCCGTGGGCGCGGCGGCGATCGCGGCGAGGGCACCGGCGTCCTGCGGCGGCAGGACATGGTGCATTTGTTCCGCGCGGGACGCCCGGCGCGGCAACCCCCGGCGCCGCAGCGAGGCGATCGCGCGTCGGCGGCGGCGCGGCGTGAAGTTGCCGCCCTCCGGAAAAATCACGAGGGCGTCACCCGGGCCCAGCCCGGCCGCCAGGCCCCTGATCGCGTCCTCGGCCTGGCCGCCGAAGGGTGGAAGGAAGCAGTGGGGGACCCGCCCGATGAGGACGTCGAGAGCGGGATCGGTGCGTAGTGTCCGCTTTAGGACCGTGTGGGGGCGCAGTCCGACCTGGCTGAGCAATGTCTGAAGCAGCAGGAAGGAGTCGCCGACCCCGGCGTGCCGTGCGAAGATCAGGACCGGCGCCGCCGCCTTTCCGGTCCCGCTTGGCGGCGGGGGCGTCACCTCCACCCGGAGCCGGAAGACCCGCTCGCCCGCATGTCGTAGCAGCCGCAGCAGCCTCTCCAGCACGGCGAATGCATCGGCGGCGCGCCGCTCCTGGCGGTCCCGCCTGTCGGGCAGTCGCCGCGCCCACAGGCCGGTGGCGGCCACCAGCCCGGCCAAATCCACCAGGAGGTACACCAGGGCGAAGCCGGTGATCCGAACCGGCCTCCAGGGGCCGCGCGTGGCGAGCGAGACCGGCGCGCAGAGCACGCCCGAGGCGACGAGGAGCGCGGCCACCATGGGGATGAGGACGACCAGCAGCGCGGTGGTGGTCGTGCGGCGCAGCCCGGTGACCACCGCACCGGTCAGCCGCGCCGGGCGTATTCGGGGCACACCCGCATCGGTCACGGCGCGCCGTCGGGTGCGCTGAGAGCGGTCTCGAGGTACCGGGAGGTGGCCGCGTAGGCGCGCTCGATGCGCTCGGCAGTCCGGCCGAAGCTGCGGTACCGCAGCTGCCGCAGAGTGGCTGTTCCCTCCTCGGGGCCCGAGCCCGAAGGCAGCACGCGGACCGTAACGCCGGGCGGCAGGTCCGCCATGTCGCGGGCGAACCGGTGTCTGCGAGCGATCTCGAACGCCACCAGCGCCACCTGCCAGGGAGCCCGCGGCGGGGAAAGGGCTCGCTCGACACGGCCGACCTGCAGGACGTAGACCTCGGTCGCGCCCAGGGCCACTGCGCGGCCGACGGGGATGCTGTTGACCAAGCCGCCGTCGACGAAGTGCTCGCCGTCGAGCCGGACGGGCGGCAGCAGCCCGGGCACTGCGCACGAGGCGAGTACCGCGTCCACCAGCGGCCCGGCGGCGAACCAGTGCTCGGCGGCCCGTTCGATGTTCGCCGCGACGCACTGGAACGGCAGGGCCAAACCCTCGATATCAGTCACCGGAAGGTGGGAGGAGAGCAATTCTCGCAGCGGCGTGGGGTGGTACAGGTGAGTGCCACTGCGCACGGCGGTGCTCAGCCGCCCGAGCAGCGACCCGGAGAATACGCCGGCACGCCCAAGGCCGGTCCACAGGTCAGCGAGCTGGGTTACCGACGCCCGCGACGGGTCGGCCGCGACGGCGGCGCCGTTGATCGCGCCAACCGAGGTGCCGACGACGAGGTCCGGGTGCACGGCGGCGGCGAAGAGCGCCTTGAGCATGCCAACCTCGTAGGCGCCGAGTGCACCGCCGCCGCCCAGCACGAAGGCACGGGTCGGCGGGCGGGTGGGCCGGCTGTCCTCCATGGCCGAAGGGTGCCCCGACACGGCGCCGCCAACCAGCAAGGGACCCGTCACCGACCACGGCCTGCTGGTCCTGCGCGCCGACTCCGCGTTCTACGCGAGCGCCGATGGCTACCGGGCCGCGGCGGTCCCACAAGTCGGGACCCACCGCCGCGGCCCGCTCCTCCTGAGCAGCTCGCCCGATTGCGGGCGGAGCGAGGGCGGGACGGTTCCTGCAGCCCGCCCGATCGCCCAGCCCCTCCCGATTACGTGGACCACCGGACTGTGCGGCTTTCAGGCAAGGTCCGGCAGCGGGACACAGGCGGAAATGGGGAGCCGCAGGTCAAGATCACAGCTGGAGCGATGCATTGTGGGAGGCAAGGGCTTCGGGGCACCGGAAGTGGACGAAGATGATCTTGCCTCCGTGTTGAACCGGAGCAACGGTCACTCCGCCTCCGTACAGCTTGGCGAGGTCGACAACCGTGCGTAGCCCCTCGCCCTCGTCCGCGCGCGTTGTGGGTGGAATGTGTGGGTCACGGTCCGCGACACCCACCACCAGGTAATCGGCACCCACCGTAATGACGACTTGTGCGCTGGGAGAGCGATCACCTGTGTGCCTCACCACGTTCGTGACCAACTCGCTGACGACCAGCAGCACCGCGTCGACCAGAGCGGAACCTGGCGCCACTTCCCACTCCGCGAGCGCCGCCTGCGTGCAGACGCGTGCCTGATGAACCGATGCCGGCTCCGTCGGCACGCTGAAGGCGCGGCGGCACGGGCCCAGAGGTAGCACCTGCGGCTCGGCCGTCGTCGCTCGGCTGGACCACCTCATGACGCCTCCCACGACCGGCGTGCCTGTCGGACCGCCTGAACCGCGTAAAGAGACCCGGCGGCCAGGGGGATTCAGGTCAATGCCTCCCATTCACGGTGGCCTACCCGCGGCCATGACTATAAAAGCGGGCATTATTCGCATACCCGCTATACGTGCGGCCGTACTCGGGTTGGGCGCCTAACGACAGTGGCGAGTGCACGGGCCCGCCCGCCTTGTCGCTACACCTCGATGTAGGCGACCACGGCGACGGTCCTACAGGGCGGTGACGCAGTTGCCGCCGGGCTGCTCCTTGAGCGCCCCAGCGATGTCGTCGCCGCTGATGGGGCGACTGGTGTGCCACTTCCCGGCCGCAGCCCGGGCGCTGGCGACCTGTCGGGCAGGCAAGGACATTGCCGAACGGCTCAACGACCAGCAGACCGCCGAGCTGCCCGGACCCGGTCCAGCCTCCCGGCGAGCGGCTCCAGCGGCAATACTCGACACCGGCGACCTCCTGGCCCGTTGTGCGACTCCCACGCCGGTGCACCGCCTCGAGCGACAACTCCGGCAGCGACACCACCGGGCCGCCCGCGCACAGCACCGCGTCTGTTAGGCCCATCGGGTGATCCTGCCAACGCGCCCGCCCGGTTCGCGGAGTGCGTACGACTGGCGCACGATTGATCCCGGACGGGACAGCAACGCCTCACTGTGGTGTCCGAATCTCACCGGGCTGGACCGCCGACGATCGAACCCCGCGACCGGGGCGAACGAAGGAATCCAGAGCATGGCGTTGCCCGTTCTCTCCACCTTGCGCGATCAAGCGGGGCGGCTCGCGCACCAGGCCGCGGGCCGGCTGACCACTCCACTCCTGCCCGATGACTATCTGGCGCTGCTCGACCCCCTCCTGTCGGCCAGGTGGCCGGCCGGGCGGGTGCAGGCCATGCTGCAGGAGACCCCGGAGGCCACGACCCTGGTGATCCGGCCGGGGCGCGGCTGGTCCGGACACCGGCCGGGGCAGTACGTGCCGGTCGGGGCCGAGATCGACGGGGTGCTCACCTGGCGTACGTACACGATCTCCTCTGCCCCCGGGCGGCGGCCCGGAGAGCCGTTCGCCATCACCGTGAAGGCGCTTCCGGGCGGCCGGGTCTCGACGCACCTGGCACGCCGCGTGCGCCCTGGCACCGTGCTGCGGCTCGGCCCGGTCCAAGGGGAGTTCGTCCTGCCGGCCGGGGCGCTGCCCGGGAAGGTGCTGATGCTTACCGCCGGCATCGGCGTCACGCCGGTGATGAGCATGCTGCGCGCCCTCGCCCGGTCCGGGGGTCACGACACGGCGGACGTGGACGTGGTGATGGTGCACAGTGCGCCGGACGCCGAACGCACCGTCTTCGGGGCGGAGCTGCGCGCACTGCACGCCGGGCTCCCGTGGTTCCGGTTGTACGAGCACCGCACCCGCCCTGCCGGGCACCTCACGGTGGGCCGACTGTCCGCACTGTGCCCCGACTGGCGCGAGCGGGACACCTGGATGTGCGGCCCCGATGCGATGCTCGAGTCCTTCCAGCAGCACTGGCAGCGCGAAGGCAGCGGGCACCGGCTGCGCCTCGAACGCTTCCGCCCTTTGGCGCTGCTTCCCCCGGCCCGCACGGGGGCGCCCGGCCGGGTGCGCTTCCTCCGCAGCGACGTCGAGACGGACGCGGGTCCGAACACGCCGCTGCTCGACATCGGCGAGGCCGCCGGAGTCCTCATGCCGAGCGGCTGCCGTATGGGCATCTGCTTCAGCTGCGTGAGCCCCCTCGTGGCGGGGCGGGTCCGTGACCTGCGTACCGGCGAGGTCTCCGGCGAGCCCGGCGAACTCGTCCAGACCTGCGTGTCGGCCGCCGCGGGCGCCGTTGCCCTCGACCTGTGAGACCCGCGAGATCTGCGCGGCCCGTTCACACAGCCACCGTACCGAGAGAGTGAGAGGCGATCCCATGCCCCTGTACGCCGTCCGATCCAGCGCCCCCGAGGCCCTCGTCGACGTGGAATCCTTCGGCCGCGAGCTGGACGCCCTCCGCCGCGAGGTCCTCGCCGAACGCGGGGCCGAGGACGTCCGCTACATCCGCACCCTCATCGCCGTGCAGCGCGGCCTGGAGGCGGGCGGGCGTGCCGCGCTCGCGGTCTCCCTGCTGCCGCCGGCCTGGCTGGCCGGCACGGCGATGCTGACCGTCGCCAAGGTGCTGGAGAACATGGAGCTGGGCCACAACATCCTGCACGGCCAGTGGGACTGGATGCGCGACCCGGCCATCCACTCCACCACCTGGGAATGGGACTTTCCCACCCCGTCCGCGGCGTGGAAGCACACCCACAACGACCTCCATCACACCTGGACCAACGTCGTCGGCCGCGACCGCGACCTCGGCTACACCATCCTCCGAATGAGCGCGGACCAGCCCTGGCACCCCGCCCACCTGGCCCAGCCCCTCTACGCTGCCGCGATCGCCCCGGTCTTCGAGTGGACCATCGCGCTGTACGACCTGGAGCACGACGCCGTCCTCGACGGCCGCAAACCGCTGCGCGTCTTCCTCGGCGACCTGACGGACATGCTCCGCAAGGCCGCCCGGCAGGCCGGCAAGGACTACCTGCTGTTCCCGCTGCTGGCCGGCCCCTCAGCACTGCCCTGTCTGCTCGGCAACCTCACGGCCAACACGGCCCGCAGCATCTGGGCGCACACCGTCATCCTCTGCGGCCACTTCCCCGACGGCGCGGAGTCCTTCACCGCGGACGAGATCGAGGGCGAGACCCGCGGCGAGTGGTACCTGCGCCAGGCCCTCGGCTCCGCCAACATCGAGGGCAGCCCGGTCTTTCACATCCTCACCGGCAACCTCAGCCACCAGATCGAGCACCACCTCTTCCCCGACCTGCCCAGCAACCGCTACGCCAGGATCGCCCCACGGGTGCGCGCACTGTGCGAGAAGCACGGCGTCCCCTACACGACGGGGCGGCTGGTACGGCAGTACGCCTCCGTCTGGGCGCGCATCTGGCGCATGGCACTGCCGGGCTCATAGATCACGACACCAGGGCAGCCGGTCACCTGGGCAGGGGTTGTCGGCGGGCTGGAGACGTCCGCGCTGTTGTGGCCGCGTGCGGTCCGGGCCTTGTCGACGGATTGCTGCAGCGCGGCCATGAGGTCGACCAGCTGGCCCGGCTGGGCTGCCGGATGCGGAGCCTGTGGCAGCCGGCGGTGTTCCTGCTTGGCTTCGACGACCTCGCGCAGGGCCTGGGTGTAGTGGTCGGTGAACTCCGGGCCGTCGACATTGTCGCGGGACATGACCTCAACCAGGGTCATGGCCTCGTCGATCTCGCCCGGTTCCAGATGAACGGGGCCGGGGGTTACCTGGGCAGGGTCACGGATCTCGTCTGGCCACAGCAGCGTGTGCAGCGCGATCACGTCCCCGCGGACCCGTAGCAGGCCGAGTCGTTCACGGCCGTGCCACGCGTACCGCGACCTTGCTGCTGCGCTCAAGTGCCCGGCGCAGCAGCACGTACGGCTTCGCGGCGATGCTGCCCTTTGGCTGGAGGTAGTAGCCGGGGCCGATCCGAAGGGGGTCGATGTCGGCGGTCGGGAGGAAGCCGACCAGCTCGATCGCGCGTGCCGTGGGCAGCGGCAGCTGCCGCAGTTCTTCGTCGGTGAGCGGGATGATGCGGCCGCCGGCCATCTCGTAGCCCTGGCCGATCTCCCCGTACGAGACTTCACGGTCCTCGATCTCGCACCAGTAGCGGTTGCGCACCAGGCCGTTGTCGACGGTGTGGATCCGGCGGAAGCGAACGCTGTGATCCTCGGTTGCGCCCAGGACGGCGATCGGGACGCTGACCAGCCCGACCGAGATGGCACCATTCCACACGCTCGCGGGCATGACACACCTCCAGCCCCCGAGCAGTATCAGCCTAGGACGCCGCCCGGCCCGGCACGAGGAAGGCCGGCCGCGGGGCGGGCAGACCAGCAAGGTCCACCTGGCCGCCGACCGGAAGTGCCGCCCGCTGGCGTTCGTGTTGACCGCGGGACAGGCCGCGGACAGCCCGCAGTTCGTCCCCGTGCTGGGGCGGATATCCGCGCGGCCACCCGCCGTGAGTGGGCTGGCTCTGTGGCCCGTCCGAATCGGAACCGCTCGTGGCCGGAGACCGGATCCTGGCTCCTCTGCACGCCTTGCCCCGGGTCCTGGTCCGTCAGAACACACGCTGCGCAGTCTGGGGGCGCCTTGCACAACGCCGGAGTTGAGACCCTGCTTTGGTGTCGTGATGGCGGCGTCGATGCTGTGGTCGGGACGCTCGATGAGCCCGCCGGTATAGAGCAGCAGGGGCGAGCGGAGGGGCTTTCGAGCCGGTGCTCGGTGCGGTGGAACGTCAGAAGCCTTGGTGCTGGAGGACGTCGCGTTCCGTGAGGGGTGGCGCGCGCGTCGGAGGTGCGGGGGAGTAGTGGTGGGTGTCCGGCGTTGGACCAGGACAGGGTCCAGCCCGGACCGCCGTGGACGGGGTTCACCAGTAGTGGCGTCGTCCTGCGACGGCGTGCCCCATCGCGCCGAGGACCCACAGGATGGCTCCGACGACCGCCAGGATGATCCCGATGGTCCACAGGATGGCTATCCCGGTGACGAAGCCGACGACGAGCAGAATGATGCCCAGGATGATCATGATTTCTTCCTTGGGGGGCAGTGCCGCTTCCGCTGTGAACTGCGAAAGACCGCAAGGGCGTGGACACGGGAATGGTCCGTCTCCTCCTTACTCTGCGCGGTGTGGTTTGTGGCGGGCGACCTGTAGGCGGACCTCCGTGGGTATGTCAGGGATGCCAGTGGACCGGTGGGCGGTTCGGAGCGGGCCTTCGCAGAGGGCATCGAGGGCGGCGCCGGGTGCCCTCTGAGGGGTGAGGGTGAGCCTGACGCGGGTGCGCGGATCGGCAGGCCGGCCAGTGATGCGTACGGCCGCATGCTCAACCCCCGGCAGGGCACCGGCTTCGGCGGCGATCGCGTCGCTGAGCGCTCGGTCGCGCAGTTCGACGCCTTCCTGCGGGGGTGTGCCGCCGACGGACAGCGCTCCGGGGTGGCGTCGGCGCAGTTCGGCGAGCAGCCACCCCAGGGCGAGCAGGGCGACGAGGGCGAGGGCGGCGATGACGGCGGGCCACCACCACCAGCCCTGGCTGCTCCAGCGAGCCCGGTCGGCGGAGCCGAGCAGGACGTCGTCCGGGGTGGTCAGGGGCCAGCCGACGGGCGGGACCAGATCGTGTCGCCGGTAGACGCCGAACCCGGCGAAGAGGATCAGCAGGCCGCCGCCGAGCAGGACCAGTCCGGCAAGGGCCAGCAGACTGCGGTTGAGTACGGGTCGCGGCGTCATGGTGTGGCTCCGGGTCTGGGTTCTCCGGTCAGTTGGTGCGTTGCCGCACCCGTACGACGATGCGGGGAGGGCGGGCGAGGGCGAGCCGGTCGCGCTCCTCGTCGAGGACCGCGGTGAGGTCGTCCTTCACCTGTTGAGGGTCGCGGAAGCGGACGTCGGCGCGGGCTTTGACGCGGTGGCGGCGCACCCGGATGCGGGCCTTGCTGACCCCGGGTACTCGCATGGCAGCGTCGCGCAGCAGAGCGGCGGTGCCATCGCGGTCCAGGGAGGCGCGCAGCCCGGGCGCGGGGGAGCGCAGGGGCAGCCAGTGGCGTAGGCCAGGGGTGAGGGCCAGGACGATCAGCCAGATGCCGACGGCGGCGGCCACGGCGGCTCCCGTGAGCATCCACACATCGTCCACGGGGCGGGTGGCCAGTGCGTCGGTCAGGTGCCGTCGCCAGGCTGCCGCGGGGCGTCCCGCCCGTACGGCGACGACGTCGACCAGCGCTCCGACCGCCGCCACGAGGGTCACCGAGGCGACCAGCGCGGCCGGAATGCGGCGCGCCGACCACGGACGGTGGGTCCGGTGCCCTCTGTCGCGCTCGCCGGCAGTCAGGTTCGGCGAAGGCGTGTGGTGTTCGGGCGGACCGGGCTCTGTGGGCTCCCTCGGCTCCTGGGGCTCTTTCGTCATCGGGACCGCTGCACGGCGCGGGGATGGCGCGGAGTCGCGGGCGGGAGGGTCCGGATCGGGTGTCATTCCGGTCCTCCTTCCTGCGTGGTGGGCCCGGTGGTGCGGGCCGGGTGGCTGGTCACAGGACCCGCCCCCGGTTCGCGCCGGAGGTGGCCACCAGCCGTCGGACGGTGAGGGTGACCTCTCCCACCCGCAAGCCGGTCAGCTGAACCACCCGTTCGGCGACGTCCTGCTGGATCCGCTCGCAGACATGGGGGATGTCGGTGGGATAGGGCAGCTCCATGGTCAGGTGCAGGCGCACCGATCCGCTCCGGACTGCGGCGGAGGCGCTGGGTGCCGCCGGTCCGCTCGGGCCGGGCGGGAGGGCGGCGCGACGGGACTGGGCCGTGCGTGCGGCTTGGGTGGCGATACGGGCGACCACCCTGTCCGGGATGACGGTGGCGCCCCGCTCGGCCGGAGGCGGCAGGCCGGCGGCCCGCGCCGATGGGCCGGATCCTTCGCCGGGAGGTGGGGCGCCGGGCCGGGTCCTCACCGCCGCCTCCGTGCACGGAGGTCGAGGTCGCCCTGGGCGACGAGTCCGACGATCAGCCCCGCCGCCCCCAGGACCAGAACCAGCAGAAATGCCCAGAAGCCGCCGAAGTAACCGGCGAAGCCCAGGGCCATCCCCGCCGCGAGGCCCGTGGTCGCTGTGTTCATGATGCACTCACCCGTCTCGCGAGCGTCATCCGCGTGATCAGCCGCTTACGCCGGGACGCGGCGGTGGTCACGGCGGATCACCTCACGCGGCCCTCGTCCGTTTCGGACTCTTCCTCCTCGTCGGGAAGGTGGACGTCGTCGACGACGATGTTCACCTCGACGACCTCCAGTCCCGTCATCCGCTCCACAGCGCTGATCACGTTGGTGCGCACGTCGCCGGCGACGTCGACGATGGAGACGCCGTACTCGACGACGACGTCCAGGTCCACGGCGGCCTGCCGCTCGCCGACCTCGACCTTCACCCCTTGTGTGACGCTGCCGCCTCCGCCGGGGACGCGTTCCCGCATGGCGCCGAAGGCGCGGGCCATGCCCGCCCCGAGGTTGTGGATGCCCGGTACCTCGCGGGCGGCCATGCCCGCGATCTTGGCCACTACGCCGTCCGCGATGGTGGTCTTCCCCCGGGTCTCGGCCGGAGCTCCGGCTCCGGTACGGCCCTTCAGCGCGCTCACGCCCGCATCGGGTCGGCGGTCCGCCCCGACGCTGGTGATGTTGTCCGTCATGGCGGTCGCCTCGATCGGTCGGTCGGACACCGGCGTGGTGCCCGTCGAAAGGTTGGACATGCGGGGCGGCAGACTTCTCACGAGCGTTCGATGTGATGTGCATCACATGTAAGGGGGTGGGTATGCGATTGTCCTGAACCATGAGCAGGAGCGGCATGATCGAACGGACCGGTTCTTCACCTCTGGGAGGCGACCTGCCGGATCGACTGCTGGCTGTGTGGGCTGCCGAGGGGGACGAGGACGCCTTCGCTGTTCTCGTCCGGCGGCACAGCCGGCCTCTGCTCGGTCTGGCCTGCTGCATGCTCGGTAACGCCCAGGACGCCGAGGAGGCCGTTCAGGACGCCTTCGTCAGCGCCTGGCGGCGGCTGCCGGAATACCGTCACGATGCGGAGTTCTCCACCTGGATGTACCGCATCACCGTCAACCGTTGCCTGAACTCGCGACGCCGCCGACCGCTACCCCTTCCATTGGACGCCGTCGCCGAGCCCGCGACGGGCGGCGAGTGGAGTTCGCCCGCCCGAGCCGCAGAGGAGGACGCAGAAACGGCCGCTTTGACGTGCGCGCTCGGCGAGCTGGACGCCGGACAGCGTGTCTGCTGGATCCTGCGGGAGCTGCAGGGTCTGCCCTACAAGGAGATCGCCGTCGTGACACAGACCAGTGAGCAGACGGTGCGCGGCAGACTGTTCAGGGCACGCCGGTCCCTGAAGGAGGCGATGGCCCCATGGCGCTAGACGACCCGCACGCGCGGCCTTCCGAACCGCCCGGAGACGACGGGCCTCCCGATCACCCGGCCATCGATGACGCGGCTCCGCTCGCCGGTGACGAGGTACTGACCTGCGGCCGCCTGCTCAGCCAGGTCTGGGAACAGGCGCAGGACGACGCCGACTGCGGATCCGCACACCATGTCATGTCCCCAGTGCCGCGAGGCCGTCGAGGGGCTGGCCAGGCTGAACGCGGCCACGCGGGCGCTGCGTGCCAAGGGCCCTCCCGGCCTGCAGGCGCTGACCGACCGCGTCATGAGCATCGTCAGGGCCGAGGTCCGGCTGGGGCGGCTGCTGCCACTGGCCGACACGATGCTGGATCTGCTGATCGCCGAGAGCGCCGCGGCGAAAGTGCTGCGGCATGCCGCGGACACGGTCCCCGGGGCGAGGGCCGTGTCCTGCCGGCTCGCGCCCGCAGGCGCCACCGGCGTGCAGGTGACCATGACCCTGGCCGCCGTCCTCGACCGCCCGCTGCCCGACAGGGTCGATCAAGTACGCGAGGCGATCGTCGATGCCGCCGGACACGCCCTGGGGATGGACGTGACGGCCGTCGACATCATCGTGGTCGACGTACTGGAGCCGCCCTTGCCCCTCGGTCCTGCGGGCTCCGGTCAGACCGCAGGCGGTGGTGCCTGATGGCTGCCACCGGAACGCCGCCTCCCCTCAGCGTCGCGGCCGCAGCGGCCCTCGCGGTTCCCGGCGTGGCCGGCCTGCAACCCCGCCTCGCCCACCGCCTCGCGGCAGCGGCCTCGCCCACATGGCCGGAGACAACAGCTCAACATGCCCCCGAGGCAGGTGTCCGCATCGACCGGATGCCCGACGGCTCGGGATGGCACATCGAGGTGCGCTGCGTCCTGACTGAAGGCCACAGAGTGGTGGACACCGCCCGAGATGTCCACGACCAGGTACGGGCCGCTGTCCTCTCCTACCTCGCCGCACACGACGCCCCGGTAGCGGTCACCGTGACGGTCACAGTCACGGTCACCCGCATCGCCGCCCGGGACCACACGGTCTGAGCGCCGCACGCGACGGCCGGCGACGAGGCCAGACTGCTGCGTCTAGATCTAAAACGACGGGCGTTATTGACAGGTGGGTCTCCTACGGGCCGCAGCCGGGAAGTTGCCTCGCTGCAGGCCACCGAGAGGCGCAAGGGCATACCGGCTGCCCGCGTAGGCCAACGGGATTTGCCGGACATGGTCCTCGATGTACAGGATCACGACGGCGAGAGCGACCGATGGGCACGATCTGAGCACGAGGCATGTCGGCTGTAGGGCGGCTCACTGCGCGTCGGATGTTTGCAAAGGGAGAAGACGGCAGCCGCTGCTGTGCGGCGCAGCTCCTCGATGACGTCAATCTGATTGCGTGCGCGGTCCAGCGGATTCCTTGGTTGTGGCTCATCGAGACCAGGTTCCGCCTGTGCACCGCGGCCGGACAGCTCGTCACCACCGGCCGCCGTCGGGTGCTCCACCTTGCCGGCTGCTGGCCATGGACCGTCTGCATCACGGCCGCCCTCGACCGGCTCGCCCAACTCCCGAACCCAAGATGACCAGCTGATTTCCCGTCCCAACGACAGGACCACCCGACCCTGAGAAGTGGAACCCGGCGCCCACCCGACGCGACACTCGGGCCCCGGCATCCCCAACATCAGCCACATAAAGCGGAATGGCCCGCCGACTCCGTTGGCAGACCGTCACGAAAGTTTGAGGCTAGAAGTCAACGAAGTCACCGCGACGTGGTCACGACGGGGGACAGCACTCGCGAGCTGACGGCAACCGCGGCAGAGATTGGGGAACTCCCGCTTCCGCGCGCGGGTTTTGTACGGTGTGAGCCGGTCGGCGAGGCCGAACGGTCAGGCGATCCCGATGCCGCGTACCAGCAGCAACGTCACGTCCACCACCGCCACTGCGACCGCTGCCGCGAACGCCGCTCGCTCCCAGCGGCGTCCCAGCACCGTCCCCGCCACCGCGACCAGGCCGGCCACCACGAGTGCCACCACTCCCCATCTGCCGGGTGGTCCGGCGGGCCCCAGCGTCAGAACCGCGGACGCGGTCGCCAGCGGTACCGGCAGCAGCAGCCGCGCGCCGTCCGGGCCCAGCCGGTGCGGAAATCCCCGTACGCCCGTCGCCAGATCCCCGCGGATGTCCGGCAGCACGTCGCCCAGATGGGCACCGACCCCCAGTAGCGCCCCGGCGGTGACAACCCACCAGGCCGGCCAGGGCTGCCCTGGGAGCCCCAGCGCCACGAACGCCGGGAGCGCGGCGAAACCCACCGCGTACGGTGCCCAGGACCAAGCTGTCGCCTTGAGCCACAGGTTGTACGCCCACGCCGCCGCCACTCCAGCCAGGTGAACGACGCCCGCCCACAGGCCACATGCGAACGACAACGGCACGCACAGCGCCAGCGCGGCATACGCGGCCACCCACACCTGCGTCGCGCCCACCGCGCCGTCGACGACGGGTTTGCCACGGCGGCCGGCGGCGATGTCCCGGCGCGCGTCGAACGCGTCGTTGCACCAGCCGACGGACAACTGCCCGCTCAGAACGGCGGCGGTGGCCAGGACACAACGTGCGGCGCCCTGGCCGGCGGTCACGGCCAGGGCTGCCATCAACGCGGTGACCGCCACTACAGGCCCGGGGTGGCACGACCCGGCCAGGCCACCCAACCGGCCGGCCCACATCGCGGCCACACCGCCGGCCGTCGACTGCTCAGGAGTGCCCACCCGGCCGATCGTAGGAGTCCCGGCCCCGACATGCGTGGAGCACGCGCCCCGGGACGAACGGCCGGACGGGCGATCCATGGTGCCGGAGCCCGGGTTCGGGGAACACGTGCAGAGCAACTCACCCCAGTCGACAGCCGGACGGGAACCTCATGACGCGGATCGCCGCCGTTCACGGTGCCCTCGCACCGCACCGTCGCACCCAGTCCGAGATCACCGACATGGTGGCCCGCACCTGCCTGCCCGAGGGCACCGACCGCCGGGTCCTGGACCGGCTGCACCGCAGTGCGAAGGTCCGCTCGCGCCACATGACGCTGCCGCTGGAACGGTACGAGGAACTGGACGGATTCGGCGCCGCCAACGACGTCTTCATCGCCGCCGCCACCGGTCTGGGCGCCAAGGCAGTGAGAGCCGTACTGCAGATGGCTGGTCTGTCCGCAGCCGACGTCGATCTGCTGATCTTCACCTCCGTCACCGGCATCGCCGTTCCCTCGATCGATGCACGGCTTGCCGGCCGCCTCGGACTGCGGCCGGACGTCACAAGACTGCCCCTCTTCGGCCTGGGCTGCGTCGGTGGCGCTGCAGGCCTGGCCCGTATGCACGACTACCTGCTGGGCCGGCCCGACCACGTGGCAGTACTGCTGTCGGTCGAACTGTGCTCGCTCACCTTCCAGCGCAACGACGCCTCCGTGGCCAACCTGGTCGCCACCGGGTTGTTCGGCGACGGCGCCGCCGCGGTCGTCGCCTGCGGCGCGGGCCGCCCGGACGCGACCGTCGGCCCGACGATCGTGGACACCCGCAGCCACCTGTATCCGGACACCGGGCGCGTCATGGGCTGGGACATCAGGAGCTCCGGCTTCCAGGTCGTCCTCGACCCGAAGGTCCCCGACCTCGTACGCCGCTACCTCCCCGATGGGGTCGAGGGATTCCTCAGTGACCACGGCCTGAAGCCGAAGGACGTGACTGCCTGGGTCTGCCACCCGGGCGGGCCCAAGGTCCTTCAGGCCGTCACCGAGGCCCTCGACCTGCCCGACGAAGCACTCGATGTGACCTGGCGTCACCTGGCCGACGTAGGCAACCTGTCCTCGTCGTCGGTGCTCCACGTGCTGCGCGACACCCTGGCCGAGCGCCGCCCGCCGCCGGGCACCCCGGGTGTGCTGCTGGCGATGGGACCCGGCTTCGCCTGCGAACTAGTCCTGCTGCGCTGGTAGTTCGGACAGAAGAAGGAAACAGGACTCAGGACACATGATCTGGTACGGACTGCTGGTGGCCGCCGTCGCCGCCGAGCGCGTCGCCGAACTCGTCGTCGCCCGCCGCAACGAACGGTGGAGCACCGCCCGCGGCGCGACGCTGACAGGGCAGGGCCACTACCCGGCGATGGTCGCCCTTCACACCGGCCTCCTGATCGCCTGCCCGGCCGAGGCATGGCTGGCCGACCGGCCCTTCGTACCCGCCCTGGCCTGGCCGATGCTGGCCGTGCTGGCGGGCGCCCAGGCACTGCGGTGGTGGTGCATCCACACCCTGGGACCCCGTTGGAACACCCGGGTGATCGTCGTACCCGGCCTGCCGCTGGTGACGAGCGGCCCCTACCGGTGGCGGTGGCTGCGGCATCCGAACTACGTGGCCGTCGTCGCCGAGGGCGTGGCGCTTCCTCTGGTACACACCGCCGGGGTCACCGCGGCCGCGTTCACGGTACTCAACGCCGCCCTGCTCACCGTGCGCATCCGCTGCGAGAACCGGGCGCTCGCCGCCGCGACCACGCCGGCGTCGGCATGATCGACGTACTGGTGGCTGGCGGCGGACCCGCCGGACTGGCCGCGGCCATCCACGCAGCGCTCGCCGGCCTGGAGGCCGTCGTCGTTGAACCCCGGACCGCGCCCGTGGACAAGGCCTGTGGAGAAGGAGTCATGCCCGGCGGTGTCGCCGCGCTGCGAACACTGGGCGTCGAGATCACCGGCCGCGAACTGCGCGGCATCCGCTACGTGGAGGGCACCACCCGCGCCGAAGCGTCATTCCGCGGCCGGAGTGGGCGGGGAATCCGCCGTACAACGCTGCACTCCGCACTGCACCAGCGCGCGCTCAGCCTCGGCGTGCGCATGCTGCCGGGCAAGGTCGGCGAGGTACACCAGAGCGCAGACACGGTCACCGCCGCTGGAACCACGGCCCGTTGGCTGATCGCCGCCGACGGCCTGCACTCCCCGGTGCGCCGCAGCCTGGGGCTGGAACTGCCGGGCCGCCCCCATGGCCGCTACGGACTTCGCCGGCACTACCGCGCCGAGCCGTGGACGGACTTCGTGGAGGTCCACTGGGCCCGGCACGGCGAGGCCTATGTGACACCGGTCGACGACGACCTGGTGGGCGTCGCGGTCCTCAGCCGCAACCGTCGCGGCTACGACGAGCACCTGGCCGGCTTCCCGACCCTCACCGCGTCGCTGCGCGGCTCGGTCGCGACGGAGGTACGCGGAGCCGGACCACTGCGGCAGCGGGTGCGGCGCAGAACCGCCGGCCGTGTCCTGCTCGTCGGCGACGCCGCAGGCTACCTGGATGCCCTCACCGGCGAGGGCATCGCCCTCGCACTGGCCACGGCCGGGGCCGCCGTCCGCTGCCTGGCCGCCGGGCGACCGGACGAGTATGAGCGTGCCTGGGTGCGGCTGACTCGGCGCCACCGGCTGCTCACCAGGGCCCTGCTGGCCGCAGGCGGCCGTCCCAGCACCGCCCGCCTCATCGTGCCGGCAGCGTCCCGGATGCCTTCGGTGTTCTCAGCCGCGGTCCACGCACTGCAGTAGTGGCCCGGCCTTATTTACCCCGAAAGCGAACGAAGCCAACCGTACGTGCTTTCCGCGCCAGCGGAGGTTGGTCTGGGGGCGAGGTGGGCGCCGAGTCTCCTGAGCTGGTTCTCTCCGCGCTGGTGAAGCTGGTGAACGCCACCTTCGCTGCCCGGGACGAGATGTGGTGGGGCAGCGGCACGGCGTGCGTCTCCGCCAGCGGCAAGTTCGACTTCTGGTCCTCGAACCTGATGGCCGAGTGACACCAGCGCTACCGCGGCCCGGGTGTGGTGATCTACTGGCACGTCGAGTGGAAGTCGGTGGGCATCGGGCCTTGACCCAAGGCCGGGCAGTGAAAGGGCCGACGGCACCACGGCGCTGAACCGGTGCCTCGGCGGACGGAAGCCGGCGGTGCGCCGCCGTAACGACTGCCGCACCCTGGACGGTCGCGGCCCCATGTGAGCTGCATCACGGCCCGAGGTCGGTTACGTTGATTAAGCACCTGGTCAGAGGGGGTAACAAGCCGTAACCCACCGGGGACGTTCCATGACCGGCCTGACCGTCATCCTGCTGCTCGTGGTCCTGGCCACAGCCGTGACGACCGGCGCTCGGCGCTGGCGTATGCCCGCCCCTTCGCTCCTGGTGGTTGCCGGTCTGATCGTTGGGTTGATGCCCTGGGTCCCCGGGGTCCGCCTGCCGCCGCACGTGATCAGTGTGTTGGTGCTGCCGCCACTACTCTTCGCCTCGGCCGGGGAAATCTCTGTCCGTGACCTGCGCACCGTGTGGCGGCCTGTGACCGGCTTGGTCTTCGGCCTGGTTCTCGCCTCAGCCATCGCTGTCGGGTACGTCGCGCGAGCGATCACACCGCTCACCACGGCGTCCGCGTTCATCCTCGGATCTGTCCTGGCCAGCACCGACCCCGTGGCGGTCTCCGCGCTCGGTCGGCGCCTTTCCCTCCCACCCCGTGTGCAGGTGATGGTGCAGGCGGAAAGCCTGTTCAACGATGCCACGTCCCTGGTCCTGTACAAGGTCGCCGTGGCCACCGCGGTTTCCAGCAGCGCCATCACCGTGTCTGGAACCGTCGGACAGTTTCTGATCCTTGCGGGCGGAGGAGCCCTCATCGGCGCGGCTGTCGCCGCAGTGGTGACTCTCATCCGCAGACGGACCGAGGACCCCATGTTGGAGACCGTGATCGCATTGGTCACGCCGTACGCCTCGTACGTCATCGCGGACGATTCGCACACCTCCGGAGTGACTGCCGTCATTGTGTCCGGGGTCGTCCTCGGCAGCGCCGGCCACAAACTCAGCAGCGCCCCCAACCGCCTCCAGGTCCACGCCGTCTACGACACCGTGACCTTCCTGCTGGAGAGCGTCGTCTTCGCTCTCATCGGCCTCGAACTCCCCTCTCTCGTCCGTCAGCTCGCGCACGACGAGCACGGCTGGCCGCTGTGGGTCCCGGTGATCGTCTTCACTCTGCTCACGATCCGCCTGCTGTGGATCTTCCCGCTCTCTGCCCTGATCCAATACCGGCACAGAGAGGGCGACAGTCGCCTCTCCTGGCGCGTTCCGGCCGTCCTGTCCTGGGCAGGCACCCGAGGCGTCATGCCGCTGGCCGCCGCACTCTCCATCCCCCTGACCACCCACACAGGGGCGCCGCTGCCGCACCGGGCCCTCATCCTCATGCTCACCACCGGAACCGTCGCGCTCACCCTCATCTTCCAGGGATTCACCCTCGCCCCTGTCGTACGCCTCTCCGGCATCGCTCTGGAGCCGGAGCACTCCGTGCGCGAGGAGGTCCGGACCCGCCGACACATTGCGAAGGCCGCTCTCGAAGAGCTCAAACAGCTTGGCGATCTGGATCAGCTCGCGGATCTGGGTGCCGCCGCCGAGACCGCCTTGAAACAGGCCCGTCGCCAATTGGAGGCGCGCATCCACCAGGCCGAAGATGCCCACTACAGCGACCCCGACGCCCGTCCTGCCGACGCCTACCGCGAGATACGTCGGACACTCATCGCAATCGAAGCGGCCGAGCTCCAGCGCCTCTACGAAGCGAACAAGATCAGCAATGCCACCCGGCGCCGGATCCAGCGGGAACTCGACCTCGAAGAAGCCAGCCTCCGCGCCCGCGGCTGACCAGCAGCCCCGGTAATCCCTAGCTACTGCTCTGACCGGGGACGTTCGCCGGAACGGCTGTGGTCGGCCCCGGACGGCTCCCCCAGAGTGGATCAAGCCTGCCGATCACGCCCGGCGAAGTGCCAAGCCCGACCCGGTGCGCGTTCCTCTCGTCGCTCCGCCAAGCGTGAGAGCATGCCCGACAACATTCGCCGAGTTGTTCGATCACGAGGCGAGGGCTGGTCTGCCGCCCCAGCGGATGCCCAGGGGCGCGCCGAGGGGCCAGCAGACGGCGTAGACGTACCGCAGTCCGGTCATGGTGCCTCTTTACGGGCACGGTCCTGGTCCACGCGGCCCCGCTCCAGGCGGTCCGGCTCCCGTCGGCCGCGGTCCAGCTCCAGTTCCTCCAGCCGCGCCAGCCGCTCGCGCAGCTCCGCGTTCTCCCGGGCGAGTTCGTCGCGACGGGCGCGGGACGAGAGCGCCGGGTCGCTCTCCCACCAGTCGATACCCATCTCCTTGGCCTTGTCGACCGAGGCGATGACGAGCCGGAGTTTGACGGTGAGCAGTTCGATGTCGAGCAGGTTGATGCGGATGTCGCCCGCGATGACGATGCCCTTGTCGAGCACGCGCTCGAGAATGTCGGCGAGGTTGGCCCCGCTGCTCGGGCCGTACGGTTCGGGCAGTCGGCTGGGCGTCGTCATCGGCGGCCCCCGCCCTCGGCGTACTCGGGCTCTTCCTCTTCCTCGGCCTCCTCCTCCCCCTCAGGCTCTTCCTCCCCCTCGGGCTCTTCCTCCTCCTCAGGCTCCTCTTCGGGCTCTTCCTCCTCCTCAGGCTCCTCTTCGGGCTCTTCCTCTCCCTCGGGCTCCTCTTCGGGCTCTTCCTCCTCCTCAGGCTCTTCCTCCTCGGCGTAAGGGCCCTCCTCCTCTTCGGGCTCCCCCTCCGTGCCCTCGGCGGCCTCCCGCTCCTCCTCCTCGACCGCGTCCTCGTGGCTGCGGACGACCTCGCCGTCGCGGATCTCGCCGCGCCAGCCCTCGTCGGCCTCTGCCTTGAGGGTGATGAAGCGGACGTAGTTCTTCAGGTCCAGCCGGGCGCGGCGGCCCTGGGCCCGCCAGATGTTCCCGGTCTTCTCGAACAGGCCGCTCGGGTAGTACTCCATGACCAGCAGGACTCGGGTGAGGTTCTCCTCCAGCCGGTGGAAGGAGACGACGCCCTTCGTGGTGCCCTTCGCGCCCTCCGACGTCCACTGGATGCGGTAGTCGGGCACCTGCTCGATGGTGTGGGCCTTCCAGCTTCGGCTGGACCAGAACACCTTCAGCTGCCAGTCGGAGTGGGTGTCGTCGGCGCGGCTCGCGCTCTTGACGCCCTTGGCGAAGGTGCTGAAGTCCTGGAACTGGGTCCACTGGTCGTAGGCGGTGCGCAGCGGCACGCCGACGTCGACGGACTCGATGATGACGATGGGCTTGTTGCCCCCGCCGCGCTTGCGCTTGCCCTTGCCGCCCCCGAGGCTCTTCAGCGCGCCCATGACGCTCTCCTTGGCACGGGAGGCGCCCAGCTCCAGGGCCGAGCGCAGCGGGCCCTTGCCCTCGGCGAGCTTGCGGCCGGTGTCGAGGGCGAGCTTGGCGAAGCCGGGGCTGTTGCCCTCGGCGATGTCGGTCAGCTTGCCGGTGGTCTCGCCGAGCTTGTGGCCGAAGCCGGCCAGCAGCCGTTCGGCCTGGGCTGCGAGGTAGTCCTGTGCTTCGGCCTTGAGCCGGTCGGCGGCCTCGCTGTGGGCGAGGTCGGTCAAGGGGTTGTTCTTCGTCGCGCCGCCCGCCGCCCTGTCGGCGGTGGAGGTCACGGATCCCAGAGCCTCGGTCATCGGTCACCATCACCCTTCGGCCGCCGGGAGCGGGCAGCGCGGGTCGCGTCGCCGGCCGCGGCCGTCTTCTTCGCGGCCGGGCGCCCGGCCGCCGTCTTCTTCGCCGCCGCTTTCTTGGCGGGGGCCTTCTTCGCGGGGGGCCTCTTCTTGGCCGGTGTGTCCGCCGACACCTTCTCTGCGGTCTTCTTCCCGGGCGCCTTCTTGGCGGGTGCCTTCCTCGCGGGGGGCCTCTCCTGGGCCGCTTCCTTCCGGGCCGGTTCGCCCCGGTCTGCGGCCTCGCCCGCGGGCTCGGTCTCCTCCTCGGCCTCGCGGCCCTCCCGCTCCTCGTACTCGTCCGGGTACGCGTCCTCCCCCTCGGCCTCCTCCCCGCCGGGCTGTGGCACGACGCCGGCGAGCTCGTCGCGGACCTGCGCGGTCCGCCCGTGCAGCCGGTCGGCGAGCGCGTTCATCTGCCGTTCGACCATGGCCCCTGAGGCCGCCTTGCCCACGCCCCGCAGTTCCTCGCGCAGTTGATCCCCGATCTCCTTGAACTGCGGGTTGTTCACCATCTGCTGGTTGACCAGCTCCGCGATTCCGCGCGGGCCGAGGTTCAGCTTCTTGCCCGCCACCATGCTGCCCACGGCGAGGGCGAGTTTCGCTTTCTTCGTCCGTCCCAGGAGATATCCGGTCCCTACCGCGAGGCCGAGTGCCACTCGATTCATCGTGCTGTCCCCTCACCTGTCCCCGCGCCCCCGCGCATGCCGATCTCCAGCCGGTCCAGGAGCTCGTCCTCCCGGCGGTCGTATTCCTCCTCGGTTATCTCGCCCGCTTCCAACTTCTCTTCCAGTCGCGCCAGTTCGGCCCGTACCGTGGCCGGGTCGTAGTAGATGCGCTCGGCTTCGCGCAGTACCTGCCTGACTGCCCACGCACTGCCGCGCGCCGGAGCGAACGGCAGCAGCAGCACCTCGGAGATGAGACCCATGGCGTCACTCCGCTCCCGCGTCGGCCCCCGCCGTGGTGCTCGCGGGCTCGGCGGGGCCGGGCTCGACGAAGCTGTACGGCGGCAGCGGGCCGTTGACGCGCAGATCGAGGTGGGGCAGGTCTTTGCGGGCCTCTTCGACGGCGGCCAGGAACTCGTCTGCCGAGCACCGGTCCACCAGGAACGACGCGTTGACCAGCCAGCCGGTGGAGGGCGGGCCGTCGCTGACCGCGGCGGCCCGCGGCTCAAGGGCGTGCACGATCTCGCGGGCGTCGTCGGCCTCGCGGGCCTGTACGGCGGCCGCGACCAGCTCACCGAGCCGGAGCTTGTCTTCGTAACCTCCGCCGCCGGAGCGCCGGTTGGCCTCCGCCAGGGACCGGATCTCGGGGTTCTCGGCCATCACGCGGTGCAGCACCGCCTCCTCGACGTGACTGCCCTTGACGTTGTACTCGACCTTGCCGTCCAGCGCCCGAAGGCGCTCCTTGTAGTGCTCGGCGCGCTCGGTGAGCACGCCGGTGACGGTGTCGTCGTCCGGGGAGACACTGCCGAACCGCATCGGCAGCACGCAGCCGCCCGCGCCGGCCTCGCTGAGCACGCTCTGGTGGGCGAGCAGGTCCCGCCGTTTGGGGCGCAGCCCCTCGGGCGCGTCGCTGACGACCGCCGCCAGCTCGCCCGCCTTGAGGATGCGTATCCCGCGCGGCGGATCGCCTACACCGCCCATGCCCTCCGGCAGCGAGGGGTGCGTGGCGGCCGTGATCCCGTAGACGTACGTGCTCACTCCTGCTCCTCCCTCCGGCGCGCCGACGTAGGCTTGCGGGCCCGCGGCCGGGTCTCGTCCGAGTGCTCCTCACGGGCCTGCTTAAAGGCGTCGGAGACGGTCTCCGCGGCGCCGGACAGCGCGCCCTTGGCCTTGCCGCGCGCACCGGACTCGGTGACCTCGCCGACGAGGTCGGGCAGGCCCGGGGTCCTGTGCGGACCGGCCTCCAGATCGAGCCGGTTGCACGCCTCCGCGAAGCGCAGGTAGGTGTCCACGCTGGCGACGACGACACGCACGTCGATCTTCAGGATCTCGATGCCTACCAGGGAAACCCTCACGAACGCGTCGATCACCAGCCCCCTGTCGAGGACGAGTTCCAGTACGTCGTAGAGGCCGCTGCTGCCGCCTCCGCCACCGGACGTCTGTGCCGGAACAACGGTCATGCCAACCGCGCCTCCTTGTCTGTGTGTGGGACTGTGATTGCGAGCGGGCGGCCTAGTGGCCGCCGGGCCGGTGTGCGTCGGCGCGTCCGCGTTCGTAGCGGCGCAGGCGCCGGTAACCGGTGAGCTGCCCCTGCGGATCGAGTTCGACCAGGTAGCTCGCCATCAGGCTCATGGTGTCGGGCACTCGAACGAGTTCGAGGACCTCGACCTCCAGCGACCAGCCGTCCTCCGTCTGCCCGAACGACGTGACGGACTCGGCGGTCAGGCCGGTCAGCTCGGCGAACTGGGCGCGCGCCTCGCGCAGCACCTGCATCGGGCTCGGCCGGTGGCCCATCGTGCTGTTGTTGTAGCCAGTGCGTGACTCCTTCGATTTTGTTACTTTTGCGAATTCTGTGACCCTGATGCGTTATATGCGTTCGACATGGCCACCTCCTTTTTTCGGGTGGCCGCAGGTTGCTAGGCCAAACCTCCGCGGGCGCGCCTGAGGGCCGGGTCGGCGAGCTGGTCCCGGGAGACGGGGACGGCGACGGGCGCACCGGGGCGGGCCCGTACGGTGAAGGGGGCGGCCGCGGTCTGGGCGTAGCCGTTGCGCTGTACGTCCAGGTAGAGGCGGTCACCGCGGTCCTTCTTGCGGACGGCTGTGGTGAGCCGGTCGGGGGGTGGGGGGCTGGCAATCGTCCAGCTCGACTACGCCGCCCGCAACTGGACCCCGGGCCGCTGGGGCGGCCAGCGCGAGCAACTGGTCGACGCCATCGCGGAGAGCTGGACGGGCCTACTGAGCAGGGAGCTGACCGTGACCGACGACAGGCTCTGAGCTGGCCCGCCGCCAGGCGGTCTCCAGCGCGCGGGCCGCCGCGTTGAGTGTGGTGCCCAGCGGCCGCAGCACGTGCGGGTCGTACCGCACGCTCGGCATGGAGACCTCACCCGACCGGGCTCATGTGCCGACCCCATAGGTCCGGCGCCGCCGACGTCTGTCCCGTACTGCCGTGCCGCCCTCACCGCACCGCCGCTTCCGCGCCGTCCGGCGGGCGCCCGAAAAGCCGCCCTTGCACACTGCAAGGGCGGGTACTCGCGGTGGATGACGGCGACAGGGCCGCCGTCCGCACGGCCCAGGACGTCCTGCACGGTCCAGGAAGGCGGTTGCCCCCGATGCCCCGGATGAGTGGCACATCCCCCCTCGACGCCTCCGCGGTGGACGTGGCCGGCCTGGAGGCGGCGCTGCGCGAGGCCGTGGACGGGGAGGTACGGTTCGACGCCGGGAGCCGAGGCGCGTACGCCACGGACGGTTCCAACTACCGGCAGGTGCCGATCGGAGTCGTCGTCCCGCGCACCGTGGAGGCCGGGGCAGAGGCCGTGCGGGTGTGCGCCCGGTTCGGCGCGCCGGGGCTGTCCCGCGGTGGCGGCACCAGCCTGGCGGGACAGACGACGAACACCGCCGTGGTGATCGACTGGACCAAGTACTGCCAGGCCCTGATCTCCGTCGATCCCGACGCGCGCACCTGCGTGGTCGAACCGGGCATCGTCCTCGACGCACTCAACCAGCGGCTGTCCGACCACACACTGCAGTTCGGGCCGAAGCCCTCCACCCACAGCCACTGCGCGTTGGGCGGCATGATCGGCAACAACTCGTGCGGCGCGTCCGCGCAGGCGTACGGCAAGACCGTCGACAACGTACGCCGGCTGGAAGTCCCCCACGACGCACGAGACGACGTACGGGTACTCTCAGGCGTCCTGCACGGCTCGCTCGACGCCGCCGAGCAACTGGGCCTCCCCTTGCCACTGTTGACCTGCCCGCCCCGCCAGGACTACAAGCCTTACGTCCCCAAGACTCCCTGCGCCTACCGCAATCCCGGCCGCCTGGCGGCGGGCGGGCCACTAGTGCAGGGGATGAAGGTCGCCATCACCGGGGACACCCAGATCTCCCGCGAGGAATTGGTCGCCCGCTCGGTGGCGGCCGGGCTGAACATGATGACCTCGGTCAGCGGCCAGACCAGCGTCGTCGTCACCAACGATCCCGGCGCCGCATCCGGCAAACTGCGTCGTGCCACGGCCGAGGGCGTCCCCCTCGTGGACGAGCCGACCTACCTGCGGCTGCTGGAGAATGTGCAGCCCGGTCAGGCCAAGGGCACCGCCCGCATCGGCACCGCCGGGCAACGCCGCACGGCCGAGACACCTGGGAACGCTACGACTGCACAGGCCACGCCCGCGCCGAACGTCCCCGCCCAGCGCACCACTGCACCGACCACACCCACTGCCGGCGCAGACCGGTCGCTGGCCGGGCGACGGGTCCTGGTCCTGGGAGGCACCCACCAGGAGGCCGCGGCGGCACGCGCTCGCGTTGTCGATCTCGGTGCCTCCGCAGCGGTCAACCTCTCGGCCAGAGTGACCGACATCGTGGTGCTGCCAGGCGGCGAATCGGACCGGCGCATGAGCCGCATCGCCTCCCTCGGACTGCGTGTGCACGACGCCGACTGGCTCCTCGCACCCGCCCCTGCCCCGATACCCGCGCCGGCACAGAGCACGGCCGGGAACCAGCCGGACACGGCAGACGTACTGGTCCGAGGCGCCGTCATCGACCTGCCCGACGCCGACACAGCCTGGACGGTGGCCGCCGCGTGGGGTCAGCACACCACCTGCGAGGTGGACGTCGTCGCTTTCGCACTCGACGCGCATGAGCAGGTAGCAGGAGATGAGGACTTCGTCTTCTACGGCGCACCCGAGCATCCGGACGGCACCGTACGGCTCGCTACGGACGGCCCCACGGAACAGGCCGTCACCGCTGACCTGGAGCGACTGCCCCTGGAGGTCCACCGGGTCGTCATCGCCGCCGCGATCGACGGCACTGCTACGTTCTCCGACATCGGCGCCATCGAGATCACCGCCACCGGCGGGATCGGCGCGGCCCCGACCGCCCGGGCCACCCTCGACGCTGCCACCACCGAGCGCACCATGATCCTCGCCGAGATCTACCGCCGAGGCGACGGCTGGCGGCTGCGTGCCGTCGGGCAGGGCTACGACCACGGTCTAGCCGACCTGGCCCGCGGCTACGGCGTTGACGTCGCCGAGTGACCCAGGAGGCACCCGAACGCCTACCGGTGCTGCTCGGCCCGTGCGGCGTGCCTTCGGCCGTGCGGGTGCAAGGCTCACGTCAGGGCGAAGCCGAGAGGTTCGCGGGGCTCGTAGTGGGGGGTGATGTCGCGTACCAGGCCGCCGGCGGTCAGACCGAGGCGGGTGGCGCGGTTGAAGTCGAGGCCGTCGAGGTGAGCTCAGACGATGTCGAGGCTGAAGGAGCATTCGAAGGCGTAGATCCCGCGGGTGGAGCCGGCCAGGGTGCGCCAGATGGTGGTCGAGACGTTGGGGTGGGCCGGGGCCGGGGTGCCGAAGGGCTGGGCGGCGTTGTGCATGACGTTGAGCAGGACGGCGTACGCGCGGGTGGGAAGCGCTGGAGGTAGTAACCGGCGAGGGCGAACCGGTCGGCTGCCCCGGTCGGGCCCGGCAGCGGTTCCTCGCCACCGAACCCGCTCCGGTGCATCGTCGCGTCCGAACTTCCGTCCATCGGCGCCGATTTGGTGCTATTGGGGCGCTTAGGCGTGCTAGGCAGCGACCGCCTGGGTGGGGCACGATCGCTCATCGGGGGGGTGCATGGACACGGAGTCAGCAAGATCTGCGAAAGGCAAGGCAGACGAAGCTTGGTCGCTGCTGAAGGTGCCGACGGTGCCGCTGTACGGGGTGAATGGCCACCATCCGGCCGGCCATGGCATAGGCGGAATGACCGAGCCCACCCGATTACTGTGCGCGGTCGCGCACCTGCGGCCGGACAGAGCCGAGGAGTTCGCCGAGAAGCTCGGAAAGTGGCGGCGGAAGAAGGCAAAGCAGCTCGGCGACAGACTCACCCCCAAGAAGGTGCGCGAGCGGCGCCTGGAGCAGGCCGCGAAGCGGGCCATCGCTGGTGAGCAAGACAAGCTGAAGAAGCTGTTGGACGACGAGGAGGAGCCGACCGCGCCCAGTCAGCCACGGGTACTGGTTGGCCACGAGTACGCGCGATGGGTGCGCTGCCGGATCGCGGCCGGAGGGCGGCCGGTGCCGTCGCAGGGCTTCGACCTGGAGCCCGTACTGAACGCGTGCGCGCAGGTTCAACGCCTGCTGTGGCTGCGTCGTGCTCTCACTGTCCTGGCCTGTGCGGCGGGCGGGCTGTGGGTGCTGACACCGCTCGCCTACCTGGCGCCGCTGGTGGTCCTGATCGGGCTGTGGGCGGCCTTCTATATGGATCGGGTGCTCGCCCAGAGGCAGCTACGCGCGGTGATTGGCGCCGACGCTGGTGAGACGTGGGGTGCCGATGTGCCCCGTCGGTTCCGACGGGCGGTGGAGCGGATCCGGGACACGTCGTATGGGGAGGTCGTGCCGTATCAGAACCAGGTCCGTGCCTCGGGAGCGAAGTACCACTTCGTCGGGGCCGGCAAGGTCTGGTTCGAGACCCAGATCGGTATTGACGTGACGCCGGCCAAGCCGAGGGACGAGGACGACGGCCAGGGCTCTGAAGACGGAAAGAGCCCTTTACGGGCTCTACCCGGTGTGGAGGAACTGTTGGCCGGGTCCCGCCCTGGTGAGGGGGTAGTCCGGTTCACCCCGGACGACCTGCACGCGCATGTAGCCCGTGAACTGCAGCGTCCCATAAAGCCACTGCCGGACTACCACCCCGACAGCCAGCAGGAGGTGTTCGGTGTCGCGGCTATCGCGGCTGACCGCTGGGAGGCGCTGACGCCCGAATGGTGGGAGGGGCTGGTCACACTGGCCCGGGAAGGCGTAATGGCAGCGAACGCGCAACGTGCGCCGAAGGTCGCCCGACGTTTTCTGTGCGTGCGGATGACCTCTTGGGACGGCGAACTGGTGGCCTCGATCTTCGTGGGCTTCGCCTACGAGAACCACTACCTGCGGGTCGTCGTCCGCCCCCACGTTGTCAACCCGGTCCACCCCGTTGTACGCGAGGCGGAGAGGAAGGCGGCAGGCGCCGGGTGGGCATGGCGGCGGCGCACGGCGTACCTCGCCGCCGTGGACACGGGCTGGTTCGTGGTCCGGCTCTTCAAGCGAGCCAAGAACAGCGAGCTGCGGCCCGCCCAGGACCCCGGTAATGGGCCGGTGAGCCTGCGCGAGGTCTACTCGACCCGATACATGGACGACATGCTTCAGTACGACGACGCCCGCCGCTACATCGAGATGATGCAGGGCCGCGTCCTCGCTGCGGTCGAGGGCTTCCTCGTCGAGCACAACGTGGACACCGGCGAGTACAGGAAACGAATCACGGTCGTCCTCAACAGCGGCATCATCAACACCGGTGAAATGAGCAACGTGCAGAACCAGCCGGGGGCCGTGGGCTCTCATCAGAAGGCAGGAGGGGCAGTGTGATGTTCGGTCGCAGGCAACAGCCGGGTGGCACCAACACAGGCATTCAGAACAGCGGATCCATGCAGAACGTGCAGAACCAGCCGGGGGCCTTCCACTCGACCCAGAGCCAGGACAACTCCGGTCTCGGTCGGGAGGAGTTACAAGGCATCACCGAGCTCCTGGTGCGGATCCGGCAGGGCATGGAGCGTGAACGGGACCAAGTCGAGGACTACGAGCTGTGCGTCGGCTTCCTGGACACGGTAGCCGAGCAAACGCTGGACAACCCCGAGGGGCGGGCCGTGGCCAGAGGGCTGTTGGAGAAGATCCAGCAGAAGTGCGGAGGCGTGCCCGGCCTTGTGTCCCTCATCGCGTCCACACTCTCGGCGGTCTCCGCGCTCGCCTAACGAACGCCCCCGGTAGAGGTGGGGAGGGGTCGCCCTCGTCGCCAGTCGTGCGTGGGCAGCGTGTCGGCGAGGGTGGCGAAAAACCGCTGGTCACGCCAAGCGTCGCGGTTGCCGATGAAGAACAGGAGATTGGGGCGGGAGGCAGCCCAGGCGCGGGCGCCGGGGCGTCGCGCGTCTGTGCCGAGGATGAGGACCACGACGTTGGCCTCCTTCCCTCGGGTCGTATGGATGCTGCCCGACTCGACCGTCGGGCAGCAGGCCCCGGCAGGTCCTCCCGCGCCCCGAGGACGACGCCGCGGGAGGGGCTGATCCCGTACACGTCCCGGGCGAGGTCGATACCGCCGTCGCCCCGTAGCCGTTCGAAGATGCGGCGCAGCGCCATCCCCTCCTCGAGGATCCATTGCCCCTCGGCGCCGGCGGCGGTCACGTACACCCAGCAGCTGCTGGGACCGTAGCGGTAGGGGCCTCGGTCGGGTGTGCCGTACACCATGAAGCTGTCGTAGGAATCGCGTTGCTGATGCTGAACGTGAGGTTGTTGCAGCGCCGGTGGACGCGCGGCGAGGCCCCGCTGTTGGCGCTCTCTGAAAATGGCTCTGTCCGCAGTTTCGTGAATCCCCAGGTCAGCAGCGGGAACGAGGGATCGTTTCGGCAGAGTGTCTCCTGCCGTGGCGAGCAAGACGGTCGACGATGTGCTGTTTTCCGGGATCGATGTTCGGGTGGAGCGGGTGAGCGACTTCTCCAGCGTCTTGGTGGTGGAGGCGGTGTCGACGGCTCGTCCGGGTCGGTGCCCGGACTGCCGCAAGCAGGCGAGACGCGTACACAGCATGTATCAACGCACCCTGGACGAGCGGCCGTTAGGCCCTCGCTAGGTCATTGTCCGGCTGCGGGTGCGTCGGTACTTCTGCGAACGGAAGATCTGTTCCCGCAAGACGTTCGTCGAGCAGGTGCCGGGCTTGTCCGAGCGGCACCGCCGCTCCAGCACCGGGCTGACGGGCTGGCTGCGGTCGATCGCGATCGAGCTCGGCGGCCGTCCGGCCGCCAGGCTGTGCCGGCGTCTGCGGATGGCCGCGGGCCGGACCCGACTGCTCAGGCTGTTGACGGCGCCGACGGTGCCGGACCGGGCGCCGCGGGTGCTGGGGGCGGACGAGTTCGCCTTCCGCAAAGGCTGCACCTACGGCACCGTGCTGGTCGACGTCGAGGCCGGCCGGGTCGTGGACGTGCTGCCCGACCGCACCTCGGAGACGTTCGCAGCCTGGCTCAGGGACCACCCCGGCGCCGAGATCATCTGCCGGGACCGGGCCAGCGCCTACACCAAGGCGGTCAAGGAGGCCGCCCCCAGCGCCCTGGAAGTCGCTGATCGCTGGCACTTGCTTCAGAACCTGTCTGCCACGGTGGAGAAAACCTGCCACCAGCACCGCGACTGCCTGCCCAAACGCGCCGAACAGGAGCCAGAGATTACGGTGCCGGAACCGGTGCCGATGGAAGTGCCGGTACCGGAATTGCCCCGCACCCAGATCGTCGAGCGGACCCGTCACCGCTACGAGGACATCCACCGCTTGGTGGAGAAGGGCTGGACGATCAGCGCGATCGCCCGGCGGCTGAACCTCGACCGCAAGACCGTGCCCCGCTTCCGCGACACCGACCTCGACCAACTGCTGGCTTCGGCCCGCGACCGCCGCCCCAACGGGGTACTGGAGCCGTTCAAGGCATACCTCAACGCTCGGTTCGCCGAGACTCAAGGCCAGGTCAGCGGCACCCGCCTGTTCCAGGAGATCCACGAACGCGGCTACCGGGGCAGCCGCCAGGTCGTCCGCAAGCACCTCGCCGCCCTGCGGGCAGGTACCGCCGAACCGGTCCGGGGCGACATCCCCAGCCCCCGCAAGATCACTTCCTGGATCATGCAGCCCCGCGACACCCTCACCAAGAGCCAGGATCAACGGCTCCTTCAGGTCCGGCTTGCCTGCCCTGACATCACCCGCGCCTGCGACCTCGCTCGCGCCTTCGCCGATCTCGTCCGTCACCGACGCGGCTGCCTGCTGCTGGAACGGATCCGCCAGGCCGAACAGGAAGCGCCGAAGCCGATGCGGGGCTTCGCCGGCTTCCTCCGCCAGGACCTGGACGCCGTCACCGCGGGCCTCACCCTGCCGTGGAGTTCCGGCGTCGTCGAAGGGCACGTGAACCGGGTGAAAACGCTCAAGCGAGCCATGTATGGCCGAGCCTCGTTCGAGCTTCTCCGGACCCGGATCCTCACCCAGCTGTGAGCTGCAATGACCAGCCCAAAGGTCTGCCCTCACTGCCAGAGGTCAGCTCCGTCGCGCCCGCTGGGATCCATTGTCAGGAGGTCTTCATGCAGGCCCGACAGGGCTCGCCCGGTCGGGGAGCCATCTTCGCCCGACTCCATGACCACCCAGCCGGCCTCCACGCCCGACACGTTCACAGCGCCGCCGGCGTCCAGCTCGTCGAGCGTCGCGAACACCGCCTCATAGGCAACTGCTCGGACCAAGCGAACAAGGTCCTCCCTGTCCGCCCCGGCGGCAAGAAGCCTCTGCGCGGCGGGCAGTTGACCGAGCAAGACCGCGTCGGACCAGCCGTCGATCGCGCCGCGCCACAGGCTCCGCAGCAGCACGAATCGCGCGAGTTGCGGAAGGTCTTCCATGACCTCCGACTTGATCAGGTCGACAGGATCGGCTACGCCGAGGGTGCTGAACTGGGCACGCAGCGACTCCGCGACGGCCTTCTGCGGCAGGTCCAAGCTGTTCAGCCACTGCTGCCATGCTGGTTGAGGATCACTCACCGCAACAGCATGCCCTACGGTCGGGACCACGGCCGACCGGTGCGTCTCTCTGCTGGCGCACCAGGCGCAGTGGTTCACGAAACTGCGGCCAGAGCCATTTTCAAGGAGCCCCATCACCGCGGTCTACACCGCGTGGGAACGTCGGGGAGCTCGGCGGGCAGCAGGGTGCCATAGTGGTTGGTGCGGTCGGCCAGCTGCTGTACCGAGGTGCGGCTGGGCGGCCATTCCCAGCCCATGCCATCTTCTTCGCGTAGGGCACGCTGCGCGGTCCACAGTAGGACAACGACGGGTGCCAGCTGCAGCGGATCACCGACGACCACGGCGTGCAGGGCGCGCCACATGCCGTTTGGGGCGGCCAGGCTCTGGCGGCGACCCGGGAGCCCGCTATTGAAGTCAGCTCCCAAACGGCTCCCAAAATGACCCCAGGAACCTTCCTGGCGTGACTTCACCTGGACGTGCCAGGGCGTCGGGCCTTCACAGGAGAGGTCTTCAAATCCCTCCGGGACAATGCGATCGATGACGAGAGCGCGGGACAGTACGCGGCCGCACAGCCACGCTCCGACGGCATCCTGGTAGTGAAACCCGCGGCCCGCCCGCGCCCCTGAGCGCGTCCGCATCCACAGGGAACCGTCGGGTCCACTACTTGAGTTGCTCTGCTTCGCGGGTACGGTGGGCCCGACCTGCCCACGCCGTCGCTTGTTCTTGCTGGCCATCCGGGAAGCATGGCACCCGCGTATGACAGTCGAGGCGACTTCAACATGCGGGGCCCGCCGAGCATTGCCTCTGCAGAGGGATCGAATCACATAGGCGCGGATCCACCTGGCGAAAAGGCCAGACCACGGAAGGCGTTGCGTACGTCGGCCAAGGGCTGCCGGTCACGGGTGTAGTAAAGCTTGTTCGTCAGCAGTGCGGCCCACCGGCCTTGGCGGGGTGAGATCCATGTGCCGGTTCCGGTGAATCCGTAGTGGACCCAGACATCGTCGACTGGGGCGGTCCCGGGAGCGGTGTGCCAGAACAGGCCACGCACGGGTGCCAAGGTGCCGGTCTGGATGGTCAGTGACGTTGCGGTCCAGCCGGGGCCGAAGCCGGCTCGCTGCGGTGCGGTACTGGTGTCCAACATGTAGCGGAGGAAGGCGGCGAGGTCGTCGAGGACGGTGAAGGCGCCTGCGATGCCGCAGACGCCACCCAGGAGGCGTGCAGAGAAGTCGTGGGCGGTTCCCTTGAGGTGGGTGTCAGTGTCCCGGTCGAGTTCGGTCGGGGCACAGCGATCCGCGATCTGATCGGGCAGTGGGCCGAAGCGGGTGCTATCCATGCCCAGTGGTTGCCAGATGCGGACGGTGGCCAGATGGTCCAAGGTCTGGCCGGAGAGGCGTTCGGCGAGGTAGCCGAGGATGAGGGCGGCCCGGTCGGTGTACTCGACGGCCTCGCCTGGTGGCCGGTGGAGTTGCTCGTGCAGCACGCCTCGGCGGATGTCCTCCTTGTCGGTGCCGTAGAGGTTCTTCAGCTGGGCACGCAGGGGAAGGCCAGCCGTGTGCGTCAGCAGCTGACGGGTGGTCACGGCGTCGAGGGGCTGGCCGGAGACCTCCGGCCAGAAGGTGCCGAGCGGCTGGTCGAGGTCGAGGGCGCCGTCCTCCCACAGAGCGCCGATGCATGACCAGACAGCGAGGATCTTGGTGAGGCTGGCGGCGTCGAACACAGTGTCGGCGCGCATCGGCACGTCCGGCTCGTCGGGATCGAGGACACCAGCGATGCCTTGGGCGCGGATGCCATTGACGTCTCCGACGGCCCACACGGCGCCGGGGTACACCTTGTCGCGGACGCCTTCGTCGAGCAGGGCTTCGATGCGGTCGATGTCGTACGTCATGGTCTCCCTCTTCGCTGGGGCATCCCGCCGGCCAGCGTAGTGACGTTCGCGGAGCGGGCCGGGTAGCGGCGTGGCGGACCGCTCGGAACCGTTCAGGCGAGTTGGCGGCCGAGTTCGGTCAGGGATCGTGCGGTCGCCGAGAGTGGATAGCGTGCGGCGTTTGCGTAGCCCGCCTGCCGTAGGGCGGGCAACAGGCCGAGGGAGGTGCGCAGCCGGTTGAGGTCACGGGCCAGGGCGGCAGCCTGGGTGAAGTCGGTGGCAACGCCAGAGGCGGCGAGGGCTTCGCTGAGGCCGGGAACGGGTTGGTAGAGGACGGGCAGCCCGCAGGCTTGGGCCTCCAGTGCGACCAGGCCCATGGCCTCCAGGGTGGTTGACGGCATGACCAGTACGTCGTGCTCGGTGAACGCTCTCCACAGCTGTGGGCGGCGGAGCCATCCGAGGTAGCGGGCCCTTACGCCGGCCCGTTGCAGTAGCGGGGCCAGGGCATGGAACTGGGCTCTGGGGGCAGCGATGCTCAGCTCGACGCCTGGCACCGGGGCCACGCTCTTGACCAGGGCCTCGACGCCCTTCTCGGCGGTCAGCCGTCCCGCGTACAGCAGTCGCAGGTGGCTGGAGGACGTGCGGGTGGGGCGGGGCGGTGGATCGGTGAGCAGGTGGTCGGGGATGCCCCAGGGGATGCGGGTGATCTTTCGGCGGTCGATCTGTGGGGCGAGCTTGAGGAGGTGGTCGGCCATTGCCCCTGTCGGAACGACGATCGCGTCGGCTGCCCTGGCGGTTTCGCGTAGAACCTGGAGCTGGTCGCGGTGGGCCTCGGCGAAGATCAGGTCCGTGCCATGAACCAAGGCGATGCGGGGATGCAGGGGGAGTGCCCGCATCAGGGCGGGAGCGGCCCCGAAGGCGAGGTGCTGCAGGTACAGTACGCCGATCTGGGTCGGGTCGATCGCCATCGCGAGACCCCTGCGCAGGGCTGAGACGTAGCGACCGAAGGCGGAACCCTCCAGGCACTTCCCCGACACGGGCAGCAGGTCGAGCCCAGCGGGGAGAGGGCGTCTGGGACTCGACGGGCCCAGCATGAACGCGCGTGCAGGGATGAGGGGGCGGTCACCCGTATAGAGGTCGAGGAAGAGTTCGACACTGCCGCCGGGGCTTCCGGCGGGCAGGTCCAGGAAGGTGGCGGCCAGCGGCTCGGTGGCCGAGCGGGAGCTCACAGGACACCTCCGGGAGTCTCTTCGTAGAGGCGGGAGATGTCGATGCCGTCCGTCGACGCGTACTTGGCGGGTTGCTGCTGGTAGCTGGCCGGGGCGCCGAAGGCGGTGAGGAAGACGAGCTTTCCGAAGGTCATCCCCGGGTAGACGCGCACGGGCCGCGCGGCCCGGATTTCCAGGGTCCAGCGGATGGCGTGGCCCTGGTGTCCGAGCGGGGCTGAGACGTGGACCCAGATGCCGAGGGCGCCGATGGTTCGGTCGCCGTTGAGCATCTGTGCGTACGTCTCCGAACCGGTCTTCTCCAGCGTGACGCCGAGGTAGAGCATCTCGGGCTGCAACACCAGGCCGGTGGCGGGGATGGGCTGCTCGATGAATGTGGTTGGGGTGGCGGCGTCGAGGTCACCGTCGCAGACGCGGAGTGTGTCGCCGAGACGCCAGTCGTAGGCATTCGGGGAGATCCGGGCGGGGTCGTACGGCTCGATGGTGATCTCGCCGGTCTGGACGGCGGCGGCGATTGCGGGGCCGGTGAGGATCACGAGGCCACCGTCCGAAGTTTTGTAAGGTCGCGCCAGTAGGCCGACGGTCGGGGGCCCACGGCGGCCTGGTACTTGCCGTGGTAGAGGTCGATGGCGCCGGTGGAGACGAAGAACATGATCTGCCCGATCTTCATGCCCGTGTAGACGCGCAACGGGCGGATCGGGGAGAGCATCAGCGTCCACTGGCCGTGAAAGCCGATGTCTCCGATCGGGGCGGTGATCTCTACGAACAGGCCCAGTCGGCCGACGGAGGAGCGGCCGAACAGCAGCGGCACGAAGGTGTCGGAGCCGACATGTTCGACCGTGTGGCCGAGGTAGAGCTCGCCGGGCTGGAGTACGTATCCGCCTTGGTCGATCTCGACCTCGTGGGTGGGGTTGGGGCGGTGAGCGTCGATCTCAGCGGCGGTGTAGGTCAGCAGCGTGGGGCCGAGGCGGACGTTGTAGCTGTTGGGGTTGACCTGGTCCGGCTCGAAGGGGCTGATGACCAGGCGGCCGTCGTGGGTCGCGGCGGTGATCTCGGGCCCGGTGAGGATCATTGTTCGCCTCCTTCGATGAGGCCGGCAGTGGAGGGGAAGGGCGTGGCCAGGACACTTCGTGCGGCCTGCCCCAGCCGCAGTCCGGCTTGATGCGTACGTCCGCCGAGGTAGCTGTCGGCGAGGTAGTCGGTGGTCAGCACGCTGCGTATCGCCGACGGCAGAGGCGTGGGAGTGATGACCAGCGGACCGACCCGTTCGGTGAGGTGGCCGAGCAGCTTGTCGTGGCCCTGGGTGTGCTCGTCGGGGAGGAAGGCGTGGACGAGCTGGTTGTCGAAGGGCTCGATGGACAGCAGGTCGCCGAGGGTCAGGATGTGGCCGAGCGGGGTGGGACGCAGGGCGGTCTCGTTGAGGATGACCGCGTCCGCGCCGAGACCGGAGTGCAGTCGGCCGGCGATCTCGGTCAGGAGGTGGCGTCGGTCCAACGGAGTATTGCGGTATGGCTCGTTCACTGTGCCGAGCGGGTTCGTCAGCGTCCGTGCCACGAGGGTGATCTCGTTGTGCAGTGCGGTGAGGCCCTCGGGGATCGCGGCCGAGTTCGGGAAGGTGCACGGGCGGGCGTCCCAGCCGCTGTCGACGGGCCCTGCGGTGGCGTATCCGAGGCCGAGTTCGTGGCCCTTGACGACGAGGGTGTCGCCGATGTGCACGGGACCGTAGGTATCGCTGTGACAGTGGCCGGAGAAGATGACGTCCACGAACGGGCACGCGCCGGCGAGCTTCAAGCCCTCGTCGAAGCCGGAGTGGGACAACACGATCCAGGCGTCGGTGAAGTGATGGTGTTCCAGCATCACCTTCCGCAGGGCCTGTGCCGGATCGGTGACCTGATGGCCTGCGCGTTGGTCGACGGGAACCGCGTTGAACGCTTGCGGTCCGATCACCGCGGTGACGGCGACTCGACGGCCGCCGATGCGTTTGATGCGTACGCGGTCGAAGAGGGGCTTGCCGTTCTCGTCGACTGCATTGGCGCACAGGGTCATCTCGTGCAGCGCCGGCTCGAAGTAGTGCGGCCAGCCGTGGTTACCCGGTGCGAGCAGGTCGTAGAGGCCAGTGAGGACCTGGTGCTCGATCCGGCCGTTGCCCAACCGGTAAAAGCCGCTGCCCTCGAAGAAGTCGCCGCAGTCCACGATCAGGCTGTCGGCCCTGGCGTTGTGGAGGTGGGCGAGCATCGCTGCGGCCGAGTCGAAGGCGGAATGCACGTCGGTCGTGGCGATGATCCGCCGGAGCTGTCGGCTCACGGGGTGACCTCGCAGATGTCGGCGCCGAGGGCATGCAGCTTGGTCGGCAGGTCGGCATGGCCGCGCCGGAGCTGTTCGAGCCCGCCGAGGGTGGTGACGCCGCGAGCGGTGAGGCCGGCGATGAGCAGGGCGGAGCCCGTACGGATGTCGGTGGTCTCCACCCCGGCGCCGGTCAGCTGCTGTGGGCCGGTGAAGCGGCACTCGGTGGGTGAGAGCTCGTGGATCTCGGCACCCAGGCGCGCGAGTTGGGGCAAGAGGTTGCCGTGGCGGCCCGGGTTGATGGTGTCAGCGAACAGATGGGTGCCGGGGCGGGTGAGGGCAAACGCCATCAGCGGTGGTTCGAAGTCAGCGTCCAGACCGCCGGGGGAGAGGGAAGCGATGGCTCGCAGTGGCTTGTTGGCGGAGCGGGCGTCCCGGGCCTGCACAGCGAGCACGTCGTCCTCGGTGCCGGCGGGTACACCGAGCGACCGCAGGGCGTCGACCAGGGGAGCGACGTCATCGCCGCGTACGCCGAAGATGCGCGCGTCGCCACCAGTCGCCGCGACCGCACAGGCCAGCGTTCCGGCCTCGATCTTGTCGCCGGGCACCCTCCAGGTGATGGTCTCCGTGGGGGCTGCCGGGTGCGGCGCGAGCGTCAGGACGGATTCGCTGACCCGGCACTCCCATCCGGCCACCTGCAGCGCTTCGACGATGCTGAGCACTTCCGGTGACAGGTTGGGCTGGCCAAGACGAAGCGGCCGTCCGGCTACGGCCGCACGCAGGAGAGCAGCGATGCTCGCGCCCCGAGAGCGGAAGGGCAGCATGATCGAAACCGTTCCGGTCCGGGCGGATGCTGCCTCCACGAGGTAGCCGTGATCGTCGACGGTCGTACGGTCACCGAAGCGCTCGTAGACCTTGAAATGCTGCTCCATCCCGCGCTCCCCGATACGGCAGCCGCCCGGCCAGGGAAGTAGGGCTCGCCCGTAAGCACCCAGCAGAGCGGGTACGAGGTAGTACGAGGCCCGGATGCGGGCGGCGGTGTCGGCATCAGGGACCGACTGGATTCTGTCGCTCGGCAGGATCACCACGGTGTGTGGATCGCTGACGGGGCGGGCCGCGTGCCAGCCGGCCTGCTGAAGCAGGGTGAGCATGGTCTCGACGTCTGTGTTGCTCGGAACGTTGCCCACATGCACCGGTCGGTGCATGGCCGCGGCGGCGGCCAGCAGTGGCAACGCCGCGTTCTTGGACCCGTCGACACCAACGGAACCGGTAAGCGGGCTGCCGGGCCGGATGGCGACTACTTCTGCTGCGACTGGGGGAACCCCTACGGCTGTCAACAGTCAACTCCTCTGCAAGGGAGGGCGCTGTGAGGGCTGGCAGGGGGTGCTCACCTTGAACTCGGCCCAACAGCGCTTGCCTCGTGACACCTGATCGAATCCGTGGCGATCCGCGAGCGCGGCGACGAGAAACAGGCCGCGTCCTCCTTCCTCGTCCATGGCGGGCAGACCGACCTGCGGGACGTCAGGGCTTGTGTCTGTCACCTCGATCAGCAGACGTGCGTCGCTCAGGCGCGCGCCGGCCAAGATCGGCCCGTGTCCCGCGTGCCGTACCGCGTTCGTGATCAGCTCGGCGGCCACCAACTCCGCCGTGTCCAGGAGTTCCGGCCCCAGGAACGCATCCCAGTTCCGTATCGCGCCCGCGAGCTGCCGCCGTGCGGCCGTAGCTGCAGCAGGTGTGCCGGAGACGGGAAAACGGACTTGGTGCACTTCCATGAGTGACCTCCTGGATCGGTGCGGCTTCTCCACGCAACCGCGCCAGGCACCAGCGGAGCCAGGCCGTGTGCCGGAGCTGCATCACTTATGCAGGAGCTGCATCACAGCCAATCGCCCCTCGGTTACGCTCGGTTGAGCAGGCAGGATCGGCGACGGCAGGAGGAGCCGTGGCACAGATGGCCGAGGCACAGAGCGAGGCGAGACGGATCGGAGAAGTGATCCGTCAAGCCCGCGTGTTACAGCGGCGCTCGCAGAAAGACGTTGCTGCCGCACTTGGGTATCACCAGTCGAAGGTGAGCCGCCTGGAGAGTGGCCGGGGTACCGATGATGTCCGCATGCTGCGCGAGGTCGCACAAGCGCTGGACATTCCGCTGCACCGCCTTGGCCTCGCTGCCGCGTCGAGTACCAGCACCTCGGACCTTGAGGCAGAGGACATGCACCGCCGTACCTTCCTTGCCGCGGGCGTTGCCGCGCTCACGGTTCCGCCTTCGCCCGCCGCAGCGCATCACGATCTGGTTCAGGTCCTGCTGCCCAGTGCCAGTCCAGCGACCACGGGCCAAGCCTTGGACATCAATGGGCTGCGCGATCGGACACGGGCCGTACGGCGGTTGTTCTGCACGTGCGACTACACCGAGTTGGAGCGCACCCTGCCGGGACTGATCGCCGACCTGCGCCAGGCAGCCGGCGGCTCATCCGGCACGGCTGAGGCATCCGGATTGCTCGCGACCGCGTACCAGACGTCAGTGAGCCTCTTGCTGAAGCGAGCGGATCAAGGCAACGCCTGGCTCGCTGCCGGTCGCGCCATGGCCGAGGCGGAGCGATCTGGAGACCCCGTCGTCCTCGCCGCCAGCGTCCGCGTTCACGCCCACGTCCTCGTCCGCGAGAAGCACACACCACAGGCCGTGAACATCATCCGCCACACCGCCGACCAGCTCACCGGCTCCTACGACCAGCGGTCGCCGCGCTACCTGGCAGCGGTCGGCCTGCTTCTGCTCCGTGGCGCGACCGCAGCCAGCAGGAACGGAGACCGCGACACCACCGAGGACTTCCTCACCGAAGCCCGAGAGGTGGCTCGCTACGTCGCTTTCGACCGGCCCGACGCCTGGGCGAACTTCAGCCCCACCAACGTCGCCCTCCATCAGGTCAGCGCAGCTGTCTCCTTCGGTGACACAGGCATCGCCCTGGAAACAGCCCGGCCGCTCATGCGCCGGCACATCCCGGTCCCCGAGCGCCGTGCCGCCCTGTGGGTCGACGCCGCCCGCTCCTATAGCCAGCAGGGCCGCATCGCCGATGGGTACCAGGCGCTGCGCATCGCCGAGAGCTGCGCGGCCCAGGACATCCGCCGCCCCGCTGTCCGGGAGCTGGTCGCCGACATGGCCGCCCGCGATCGCCGCCGTACCCTGCCTGCACTGCACCACTTCAGCCGTCAACTGGGAGTCCCCGCGTGAGCGACCAGCCCGACCAGCAGACCAAGAAGCCGTTCCTCTATGTCGTCGTGTGCGCCGCCGGAGTCGCCGGCGACGTCGGCAAGCTGATCACGGCCGCCCAGGAGGTGGACTGGGACGTCGGCGTCATCGCCACCCCGCAGGGCCTGGGCTTCATGGATGCCACGGCCATCGAGGCCCAGACCGGCTACCCGATCCGCTCTGCGTGGCGCTCCCCCGGCGATCCTCGTCCGCTGCCGCCCGCCGACGCCATCGCGGTAGCCCCGGCGACCTTCAACACGGTCAACAAATGGGCCGCAGGGATATCCGACACGCTCGCCCTGGGCATCCTGTGCGAGGCGTACGGCTTCGGCATCCCCACCGCCGTTCTGCCGTACGTGAACTCGGCGCAGGCCGCCCACCCCGCGTACGGACAGAGCCTCGACCGGCTGCGCGAGATGGGCGTCCTGATCGGCTCGTACGAGCCCCACCGGCCAAAGGTCGGCGGCGGGGCCGACCGCTTCCGCTGGGAGGAAGCGCTGGAGCTGCTCACCCCCAGGCTGCCCGAGCGGGTGTGATCAGCGTCGCCGAATGTGCGGCGCCTGCGAGGGCGGCGCAGCCGTTGCTGCCTGTATTGGTTCGCCAGGGCGCCACGCTGCGCTGCGGGCCTGCGCTGCACGGGCACGTGCGCTGGGCACCGGCCTTGCGCTGAGACGCTGGACACGCCAGGTCAGGACCCGTGCTGGGTGGCGAGCATCGTCCAGAGCTCGCTGATCGGCGGCTTGCTGGAGGAGTTGCTGGGGGTCGTGTCCTGCGGCCTCGGCCTCGGCGAGTATGGCAGCGAGGGCGTCGACACGAATCCGATCGAGTCCACGTTCGCCACCGTCCGCCTACGGGCCAAGGTCACCCGAGGTGCCGGCTCCCGCACCGCCGCCCTGGCGATGGTCTTCAAGCTCGTCGAGTCCGCCCAGCAGCGGTGGCGAGCCGTGAACGCACCCCACCTCGTCGCCCTCGTCCGCGCCGGCGCCCGCTTCGAACGCGGCCACCTCGTCGAACGTCCCGAAGTCCGCGCCGCATGAACGACCGCAACCGATCCGCAGAACGCTACCCATGGCTCCGGGTCACGGGCGCGAGAAGCGGGCGCGCACGGCGTCGATGCAAATCCTTGCGCTGAATGGCGGCCGGGGTCACCGAATGCAGACACACGTACTGTCCGCTGAGATACGCATTCCACTCCGCCTTCCCGGTGATCGGGTCGGCCCAGTGAGCGGTGAACCACGCTTCGAGCAGCTCTACGCCGCCGGATTCGTCGGCGAGAGCGAACAGGTCGGCCGGCACCATCTCAGCACCGTTGGAGCGCAGATATCCCGGAAGCGGCAGATACTGCCCCAGCATCAGCCGGCGGACCGCATAGGCATCGCGGCCATGGACTGCGCACAGTTCCTCCAGGGCAACGAACTGCGCGCTGACATATACGTCATCTGCGTCGGTCATTGGATGGTCGCCGTTGACCTCGCGGAACCGCTCGGCGAGCTGCTGCTTCAGGTCCGTCTCCGACATCGGGTTGCTTCCGGCGCCACCAGCGCGGGCATCTCCCGCACAAGACTCCGCATGCTATCGGCCGGACAGTTCGGCACTCACCGAACCATCGATGGAATCACGACAGCACGAGGGCACCCTCGCCCTCACCTCCGCCCACCGATCCACAGCTCTTGATGCGATGAAGGGGCGGGGCCTCCACCCCGTGGGTTTCCCGGGTAGGTCCCGGGTGCTCACGTTCGTCACGGCGAAGGAGGCCCCTGGTGAGTGAGTATGACGGACACCAGTACGTCGGCATCGACCTGCATCGCAGGCGGTCCGTGATCGTGCGACAGACTGCTGAGGGAGAGCAACTGAGCACGGTGCGTATCCTCAATGACCCGGTCGCGCTGGGGCTTGAGATCGAGAAGGCGGGGAGCCGCCCGGACGTGGTGCTGGAGGCCACCTACGGCTGGTACTGGGCGGTCGACGCACTGCGGGCCGCCGGGGCCGAGGTCCATCTCGCCCACCCGCTGGGCGTGAAGGGCTTCGCTTACCGGCGGGTGAAGAACGACGTCCGCGATGCCGCGGACCTGGCCGACCTGCTGCGCATGGGCCGGCTGCCGGAGTCCTGGATCGCCCCGCCCGACGTGCGGGAACTTCGCGAACTGGTGCGCTACCGGGCCAAACTTGTCGCGCTGCGCTCGGGCCTGAAGGCACAGGTCCACGCCGTGCTCGCAAAAGCCGGCGTGCTCATCGCCGTCTCCGACCTGTTCGGCTTCGACGGCCGCAGTCGGCTGGAGCAGACACCCCTGCCCGGCGCCTACGCCCAGCGCGTGACCTCCCTGCTGCACTTGATCGACATCCTCGACGCCGAGGTAGCCATCTTCGACCAGCGCATAGCCGGCCGGCTGCGCGGGCACCCCGGCTGCGGAGCCATCCTGTGGCTACCCGGCGTCGGCCCGGTGCTGGCCGCCGTCCTGGTTGCGGAGATCGGCGACGTGCACCGGTTCGCCTCCGCCGAGAAGTTGTGTTCTTGGGCCGGGCTGACCCCGCGCCACTACGAGTCCGACACCCTGGTGCGGCGCGGTCACGTCACCAAGCAGGGCAGCAGGCTGGTCCGCTGGGCGGCCGTGGAGGCGATCCAGCGGAAGGCCACTCCCAAGATCACCGGAGACCGGGCCCGGATCGAGGCCCGCCGCGGCAAGAACATCGCCAAGGTCGCCGCGGCCCGCAAACTGCTCACCCTCGTCTACTACGGCCTGCGCGACGGGCACATCCGCGCGCTGGCCCGCTCCCTGGCCGAGCAGGCGGGATGAGCAGCCCGGACGCGGCAGGCGCGAGGCCGGGCAATTGTCTGACCCCCACACGGCGCGGTCGCGGTTTTGATTGACCCCGCCTGCCGCACGTCGTAATGCTCCATGCGGCCAAGCGCCGCGAAGGAATGACCGGCAGCCGAGAAACGGCCCTGCCCCTCCCACATGACCGACCGGAGACGAACGACACCCACAACCACATCGCTGCCCGCCCGCTCGCCATCAGCATCCACCGACAGCGAGCCGGGCGCCCCTGCCCGGAACCGTCAATAACCAGCGCCGACACTCTGCATCCGCGCCCCGTGCTCCCTGTCGTGGGCCTCGGCATGGCACCTGCATCACTGGCTGCGGCGAGTCAGGAAACGCTGGGCTGGTAGTAGCCACGATTCTTTGCTGTGCCACCGCTCACTCAGGACCCCGAGGGCGGGGGGCGAGCGTCTGCGACCGGCGAGAGCGACCGTTCAGCGAATACGTGATCTTGCGAGCAGCTTTGGGAGCCGTCTCCCGTCCTTGGCTCCCAAACGGCTCCCAAGAGTGCCCCAGAAACCACCCAGGGGCCCGACCCGCTAAGCGGATCAGGCCCCTGACTTGGTACTACGGCGTCGGGGTAGCGGGATTTGAACCCACGACCTCTTCGTCCCGAATGAGGTTCGGTCATGATCGCCACCGGGCGGTTTGCTGTTTTGCCTGGTCAGGGCGTTGGGGTGCGGTGGTCTCGGATGGTCTCGAAGGGGCTTGGGGAGCGGGTTGGCTCCCAGATGGCTCCCAGTTCTGCTGCCCTGTGCGGGCTGGCTCTGTTCGGGGTCTGTCCGGTTCAGGCGTCGAGGCGGCGCCCCGCGAGCCAGGTGACGATCTCGGGGTCGTGGTGGTCGAAGAACAGCGAGCTGCCAGTGTCCAAGGTGGCGATCTGCGCCATCTGGTCGTCGGTGAGCTCGAAGTCGAAGGCGTCGATGTTCTCCGCCACGCGCTCGGGCCGCACGGACTTGGGGATGGCGATGACGCCGCGCTGGGTGAGCCAGCGCAGCACGACCTGGGCGACCGACTTGCCGTACTCCTTGCCGATCTCGGCCAGCAGCGGGTTGGTGAACAGGTCGTTCTTGCCCTCGGCGAAGCCGCCCCAGGACTGGATCTGCACCCCGTGCTCGCGCATCAGGGCCTGGTAGTCGGTGCGCTGGAAGAACGGGTGGGTCTCGATCTGGTTGACCGCCGGGGTGATCTCGTTGTTGACGATCAGGTCGAGCAGCCGGTCGGGGTAGAAGTTGGCCACGCCGATCGCCTTGGCCCGGCCCTCGCGGTTGAGAGCCTCCATGGCGCGCCACTGTCCGTAGACGTCGCCGTAGGGCTGGTGCATCAGGTACAGGTCGAGGTAGTCGAGGCCCAGCTTGTTCAGTGACGTCTCGAAGGCACGGCGGGTGTTGTTCTCGGCGGGGGCGTCCTGCACCCACAGCTTGGTGGTGACGAACAGGTCCTCGCGGGCGATGCCGCTGGCCTTGATGGCGCGGCCTACGGCCTCTTCGTTGCCGTAGGCGGCGGCGGTGTCCAGCAGGCGGTACCCGGCGGCCAGCGCGTCGGAGACGGCGCGCTCGGTGTCCTCGGCGGGGATCTGGTAGACGCCGAAGCCGAGAAGCGGCATCTCGATGCCGTTGTTCAAGGTCACGTACTGCATGAGCGGAAGTCCTTTGCTGTGCGGGTGGGAGGGGGGAGTCAGGGGCGGATGAGTGCCTTGAGGACCTGGCGGTCGGCCATGGCCTGGTAGGCGTCCGGGGTCCGGTTGAGGGGGAAGGTCTGGTCGAAGACGCGGCCGGGGGCGATCGTGCCGTCGAGGACGTCGGGCAGCAGTTGCTCGATGTAGGCGCGGGCCGGGCTGGCCCCGCCGGTCAGGGTGATGTTCCGCATGAACTCGGCCGGGCCGATCGGCCCCTGCTCGTACTGCGGGACGCCCAGGCGGCTGATGGTGCCGCCGTCCAGGACCGCGCCCAGGGCGGTGTCCAGAGCCTGGCGGGTGCCGACGGCCTCGATCACCTTGTCCACGCCGCCGGTCAGCTCACGGATGCGGGCGATGCCCTCCTGGCCTCGCTCGGCGACGACGTCGGTGGCGCCGAACTCCCGGCCCAGGCCGGTGCGCGCCTCGTGCCGGCCCGCGAGCACGATCCGCTCGGCGCCCAGCCGCTTGGCGGCGATCACCGCGCACAGGCCGACCGCGCCGTCCCCGACGACCAGCACCGCATCCCCGCGGCCGACGTCGGCGGTGACCGCGCCGTGGTGGCCGGTGGTCATCACGTCCGACAGCGCCAGCAGGGACGGCAGCAGCGCGGAGTCGGCGGCCACCGGCAGCTTCACCAGGGTGCCGTCCGCATGCGGAACTCGGACGGCTTCGCCCTGCCCGCCGTCGACGCCGTCGAAGCCGTACCGGCCACCGTTGCGGCACGAGATGTGCAGGCCCTTGGCGCAGTAGTCGCAGGTGTTGTCGCTGTAGGTGAACGGGGCGACGACCAGGTCGCCCGCCTTCAGGCTGGTCACGTCCGCGCCGGTCTCCTCGACGACGCTGAGGAACTCATGTCTTCGGGTCGGGCCGGTCCTCGACGCGGACGTCTCCGGCTCCGTACATCACTGCTGCACGCATAAGAGGGGGTTACTCCAAACGGGAGGTGGGCTGTCGCGCCGGGGACGAGATCAGCGTTCGAGCATCTGTGCCTGGGCTTCGGTGTGGGTGTCGCCGGCGGCGGGCGGCAGGCTGCAAGCTTGTCGAGCTGCTCGTCGGTCAGCGTGATGGCGTCGGCCGCGGTGTTCTCCTCGACGCGGCTGACCCGCTTGGTGCCGGGGATCGGGGCGATGTCGTCACCCTGGGCGAGCAGCCAGGCCAGCGCCACCTGCGCGGGCGTGGCGCCGACCGCGGCGGCCACGGCCTGCACCTCGTCGGCGATTGCGAGGTTGCGTTGGAAGTTCTCGCCGGTGAAGCGCGGGTTGCCGCGCCGGAAGTCGGAGGCGTCGAACTGGTCGGTGGAGTGGACGGTGCCCGTCAGGAAACCCCGGCCCAGCGGGGAGAACGGCACCAGGCCGATGTTCAGCTCCCGCAGAACGGGCAGGATCTGCTTCTCGATGCCGCGGGTCCACAGCGAGTACTCGGACTGCACCGCGGTGACCGGCTGGACGGTGTGGGCGCGGCGGATCGTGTCCGGGCCGGCCTCCGAGAGACCCAAGGCGCGCACCTTGCCCTCGGCGATCAACTCGGCGACGGCGCCGGCGGTCTCCTCGATCGGCGTGTTCGGATCGACCCGGTGCTGGTAGTAGAGGTCGATGTGGTCGGTGCCCAGCCGCTTCAGGGAGCCCTCGACGGCAGCGCGGATGTTGGCCGGGCTGGAGTCCAGGTTCCAGGCGCCCTCGCCCCCGTGGGAGACCAGACCGAACTTCGTGGCCAGCACCACCTGGTCCCGGCGCCCCTTCAGCGCCCGTCCGAGCAGCTCCTCGTTGGTGTAGGGACCGTAGATCTCGGCGGTGTCGATAAGCGTGACACCCAGCCCCAGCGCCCGGTGCACGGTCCTGATCGACTCCGCATCGTCGGTGCCGGAACCGCTGTAGCCGTGGGACATCCCCATCGCACCCAGCCCGATCCGGGAAAGCTCCAGGTCACGCGGCTTGATGTACCGCATCTCGCTCTCTCCGGTTCATGTCGTTGCGCAGCCCCTCACCTGGGCCCGAAGCCTGCTGTGGTTCGAGCGGCGGGGGTGCCGCGTCTTCCTCATTCACCTTGTCCCGGATTGCGTGTGGGTGGCAGGGCGGGCTCTTCGGGGGTAATGACAGGGCCCCCCACCGACCCGCGCAGCGGCTGGCCGGCGGGCGAGACTGGAGCCATGGCATCCGAGAGCGCGAACAGCGAGGGAGCCGAGCTGGGCCGCTACCTGCGCGCCCGCCGCACCCAGACCAGCCCCGAACACGTCGGCCTCACCGTCGGCGCCGGCATCCGACGCACCCCTGGCCTGCGCCGCGAGGAGCTGGCCACCCTCGCCGGAATCAGCATCGACTACTACGTGCGCCTGGAACGTGGCAAAGAGACGCGCCCCAGCCCCTCCGTCCTCGATGCGCTCGCCCGCGCCCTGCACATGGACGACCAGGAGCACCAGCACCTGCGCGAGCTCGCTGCCCGGGCTGCCCGTTACGCCCCCGAACCCCCGCCCGCCCCGAGCCGCACCGTGCGCCCCCACCTCAAGCTGCTGCTCGAATCGCTGCGCCCGAATCCGGCCTACGTCATCAGCCGCAGCATGGACATGCTCGCCTGGAACCCCGGCGGCCTCGCCCTCTACGCGGGCCTGGACGACTGGCCGGCCAAGCATCGCAACCTCGCCCGCTACCTCTTCCTGCACCCCGCGGCCCGCGACCTCTTCCAAGACTGGGACCGGCAGATCATCGCCTGTGTCGCCCGCTTGCGCGCCACCGCCGGAACCGCCCCCGACGCCCCCGACCTGACCAACCTCGTCGGCGAACTCCTCCTCAGAAGCCCCGATTTCGCAGGGCTCTGGGAACGCTACGAAGTCACCGGACGCAAGCCCGCCCACAAGACGTTCCAGCACCCCCAGGTCGGCATGCTCACCCTCACATCCCAGTCCCTGCACGTCGAGGGCACCCCAGGCCAGCGCATCGGCGTCTACACCGCCGAACCCGGAACTCCCGACCACGACGCCCTGCTTCTGCTCGACATGACCGCACCCGCCATGCCCAGCTCAGGCTCCTCGGACAGAAGCACCTCACCCCGACCGAGCTGACCCCCGTGCCCAGCAGGTCGGCGCCCGTGGCACGAGGAGTAGCGTGTAAAAGGCGAGGCGAGTCCTGTGATCGCCCCGATTCCCGAAGACGGGTGATCCTCATGACCGGCTCCGATGCACGGCCTGTTTCCCGGCATCTGCCCAGCGGTGTTCACGAGGCCGTGCAGCCGGGGTGTGCGTTGCTCCGGCTGGAGACCACGGAGTCGCGCGAGGGTGTCCTCGACGGTGCGTGGTGGCCGCGGTCGCGCGACATCGCCGCCGAGCTGCCCGCGCTGCTCAGCGCCCTCACCGGCCATCTCGGCCCCCTCACGCGCGTCGGGCTGGACACCACGGCCTGGGAAGGGCTTCCGACGCGGATCGTCGTCGACGACCGGGTGGTGCACATCGACTCCTTTCCGCTGGGCGACGACACCGTGCTGATCACCCGAGGCGACCAGGACATCTTCTCGCTGCTGGTGGTTCCGCCGGACACAGCACCCGAGGCCGCCCGCGCCGCGATGGCCCAGGCCGTCCGGGCCGACAACGTCACCCAGGCGAATCAGATACTCATCGACACCCGAAGCGCGCAGGTGCCGCCGGAGTGAGGTCAGCCGCGCCACTCCACCAGGAGCAGCGTCGCGTCATCCGTTGTGTGTCCGCCCCGCGCCCGCTTGAGCGTGTGGGACAGGGACCGCGCCACCGCCCGGATTCCGCGGCCGGTTCTCTCCAACTGGTTCACCCAGTCGATCATCAGGTCCTCCCCGAACTCGTCCTCCCCGGTCTTGTGCTCCTCGATCAGTCCGTCCGTGAAGCAGAGGAGGCGGTCCCCCGACTCCAGCTTCATCTCGCTCGTCTGCGGCTGCGGACCCCCGAAGCCGACAGGGAGGGTCGTCGGACCGGTCAGCCGGAGTGTGACGCGGTGATCACGGACGAGCATCGGTGACGGGTGCCCGGCGTTGACCCACTGAAGATGCCCCGTCGTGGTGTCCAGCTGCAGCATCTGCGCCGTGACGAAGTGCTCGGGGCCGAACTGGTCCGCCACTGCGCGGTCCATGAAGGCGTAGATCTCCGGCAGTCCGGTGCCGGCGCGGCGGGCGTGGCGGTAGGCGCCGATGGCCACGGTCGCCATCGTGGCCGCGTCCAGGCCGTGTCCCATCGCGTCGATCATGGCCACGTGGAGGACGTCTCCGTTGAGGGCGTAGTCGAAGCTGTCACCCGCCACGTCATAGGCGGGTTCCAGGATCCCGGCCACGGCGACCCGAGGCATGATCATCGCCAGCGGTGGCAGCAGGGCCCACTGGATCTCGGCGGCGACGCTCATCGGTTCGCGGCGTCGGACACCGAAGAAGAGGTCGGAGTAGCCGTGCTTGGTCACCAGTAGGTCGGCCACCAGGCCGGCGAGCCTGCGCAGCATGCGGCGGTCGTGTTCATCGACGCTGTCCAACGTCACTGCCATGACTCCGACCTGATCGCCGCCGTCCAGCAGCGGCAGCAGGATTCGCACGCCGTCGTCCTCGGGCAGCTCGACGGGGTGAGCGTCGAGAAAGCAGCGGCCCGCCTCGGAGTCGTCGATCACCTGCGGTTCCCCGTCCGTGAGGCCGTCGCCGGGCAGGGGGACGAGCAGCAGTTGGCCGTAGTCCTGCAGCAGCACCTGCGGCCGGCGACCCCCGAGCCGCTCCACCACGTCAGCGACCAATGGCCCGATGAGATGGGGCGGCAGTTCATGCGCGCGATCGAGGACCTCTCCCAGCAGAGCTTCCCCGAAGCTCTCGGAGCGGTCCGCGCGCTGTCCGGCCGTCATCCCCTCACCCGCCATGATCCGAGTCGATCGGAGCGGCGGGCTGGGACGGTGCAGGGTCTGCCAGTGTCATCGCTCCATCGACGGGTCGTAGATGCCCCGGGACTGGCCCCGTCACCCGGGTCGTCCGGATCGGGCCTCTCACCTGAGTCCGGACCCTCCTTCCGACTCCCATGTGTCTTGTCCGTCGAGGCCGCTCTCGACGAGTGCCAGCAGGCGCGGAGCCGACAGTGGGTTCCCGGGGTCGGCGGCAGCGGTCAGCAGCCGGGTGGCGGCTCCGGCCGGCTCGTCCGGGGGGATCACCAGCAGTTCCCAGCGTCCCACGGTGCCGCAGTCCACGGTGATGGCATGCACCTCGGCGGCAAGATCGGTCAGGACCACCTCGATCACATGGCCGGGCGCCATCACCTCCTGCGGGGCATCGGGCCAGGTGGCGGTCCCCACGGTGACGCGGGTGACGGTGCCGACGCTCGGATCCAAGGAGCCGACCAACGCGGGCAGCTCCAGTTCCAGTTCGGCGCAGCGCGGCCACCACGCGCCGTCCAGCGGGCCATGGCTGACGCCCGCCGTGAGGCGCAGCCGGGGCAAGGGCATCCGGTAGGAGCGGCCTTCATCTGGTGCCGTACCTTCGGCGGGCTCTGTGATGGCGTTCATCGTGCGATCCCGTTCCGGGCGGCTTCCGGCCGCCCGTGTCTGCCACTCGCCGGGAACGGCGCCGCCGTGGTCGTGCGCCCGAAAGCTCTCGGTACGTGTCAGGCTACTCCCGGCCGTGGCGGGCGGCCTGGTGCGCAACCATTGCGGAGAGGCAGACAGCCGGCCGGTACGACCGCCGGCTCATCGCCCCTCTGCCAAATCATCGGCGTGCCAAGGCCAGCCCTTCGACGGACAGGGTCAGCACACAGGGGGCGACGGCGCCGGGCAGCCCGACGACCTCACCCATGTTCTGCCAACCCCAGGACGAGAAGGCGGCTTGTCCTGCCTGGTCGGCAGGATGCAGCAGGGTGACCCCGAGGCAGGAGTGCAGGTCTGTGAGCAGACGCTGCTGCAGGCGGCGGGCGATATCGCGGTGCTGAGCGTGCGGATGGGCCACCACCTGGGTGAGGACGACGAACCGTGCGCGGGAGGTGAGCCGATGGATGATCCCCTGGAGCGTTCCGTCGAACCCCCGCCGGCCGGAACCGTCAGGACCCACCGGAAAACCGAAGGCGCAACCGACCAGCACCGTCGTCTCTGCGACCAGCAGGGCGAAGCCGGGGCGGTGGGCAGTGAGCGCCAGGCGGTGCAGGAAGTCTCCACGGTCGTGGTACGCCTCGCCGGGGGTGCCCGCGACGGACTCCGCAGCCAGGTCCGCGATGTCCTCGCGCATGTCTTCGGCCTGCCAGCGGGTCAGCCGGCGAAGCCGGATCCCGTCCTTGAGGACCGGCTGATCCGGCCGACGAGCGGGGTCCCCGGGCGCCCGCGGCGCGGTACTCAGAAGGTCGCCGGATGCGGTGGGCGGCACGGGACTCACCTGGCCGGTAAGGAGCAGCGAAGTGGATCCGGTGACATCGAGGAGCCGGGTGATCTGCGCGCACGGGTGCTGCAGCCTCAGGCAGGCGTGGACCCGGCCGGCGCGCCGTGATGCCGACCGGAGGACGTCCAGGCCCCCCGCGTCGCAGGAGCCGACCGTGGTCAGGTCGATGTCGATCACGGTGACACCGTCCAGCAGACACTGCTCCAACGCGGCCCGCAGCAGCGGCGTCGTGGCCGGCCCGATGTCACCGGCAAGCGTGACGAACGTCCGCTCCCCTCGGTTCCGCCTATGAATGTCCAGCCGGGAAAGGGTCATCACGCCTCCCCTTGGTGGGGGCGCGGACCCGCGCGGGTGCTCAGCGCGGCCCCAGCCATGATGAGCTCGCGCGGAGTTGCTTCGACCGCGGCGGACATGATGCCGACCCGTCTCCGCGCCGACGATTGGGGCGGCCCGGACTCGTCTCTCGCCGAGGACGACCCGGCGTGGCGGCCGGAGTGCGTGATGCCCTCGGTACTTCAACCGTACGTCGGCCGCAACCGGAAGCGGCTGCGCCGAGGGCGCGCCAGGACACTCCCGCTGACGCCGCGAGCGGTGAGGCCGGCGATGAGCAGGGCGGACCCTGTGCGGATGTCGGTGGCCTCCACCTCTGGCCGGTCAGCCGCTGCGGGCCGGTGAAGCGGCACTCGGTGGGGGAGAACTCGTGGAACTCGGCACCCAGGCGAGTCAGGTGGGGGCAAGAGGTTGCTCCCAAAGCGGAGGCATACAGCAGATCAGGCCCGGTGCTGATCTCTCAGTACCGGGCCTGACCTGGTGTTACGGCTGTCGGGGTGGCGGGATTCCGGCAGGGACGGGGGCTCAGGGGCCGTTCGGGGCGGCGGCGACTGCGAAGCCGATCACGAATCCGCATGAGGCGGAGATCAGCATGATCAGAAGCGGCCCCGTGTAGCGGCCCAGTCGGCTCACTGCGCGGCCCATCACTGCTTTCACCAGGCGCGCCACGGCCGGGAGATGATCTCTCGGTACGTGTGGTGCGTGGGGTTGCGGCCGCCGTGCTCGAACCGGGAAGGCGGGCGGATCAGCGTAGTCCGGCGAAGAGGTCGTTCTCGGGCACGGCCGCGCCGGTGGTGTCCTGGACACGTACGAAGGTCTCGACGCCCATCAACTCGGTGAACCTCTTCTGGCCCATCTTGAGGAAGAAGATGTTCTCGCCCTGGCTGGCGTGCGCGGCCAGCGCATCGAACTTCTGACCACCGAACGCGGTGGTGTCCACCCAGGTGGTGATCTCCTCGTCGGGGAGTCCGATCTCGGCCATCGCGGCGGCCTCGGCGGGATCCGGCTGCTCCCACTCCCTCTCATCCCGGCTGCACACACCCGGCTACGGCAGCTTGCCGACCAGGCCAGGTCCCTGCGCCGGCTGCCGACCCGGACCTTCGTGATCGGATCATGCAGGTGATCAGTCGATGCCCCCTCAGGGCGCGATGTGCACCACGCTTTAATTCGGGGGTGATCCACTCGGCGATGAGGCACACTCAGGCGGCCGATGAGTTCTGGTGTGCCCGCCGGTCTGTATCGGTGCGACTACCGACCATCCAGTCCGGCGACCCTCGGCTACGGGGCGACTGCGACCAGGAACCCCAGTGAGGTGCTGTCATGTCAGCTGCGATTCCGGAACGACCAACCGCTGCGGAGGCGGGCGGCGGCACACCTATTGTGGTGCGGCTGCTGGTGCTGGCCACGTTCGTGGTGATCCTCAACGAGACCATCATGATCAACGCGATCCCGCGGCTGATGGATTCATTGCACATCACCGAGCAGTCGGCACAATGGTTGTCCACCGCGTTCATGCTCACCATGGCCGCGGTGATTCCGGTCACCGGGTGGTTCCTGCAGCGGGTCACCACCCGGCGGGCGTACGTGCTCGCGATGGGCACCTTCCTCGTGGGTACCGCTGTGTCGGCCCTCGCCCCGGCCTTCGCGGTGCTACTGGCGGGCCGTGTCGTGCAGGCCACAGGCACGGCCGTGATGATGCCGCTGTTGATGACCACGTTGATGACCGTGGTGCCTGCGCAGAACCGCGGCAAGGTGATGGGCAACGTCACCCTGGCGATGTCGGTGGCGCCCGCGCTCGGGCCCGCCGTGTCCGGGGTCATCCTGCAGGCCGGCTCCTGGCGGCTGCTGTTCGTGGTCGTGCTGCCGATCGCGGCCGGGGTGACCCTGTTCGGGCTGCGCAAGCTGGAGAACATCGGTGAGCAGCAGGCGAGTTCCATCGACTGGTTCAGCGTCTGCGTCGCGGCGCTCGGCTTCGGCGGCCTGGTGTACGGCCTGAGCCTGGTCGGTGAGAGCGACCACAGGACGCTCGGCATCGGCATCGCCGCCGCCGGTATCGCGGCCATCGCGGTTTTCGCGCTCCGCCAGCTCAGGCTGCAGCGCGACGGTACACCGCTGATGGACCTGCGCACCCTCCGGTACGGCACCTTCACCCTGTCCCTGGCCCTGATGGCCATCGGCTTCCTGACGATGCTCGGCTCGATGATTCTGCTGCCGCTGTATCTGCAGAACGTGCGCGGCCTCAGCCCGCTCGAAACCGGCCTGCTGGTCATGCCAGGTGGTCTGGCCATGGGCCTGCTGGGACCGACCGTCGGAAAGGCGTTCGACCGGTTCGGCAGCCGGACGCTGGTGCTGCCCGGCTCGATCGGCATCGCGCTCGCCCTCGCCGGATACGCACAGATTGCGATGACGACGCCGTACTGGAAGGTTCTGGGTCTGCACGTGCTGCTGATGGTGGGCCTGGCGGCGACGTTCACCCCGGTCTTCGCCCTCGGCATGGGCGCGCTGCCCTCGCACTTGTACTCCCATGGCAGCTCGATTCTGGGAACGCTGCAGCAGGTCGCCGCGGCGTTCGGCACCGCGCTGATGGTGACCGTGATGTCGTCGCGCACCACCAGCCAGATCGCCGATGGTGTCGCCGCCGTGCCCGCCCAGGTGAGCGGTATGAAACTGGGCTTCGGCGTCGCGGCAGCCCTCGCCGTGGTGACGATCGCGATCGCGGCGAAACTGCCGCAGCGTGTCGCGGGCACCGACACCCCGGCCGATGCCCTCGCCGATGCCGACGCGGGCCCGCCCGCGGACGGGAATCCCGACCTCGGTGAGCGGGGCACCGTCAAGGCGTAGAGGTCCTGACCCACCCCCTCCGACTGCGCACCGATCGCGCTGCCGCCCGGAGACAACGTCCGGGCGGGAGCGCGGTCGTATTCAGCGCCGGCTCATGACCGCGAACCGGCCAGGACGTTCACGCAGCCAGGCAGCGATGCCCACCCGCCTGGGGCGAGCTGCTTGTTCTTCTCGACCTTGGGGATCGCGAGGGAGCTGCCGCCGTTCTCCGCGCTGTCGATGCCGCCCTTCTTCCACTGCGGCAGTGCGCGACGCGCCGGTCGCCTGCAGCGGACTTGACGCCCGAGGTGCAGCTCGCGGGCATACAGGCGCCCATAGTGAGCGTGTCGATGCTGCCGGGATTGGGATGTGGCCAGCCCTTGATGGCGTTGACAACGAGCCCGCCCCACGACGTCCTTGTTCGACCTTCATGGCTACGCCTCAGCGCAGCTCGCCAGGTATCGTGACGGTTGCCCTAACGGAGGTTGGTGGACAGGAGGACGACCAATCTCCGCTCGTCGAACTGGACCCACCAGACTTCGCCGCGTTGCACAAGTCCTCCAGACACAGGACGGCAGGCAGACGCTGGGCGACCCTGACGCGCTGTTGAGACGGGTGCGGCCACCGTTGATCATCGGTGTGTGAAGACTGAAGATCATGCGGTGGCCGCAGGTCACAGCGTAGACCCTGCCCGCTGGCAGGAGGAGTTCGAGGGCCTGATGAGCCAGATAGCGGGACGGTTCACGCGGGTCGAATCGCGGCGCCGGGCCCGGAAGTTGGTACTCGGCCTGCTGTCGGATCTGCCGCGCAAGAACTGCTGGACCATCGCGGAGTGGGCCGGGGACAGGACCCCGGACGGCATGCAGCACCTGCTCGGGCGGGCCAAGTGGGACGCCGACCAGGTCCGCGACGACGTGGGTGACTACGTGGTGGAGCATTTGCACGACGACGAGGCGGTGCTGGTGGTCGACGAGACCGGCGACGTGAAGAAGGGCACCGACACTGTCGGTGTCCAGCGCCAGTACACCGGCACCGCGGGCAGGATCGAGAACGCCCAGGTCGCTGTCTACCTGGTCTACGCAGGCCACCGCGGGCACGCCGCGGTAGACCGGGAACTGTACGTTCCGCGTTCCTGGACCTCCGACCCCGACCGCTGCCGGGCCGTCGGCCTTGGTGACAAGACGGAGTTCGCGACCAAGCCGGAGCTGGCCGCTCGCATGGTCACCCGATTCCTGGACGCCGGCCACCGGGCCGCATGGGTCGCGGGAGACGAAGTCTATGGCGGCAACCCGAGGCTGCGCACCGCGCTGGAGGAACGCGGCACCGGCTACGTCCTCGCGGTGGCCTGCTCACACGAAGTCACCACAGGAGCCGGGAAGTTCCGCGCGGACACACTGGCCAGGAAGGTACCCAGGAGGGCCTGGCAGAAGCTGTCCGCAGGGGTCGGAGCCAAGGGCCACCGCTTCTACGACTGGGCTGTCATCGACCTCACCGGCCCCCGGCCCGGGAGCCGGCAGTTGCTGATCCGCCGCAACCGCAGCACCGGCGAACTCGCGTACTACCGTTGCTACTCGCCGACCACAGTGCCGCTGGCCACCCTGGTGCGCGTCGCTGGATCAAGATGGCGGGTCGAGGAGTTCTTCCAGTCCGGCAAGGGCTTGGCGGCCTTGGACGAGCACCAGGTCCGCCGCTACCCGTCCTGGTCCCGCTGGGTCACCCTGGCCATGCTCGCGCACGCCTTCCTCGCCGTCGTCCGCGCGAACGAACACGACCGTCATCCCTCACCCGACGAGCTGATCCCGCTTACCTGCAACGAGATCCAACGACTGTTCATCACGCTCGTCATCCAACGCGTCTTTGACCCTGTCCACCGGCTTGGCTGGTCCGTCTGGCGACGCCGCCACCAGGCCCGATCCCAGACCAGCCACTACCGGCGACAAGCCGCTCAAGCATGAAGATCACGATCTACGGCTGGAGTACTAGGGCTCGTCGAGCACCTTGATATCGCGCCATACGTGCTCGTACTTCTCACGCGCCGCACGAACCCACGGTGGCGGAGCGCTCCATTCGACGGTCACCTCGCGCTCGCCCCAGGCGACCTGCACGATCCGGCGATCACCTGCAAAGTCGACCACGAGATCACGGCGAAGGAACAGCAGCTGTCCACGCCACGGATCCTCCGTACGGAATACCGCCGAGGCGCGGACGCCGTCGAAGTCGACTAGGTCCAGCGTGCCGGGGAGCTGACGAAGCCTGAATCGGGCGGCGAACTCGTAGGACGGCATGTCATAGGACCGATCGAGCGACGTTGGTGACTCCCCTTCACCAGTAGCGAGCTCTACGGCTACCTGGCCAACCCCGATGCCCTCCTCCAGCCAGTCGCGACGCAATGATGGGCGGGAGTCGGGATCGTCTTCGAAGCGGACATCGAACCGCGGACTCCACGGCGTCTCACCAGCAAATACCCCCCGGATCGTGGGGATTTCGGGGAAGAAGTGGTTTCCGGGATAGTCGAGGCCCTGAGCGAGCTCGAGCGCAGCGTCCGTATCCGTGGGCTCCAACAGGAACGTGCGGAAGAACCCGAACACTTTTCGTCCATCGCGCCGGTGTTCCAGAAAGCCCTCGATGAGCAGCCATTCTTCAGCGACCTCGTGGAGGCGCGCAGGCGACCGCAGTTCCGTCGGAACCTGCACTGTTCCAGTGCGGAGCCATTCCTCGTCGTTCGTCGGACTGGCTGGCGCCCACTCCGGGAGTGGGAAGGGCATAACCGGGGGTTCATCGGGAAACGTCGGGTCGACGTCCGGTGCGATGTTGCGCCCGCCGGCTCCCCACCACCCCGGGAGGCGTCCGGCGTCGGCCAGACGGCCGATCAGCTCGTAATAGGCGATCCAACCGTACTTCTTGCCGTAACGCTCCACCCTTGTGCGCCTGGATGAAGAGCGTCTCTCGGCGGCCTCCATAATGTCCCGATCGACGTCACCGAGCATCGCGCTACGCCACCCGAGCTCCCAGACGCGGGCCATGACCTCACCGCGGGCACGACGGAAATCAGTGTGGGCGAAGTCGTAGTTGCTCCTGCCCTCGATGGCGGATCCGATCACGTAGTTCTCGAAGTCCAAGCCGAAGGTTTTGTCGCACTCCTCGGCGTTCGGGTCGTCGTCCGCCATCACGGGTGCCGGAGGTACGACCCCGAACGTCAGCGCGAACGGGTCAACTCCCCCAGGAACAGCGCCGGGGTGGAGGGTCCCGGCGAGTTCATAGGTTGCCCGCACGTAGCTGCGCAGCAGGTCATGGGAGGTCGGCATGGTCCCGTTGTTGAGGAAGCGGTCACGCAGCTCGACGAGCCACTCCGTGAGCGCGTGCTCGAACGAACCACCCGGGTCAGGCATCTGGTGGGCGCTGGCGGCGCCGAACGCGACTCCGATGATGCGCTCGACAACGTACGGGTCGTCGACATCGACCATATGAGCAGAAAGATCGAAAAGTCGCTTCGGTTCCGGTCGGCCGTAGCGTTGTAGTGCCTTGGTCGCGAGATCGCGCACATCCCGGTTCGTGGACGTCAACAACCATGCCACCGCGAGCGCGTGCAGGTCGTCCGTCTCGGCGCGGTCCATGCTTCCGCTCCAGCGCTCGATCACCCGCTTCAGGTTCTTCAGGAGCAGGTCATCGGCGCGGTGGCGGATCCATTCGGACCACTTTCGGTCACGTTCCACGAGGGTCAGTGAACGGAGGATCCGGTCGAGGAAGCGGGCGTTCAGCTTGTGCGCGGAGGAAGCGCGGACCTCCCAGAGCCGGTCGAACGGATGCAGACGTCCGTACCCGCGAGGCCTGGGGACGTTCCAGTTCCCTGCGCCGATCAACGTCGCGAGTTCGTCGACGGTGCGGTCGTCGAGGAACTCGGATTCCGAGTCGAGTTCCTGAGCGAGCACCCACGACCGATGCCCTTCCGGGGCGAAACGCCAGAGGTGGTGCGCTGCGAACCGGCGGGGCACGAGCCCGACGAGGCTGATGGCGACGTCTTCACCAAGAGGATGGCCGTCCTCACCGACGAGGGACTCCCACAACGTCGCATCTGCGAGGCGGTCCTCCAACTCGGCATAGGTCAAACGCGCAAGGAGCGCGTCAGCGATGAGATATCCGCCAAGACGATCGAAGAGGAACGCCGTCTCGGTGTCGTCTCCACCGTCGGCCTCCTCTCGGAACAGAACCCCTTCCTCTTCGAGGCGCCGAAACAAGCTCTCGTCCCAGTTTGTCTCACCGGCATCGAGAATGGCCCTCGCATCATCGGACGGCAGGCGACGGACCCCGCGGGTCCACATCTCCCAGGCGAGTGCGGAGAGGCGCCGCTTGATCTGGTCGGCAGGCACCGTGGCGCGGGCGGGATCCTGGCCAAGTCGCTGAACGATGCCCTGGCGGTACAGCTCGAATACGCCAACCAGTGATGTCGGAAGTGCTTCGGCACCCACTGGCTCTCGGCGGTCGTGGTTTGCCGCTTCGCAGTACATGCGGACGAAGAGCGGGTTCTCAAACATCCCGGTCGGCAACCAGGCGCCGGCGGCATTGATCAGGTAGTGATCGAAGTAGGTGCGGACGATCTCGTTGACTTCGGCCTGGTACCACTCAAGCTCCGTGGTCATGGCAACGTCAGGGACGGCGTAAGTGGCGAGTGCCTCGCGGAGGGTGACGATCACCAGCACATTCGGGTAGTCACCAAGCGCCGGCGCCAGCTCATCGAGCAGGACGCGCCACTCCGAGGGCCTCTCGGCTTCGTTCAGGCCGTCGATCACCAGAGGGATTCGGGAGCCGGCGCGGGCACCGGCGGAGTTGAGAGCCTCAAGCAAGTCCTCGAAACGATCGATCTTCAGCCCAGGGATACGGCGGGCCAGGTCGTCGAGGCTTCCGCCGGCTCGCAGTCGTCCGCCCTGGATGAATACGCCGGCTGTTGGTCGGTCTGCCGGTGCTGTGAGTTGGGCGGCAAGGTGCGTCTTGCCCTGGCCAGCAGCGGCGACGACCGTGATCAAGGGGGCTTCGGCGTCGGCGTGCACATCCTTCAGCCAATGTACGACGTCACGGATTTCCGCCCCTAGGCCGGTCGCGGCCAGAGCAACGGGCAGGCGCTGCTTCCTCAGTTTGAGCACAAAGGCGCGGAGCTTGCGCGGGGATGTGGTCGGCGGTTGAAGATCGTCGGCCCTCTCACGGGCCTCGATCGGCCGAAGGTCACGTCCGGCATCGGCGATCGCCCGCAACTCCCCGACAAACCGTTCAAGATCAGCAATGATCTCTTCGGCTGCCGTACGTGTGGCGTCGTCATCGATGTCCGCGAGGGCGTCCTGCAGCGCACCACTGCGGCCGGCGATGAGGTCGGTGTGTTCAGCGAGCCAGTCGAACGACGTGGAGCGCAGGAGGGCACGGTCGATTCGGCGTTCCACATGGTTCGCCGTGTGCAGCGGAGGCACCCATCGGGCCTTGACCGGTGCCACAGAGCGCTCATGAGCTCGCGCGAGCGTGTCCGGGGACAGGACTAACTCTCCGAAGAAGGTGGAGCGGAGTTCGTCGTATCCGGAAAGCTCCGCGTCGAAGTTCTCGGCGGCCCACAGCTTCGTCGAGATGCCGTTGGCCGGGCCGAGGCCGTGGATCCACTCCTCATCCTTCTTGGCCGGACGTTGAGGCAGGCAGAGTACGAAGTCGGTCAGCCCGGCGACGTACTTGATGGCCTTTGCGACGGAGTCCTCGATCTGGCTGCGCTGTGCGCTGGTGAGCTCGTTGTCCTTGCCCAGGATGAACCATTTGCACGACCATCCCCACACCCGACCGGGGTCCCCGAGCACACCAGGGTGCTCGACGTGTAGATAGAACTCGACCCCTGGCTGATTCCGCCGTTCACGAAGAGTGCCCAGCCTGCCGTAGCGGCGGGACACGATCGCTCGCGTGAGCGCCTCGAAGTTCTTGTCGGCGGCGCCAGGCAGGCGCGCCAGATCAGTCAGCTCCACCGCTACCTCAACTGTCCCCGTCCGACCGCGGCGTCCCATCCTCGTTCCAGTGGTGCCGAGAGAACACCTCGACCCGCGCTCCGAGGTTGATGAGCACCTTCACAAACCCCTGAACCTCAGACTCCTCAGTCCAGACCCGTACCGTTGATCCTGTGCGCTGGACCGAATGATCGAGTGCATAGATGTCGACATCGGACCGCCCCATGTCGTAGAGCCTCAATTTACCCAGCTCGTCGGCGAGCGCTCGGGGCATGCGCTCATCTGCGCGTCGCCAGTCGTCGTCGGACCACTCCGCCTCGGCCAAGGTCTTGAGGGCCTCCATCCGCTCCATTGCCGCCTCGGCTCCGGAGACTGTCTCGAACGTGCCGACCAGGACCAGATCCATCGAGTGCTCCGAGCCGTAGCTGTGCCAGATCCTCATGCTGCCTCCCGCAGAGCTTGCATCGCATCCAGGATGGAGTCCTCGATCGGCGTTCCTGCCGATGCGTATGCGTGGGGACGTAGAACACCGGTCGCATCGACGTGCATGTGCGCGTCCAGAGGGTGTTCACCAGGAATGACCTCGACCGCCGGTACCAAGGATTCGAGCCCGGAGCGTGAGATCGCAAGCCGCACCTGGGGCCTGGCGGTTCGCATCCAGTGAACCAGGCGCTCCGCGTCGGCATCGGAGATACCGGGCGTGGCCGCGGTCGGCTGCTCCGGCAGGAGCAGGAGTTCAGACGCTCCGACGTCAGCTGCGAACGCCGAGAGGTCATCGAGCTCGCCGATCGTGTCGGCGTTCACGACCGCGTTGATACCGATCGGCGCGACCGAACGGAGGAGGCCGGCAGCGGAGATCACTGCCGCAAACGGTCGCCTCCGAAGCCGCTCGTATGTAGGTCCGACCCCGTCGACGGAGAGGCGTGCAAAGTGGACGGAGCCTCGCAAGGCGTCGGCAACTGCCGGGGTGAGGCGATGTCCGTGCGTCGTGAATGTCACGGCCATCGAGGTTGACTCCGCGACCCGCGCACAGAGTTGGACGAACTTGCGGTGCGCGGTGGGCTCTCCGCCTCCAAACCCGACTCCGAGGCATCCAGCGGCGTCGAGTTCGGCCGCCCAGGCAACCACACGGTCCACGTCGAGCGAGCTGGCGTGCTTAGGCGCGTAGCAGTAGGCACAACGGAGTTCGCAAGCGTTCGTCAAGGCAACCGACAGGTAGCGGGGAGCACGGGAGACCCGCTCCGCTGGCACCTTCACCTCGTCGAGCAGGACGTTGACCCCGGAAAGCCGATCGAAAAGGTGCACGCCAGCTTTGGACATACGAACCTTGTACCTCACCAGCAGCATGATGCCAGTACCTCAGGGGTCTGCTGCACGATCGGGTGACATCCGAACCTGCATCAGACCCCACAGGGCGCTGCAGAGGGAATCAGTGCGGAAGATGAGTTCGCCAAGCCCTCTCGGCAACTACCACCCGCCTGCCTGCTTCGGACATCTGGATAGGGTCGCGATACCCGAGCTGGAGAGGTAGCCGCATGGACCACGAGATCGTGATCGCGCAGACGACCAGTGACGACGAAGAACAGGCGAAGGCACTCGCCCGAGGCGCTGTCGAGAGCAAGCTGGCGGCGGGCGTTCACATCGATGCGCCCATCACGGCCTTCTACTGGTGGAAGGGGAAGGTCGAAGCAGCTCAGGAGTGGCGAATCTCGTACATGACGTCGTCGGACCGCCTCCCAGCGCTGGAAGCGTGGGTACACGAGAGGCACCCGTATGACGTCCCCCAGTGGGTCACGCTGCCTGTGACCGGAGGGTCGGAGGCATACCTGGCCTGGGTGGTCGACGAGACGCACCCGCAGTAGGACACGCCGCCCAGCGCCCCGCCCTTGGCGAGCGTGCACGGTGCGACGGTTCACGAGGACGCGAACGTCAGCAGGTGGCTGGCCAGGTCATGCTCCGTGTCAGGGAGCTCGGCAGCGATGGCCTGCGCACGCTGACGTCCCATGGTGTTGGGCTTGGACTCCGCTGCCGCTGCGAACTGGTGCGCGACGTAGGCCCCGCGGTCCACGTCGCCGCCGCGAAGAAGTGCCGACGCCAGGTCCCCGAGGACGACCACTCCGGAGTCGGGCAGTTCCCCACCGAGGCGTTCGACCGCGGAGTCGGCTGTGGCCGTCAGCTCCTGACGCTTGAGTTCGCCGTACACCGAGAGCGTCAAGGAGTCCATCCGGTACGGCGTCACGAAACGGACCCACGCCTGCTCACTCGTGTGGTCGGCGAAGTCGTAAGCGAACTTCGCCTGTTCCAGGGCCCGGAGAGCGCCGGCGTCATCCCCTGACTGAGCGGCTTCCTCCGCGTACCGGCCAAGGGCCCACGCTGCAGCGGTTGCGTTGCCGCGCCCGCGCACGTCCTGAGCTGCCTGTGACAGCATCTCCAGCGCCTTCGTAGGGTTGGGGACGCCGTAGCTCGCGTAGCCCAGCGCCAGGGCGCGCAGAGGGGGGTGCCCGGCCTTCTTCGCGCACTCCGAGGTCACTCCGTAATAGGCGGCGGCCTTGTCGTGCTCCCCAAGATCCCAGGCAACCCACCCGGCAAGAGCTGCGGTTTCTCCCGCCGCGATGGTCAGCGCTCGCTCATGGGTGCCGGCGCGGGGAAGAGCTGCGGTGATCGCGTCCAGGTGCGACTCGACCCGAGCCTGCAGACTACGTGCGCTTTCGCTCAGCTCGTCCACGTGCAGCCGGGCCGCGTGATCAATGAGAACGCCCGCCGAGTCAGGGTCGATCTTGGAGCCCCTGCTGAGTGCATGGGCGAGCCGGCCCCACGGCTCAGCAGCCGTGGCCGCGCCGACGACGGCGCCTCCCAGTAACGTTCGGCGCTTCACGTCGTCCAGGTCCTCCCCTTCAGCCTTGTTTCTCTCTCGCCGCCTGGCGCGGGCGGCCTTCGCCTCGCGCAGCAGCGGCTCCAGCGGGACGCCGCAGGCCAAAGCGATGTTCCCCAGTGTGTGGTCCGTGGGGACGTTGGCGCCCTTTTCGTACCGACCGACCTCTCGGCGGGTCATCGTTGCCCGGCCGGAAGCGGCGTTGATCGCATGTGCCTGCTCGTCCTGCGTTCGCTCCGCGTTCAGCCGCAGGTGACGGAGCAGCTCGGCAAACGGATCCACTGCCATGAGTCTGACCTCTATCGGTGGGAGAAATCCAATCCTCTCCCCAACTCCCCTCTGATTTTCCCCCCTTGACAAAGATTTCCCCCCTCCGGTTTCCCCTGTTCCGGATCACGAAGCCACGGTGCGATGGGCACATGACCACGCACCGGACAGCAACGCCACCCCGACCGAGGGGTGATGGCGGCGGCACCAGCGTCGCCGGCACCGCACCCGCTGAGTGTCCGCTGACCTCTCGCGTCTTCGAGATGGTCATGGAACCGGCGGGTGTACACGTCTCTCAGGCGCGACGAACCACGGTCACCGTGCTGAGGCAGTGGTCGTTGCCGGACGCTCTGGCAGAAGACGCCCGACTCGTCGTCTCGGAGTTGGTGTCCAACGCGATCACCCACGGCTCTGGGGATGTCCGCCTGCGACTGCGGCACGACAACCACGAGCTTCGGATCTGGGTCACCGACGACAGCACCGTGCCGGCCAGGCGACGACGCGCTGGTGCCAGTGATCTCGGTGGTCGAGGGCTGCACCTCGTCGCCCGTTTGTCGCTTCGGTGGGGCGTGGCGGACAGCGGCCGAACTACCTACGCGGTCATCCCCACTCTTACGGAGGCACCCCCATGTCGCCGCACGATGCGATCAAGCTCGGACCCGACGTGTTGAGCCCCGTGGTTGCCCTCGGCCGAGGTCGAGAGACGCAGACGGCCGGTGCCTCGCCGGTTGCCAGCAAGGACCGTCCGAGGCGGTCCCGCACCCCACACCCCGCGAAGCGCCAGTCCCGGGCTGGTCAACTCCGCAGGATCCGCCAGCATTTCTACCGAGAGGTCGTCGACACGCGGGATCTCAGGAAGGGCGACCAGCCGCTGCGCTTGCTGGCGTACAGCTTGGTACCGAGTCCGGGGGCCCGACCCGACGAGGACTGGGGCACGCTACAGGCCGAGGCCGAGCAGCACGGTTACGCGATCGGCGCTCGGCTCCACGATGTGGCCGTCCCGGTGCCCACGACGTACATCCCCGCCTCCCGTGCGAGCCGGAACGTCTACACGCCTCCCTGGCAGCGCCCTGGCTGGCGGGAAGCCGAGCGGCAGCTCCGAGACGGCTTGGCGGAGGGCGTGATCGTCCTCGACCGGCACAACATCAGCTCCGATGACGACGAGTACCACGCCGTGATCACGCACCTGGGCGAGCAGTGCCGGGCGTTTGTCCACCTCGTGATCTCCGAGGAGCCCAGCGCGCCAACTTGAAGGCGTCCACTGCGCTGGATGGACAAGAAGGGCTGGGACTGGAGGCAGATCAGCGCCCAGATCCTCCTCATCACCACCGTGAGCGCCGCGCTCGCCATCACCTTCGAATACACCTGACCGGGGGCTGACCATGACTTTCGAGGGACACACCGATCGGGCGCCGCGCCTCCTGCCGCACCGCGAGCAGGGCGAAGCGCTCCTCGCCATCCAGGAGGCCACCCCGAAGGCGCCCAGCGAAGTGGGACTCGACCTCTTCGCCGTGCCCGCCGGCGAGGTGCAGGGGGTGGCTTCGACCTCTCTCGCTTCCACCGGCTCTCCCGCCTGCCGGCCCCAGCGAACGGGGCGGTCTCGTCTCCGACTGACGGACCGCCGGACGCAGCCTGACTTCCCTCAAGCGAGCGAGGTGGCGAACGCCGCTGCTCCTCAGCCGTCGCCCACGCGCCTCGCCAGAGGAGCGCGGTCGCCCTGCACCACCCCCATCCATCCGTGAGCAAAGGTTGCAGATGAACCGTCCCTTTCTCGCTCTGGCCACCACCATCGCCTTCGCGTCCGCGGTACACACCGCCCAGCGACACCTGCAGCACCGTCAGTTTCTGGAGCTGGCGGTGCACCAGGCACACGGCCGCATGCTCGAAGTCGCGACGACACACCCGGACTTGGATCCGATATGGGTGCGCAACCATCCCGATCACGTCAAGGACGATGAATCGGGTCCTCTTCTGATGTGTCAGTGGTGGCTCGAGTTCTGGCGCACCGGTCTCAACCTCGGTGTGTTCACGCCTGCCGTGCTGCGGCAGAACGCGAAGAACTTCATGCAGGACCCGACGGCCCTCAAGGCGTGGGCGCTGTCCCGCCACGGCCGTGCTCTGCAGTGCCGAGGCCGGCGCGACCGCATGCACGTGGCGTTGCTCAACGCGGCCTTCGAGGAGGCCGGCGGCCCGGACCAGTACCCCGAGTGCGAACTCGAACCGGCTTCGGCCCTCTGAGGCGCGACGGCCACCCCCGACGAGAAGGACGATCATGACCGTTCCCGCTCCCGAATCGCCACCAGCCCCGCCCGCGCCGAGCGACCACACGTCGCATGCTCTTCTCCTTGACCTCGACGGCGTCCTGCTCGACACCCGTCCGGTGATGCGGATGGCGTGGCGGAAGGTCCAAGAGCTGCACGGCATCACCCTTCCGTTCCACGACTACGAGCGCCACCTGGGCCGAGAGTTCGGCGACATCATGCAGCGACTGGGCGTGACCGACGCCGAGACGGTCCGCCGGACGTACGAAGCGGAATCCGTCGCCGCCGCGCACCTCGCGCAGGAGTTCACCGGCATCGTCGAGATGCTCCACGCCTTCGTGGCCGCCGACTGGCGGCTTGGTGTGGTGACCTCGAAGCACGTCGACCGTGCGGCTCCTCTCCTCGCGCGCCTCGGGTGCCCCTTCGCGACCATCCGTACGCCCGCGGGGGCGGGCCGGACGAAACCCGCCCCGGATCCGCTCCTCCTGGCCCTGGTCGATCTGGAAGTCGATCCCGCTGCGGCCGTCTACGTGGGGGACATGGCGGTCGACCAGGAGTCGGCCGCACGCGCCGGGGTCGCCTATATCCACGCTGGATGGGGATACGGGCAGCCCACGGTTCCCGCACCTGAGACGGCCGCTTCGCCCAGGGAACTGCTGCGCCTTCTCCGCCCCGCCAAGCAGCTCGTCGAGGGGAGCAAGGTGTGAGTCCCCGCACGACTGGTGGTCTGGGCCTGGTCCGCTCCGCCTTCGCCGGGAAGCCGACATGGGCTCTCGTCGGAAGCGGCGCTCTGGCGCACGCGAGAGCCGACCACGTCCACACCGCGGAACTGGAAGCCACGGCCGTCGACCGGCAGGAACTGGGCGCCTGCGTTGAGGACGCCATGGATGCCCTCGACAACTACGGAGCCTCGCTGGCCTCCACTCCGGGCGGAGCCGGCTGGCTCCACGTCCAACACGTTCCTGTGCGGCGCTTCGTCGCCGAGATCGTGCGCAAGCTCCTGGCCCTGAACGCATGGGCACCGTTCGCCTCGGCGCCGGGGCCCTTGGTCCTAGCCCCGTACGAGGGACTCGTGGGACTGCGTTCGAGCAGCTCGCGTGAGTACCTGGCCTACACCGTGACCTGGTCCGGCATCGCGTACCTGCTCGGTGCTGCGGCACCGCACAACCCGACCCGCTCCGCTCAGCTACGCAACCGCGCCCGGACAGGTACGGCGAACACGGAGCCGAGTCCACTTCCCTCGAACCTCGGACAACAGGACGTTCTGGCGCTGTCCTGGACCTCCCGCCACGCTGCCACGCTGATGCCGGTTCTCAGCGAACTGGCGCGCGACGGGCAGAAGAGTCTCCTGCTCGATCTCGCCACCGATCCCGCAGAGCGGTGCACCGCGGGATCGGTCAAGGGCATCGAACTGCGCTCGGCGCCGAGCGACCTCTTCACCCTCTCCGGCACCGCCGAGGGCCTACACCTGCCCGACGACGAGCACGCCGTCAACATAAAAGGCCACGGTCTTCAACTCGCCCGACTAGTAAGGCTCTTGTCCGTGCTACTCGAGACCAGCGGGGGCTGCACACAACCGTCGTGGCGGACCCTGGTGCGGGCGGAGAGCTGGCTCGACGACATGCTGTCGACAACCCGGCCGCACACCGTCCTCCTGAGCAACGACACCAGCCCCCTCGGCGTGCTGGCCGCGCACGCCGCCGAGCGACACGGCGCGAACTCGGTTCACGTCCAGCACGGGGCGTGGACGGCGGAATCGGCCGCCTGGCCGGCCCTGCACAGCCGCGACATCATCGTCATGGGCGACCGGGACCTCGCTCTGGGCCGAGCGTGGGTGCGTCACCCCGACGCCGAGGTGTACGTACTCGGACAGCCCCGCTTCGACGTACTCGCCGGTCTGGGCCGCGAGGAACAGCGGAGGTACCTGGAGAAGCTGCTGGCTCCGAGTGGCCGCCGCGCTCCCGCCCGGATAGCGGTGTGGGCCTGCCAGCCGTTCAGCCCCGATCACCTCAGGTCCCACGCGGACCTCCTCCTGGACGGACTCGGCAAGGCGGACGGCGAATGGGGTCTCGTCATCGCTCCACACCCGGCCCAGGGAGCCGACGCCTACGCCTCTCTGGTGAAGCGGGACGGCGGGCCGCTCGTTGCCGTGGCCGATCCCCGGGTCGGTGCACGAGGCTGCCTCGCCGGCGCTGACGCCCTGGCGAGCGCGTACTCGACGTGCGGCATCGAAGCCGCACTGCTCGGCGTCCCGGTCCTCGAAATCGGCCCGCCGGGCGAACGCACGCTGGACATGGCCGCTCACGGTCTCGCGACCCGGTGCCACGACGCCGGTGGCGTCGTCGAAGCGCTTTCCGCACTGCGCGAGGCGCGTACGCCGATCCCGCAGACGGCCCTGGACGCGGTGTGCCGGTGGCGCGGCGACAGCGCGGCTCGGATCGCTCGCCTCATCACCGACCGCGCCGCGTCCGCCACAGGGCCCGGCAATTCCATCCACCAAGATGCGGGCGCCTCTGCGTCGCCCCAGGACGAAGGAGCATCCGTCCGATGACACACCTCACCGCCGACAGCATGGCCGAACTGTTCTCCGGCGCCGTCACGCTGGCCAAGTCCGGCGAGAGGGTCAGCCCCCGGGGCATGGCCACCCGCGAAGTCCGTGACGTGCACCTGCTGCTCACCCAGCCGCGCGCCCGCCTGCTCCACGCACCGCCGGCCCGAATCGTGAACCCGGCCTTCGCGGTCGCCGAGACGGTCTGGCACCTGTCCGGATCCGATGCCTCGTGGATCTTCGAATACAACGACCGGCTGCGGCAGTTCGCCGACGACGGCGTCCTCCTGGGGGCGTACGGACCCAGGATGCGGAACTGGGCCGGCAAGGTGGACCAACTGGCCCGCGTCGTGGAGATCCTCCAGGCGGATCCCGATTCCCGGCGAGCCCTGATCCAGCTCTACGACCCGGCCCAGGACGCCGCCGGGCACAAGGACGTGCCCTGCACCCTCGGTTTCCGGTTCCACCTGCGTGCCGGCCGCCTGCACATGGCGACCATGATGCGCGGCCAGGACGTGTGGATCGGGATGCCGTACGACGTGTTCTTCTACACCGTGCTGCACGAGCTGGTCGCCGGGTGGCTCGACGCGGAACTGGGCGAGTTCCACCTGCACATCGGCTCGCTGCACATCTACGACGAACACGTGGAGCAGGCCGACGCGCTGACCTCGCTCTCGGCGGGCCCGATCATGCCCGACCTGCGAACGCCCTGGACGGGCTTCGCCGGCCTGCTCGACCAGGTCGAGGCCCACGACGTGACCGGCCACCCCGGCTGGGACGCGATGGCCGAGACGTTGCGCAGTTACCGGCTGTGGAAGGACGGCAAGCACGAGCAGGCATGGCGGGCGGCCGACACGATCGACGGACCCCTCGGCCAGGCCCTCACCGCCTGGTACGGAGAGCTGAAACGGCGCTCGGCCGAGCGCGCCGCGACGGCCGGGGCGAGGTGACCGCCGCCATGAAGCGCACACCTTCCGTCGTCCTCGGCCTGTGCTCGTACACCCACGACTCGTCGGCCGCCCTTCTCGTGGACGGTGAACTCGTCGGCTTCGTCGAGGAGGAGCGCCTCTCCGAGCAGAAGCACACCAAGCTCTACCCGGCCCGCGCCGTGGGATGGCTCCTCGACCGGGCCAAGCTGAGCGCCGCCGACGTGGACGCCGTCGCCTACAACTTCCAGCCGGCCCGCTACCTCGCCGAGTCGCCCGCCGCCCTGCGCATGGCGCTCTCGTCGACGACACGCGACCGGAGCCTGGCCCGTGCCCACGGGTTCGCCAAGGTGGCCGTGCGCACCCGGCGGCGGCTGCATGTCCTCGGTAGCCAGTTCCCCTCTGCCCACGTCACGCCGGTCCTGCACCACCGCGCCCATCAGCTCACCGCCTTCGCCGCCTCCGGCTGGGAGGAAGCCGCCGTGCTCGTGGTCGACAGCCTCGGCGAACGGCAGACCACCACCATCGCCCACGGTCACGGCACTCATCGCCCCCGCGCCCGAACACGGGAAGCGATCAACGACCCGGCCTCCCTGGGGTACGTGTACGGCGCTGTCACCGAGCATCTGGGCTGGCGGCGGGGCGACGAGGAAGGCACCGTCATGGCGCTGGCCGCCCTCGGCGACCCCGCCCGCTTCCGCCACCTGTTTGCGAGGGCCGTTCGCACGACGGCTACGGGCTTCCACATCGACCCCGGCTACTTCCCGACGCGCACCCTCACGTCGGGATACCCGAGGACATCGCGGCGGTTCGTCGCCGAGACCTGCCCCGAGCGGCACACGAGCGAGCCGCTCACGGACGTCCACCGAGATCTGGCGGCTGCCCTCCAGGAGCGGACCGAGCAGGTGATGGTGCACCTCGCCCGCCGCGCCCGTGTGCTCACCGGCTCCCGGCGCCTGTGCGTGGGAGGCGGTGTCGCCACGAACTGCGTGAGCATCGGGAAGATCATCGAGTCCGGCATCTTCGACGAGGTGTTCGTGCCGCCGGCACCAGGTGACGCCGGAACCGCGATCGGTGCCGCCCTCGCCGTGCACGTCGATCGGCGCAGCCCTCGCCCGGTCGCAGGCATCGCCCGCACCTGCTACCTCGGCCCCTCCTACGAGGACCAGCCCCTCGACCTCACCCCCTGGCCCGGCCTCCGCCAGAAGACCCTGGGCATCGAGACCGCCGAGTTCCTCGCCGACCAGCTGGCCCACGGCACGATCGCCGGACTGTTCCAGGGCGCCGTCGAAGCCGGGCCACGCGCCCTGGGCAACCGCTCGATCCTCGCCTCCCCGCTGGAGCCCGGCGTCGTGGAGCGCCTGAACGCCACCGTGAAGTTCCGCGAACCGTTCCGGCCCTTCGCCCCCATGGTCCCGGCCGAGCGCGCTGACGAGTTCTTCACGCTCGACCAGCCGGCGCCGTACATGTCCATGGCCTCCGGGGTGACGGACAAGACGCGCGAGCGCGTGCCGGCCATCGTGCACGCCAACGGCACCTCCCGCCTGCAGACCGTCACCCGGTCGCAGAACCCGTTCATGCACGCCGTCCTGAGCGCCTTCGGCCGCCGCACCGGGGTGCCCGTGCTCATCAACACCTCCCTCAACGTCAAGGGCAAGCCGATCTGCGGGACACCCGAGATGGCACTGGACTGCCTGGCCAACTCCGGGCTCGATGCCCTGCTCCTCGAAGGGCGGTGGATCACCAAGTGAAGATCGGATACAGCTTCTGGGGCTTCCTCGGCAACGGCGTCACCGACACCCCGGACGGGGGCCGCAGCCATCGCCGCCCCTTCGTCGACGCCCTACTCGCCCGCGGTCACGACATCGTCTTCCTTCAGGCCGACCGCGACCGCCTCGAAGCCGGCGACGACCTCGGCGACGCGTACACCTTCGACGACGGCACCCCCGCCATCGACGTCCTGTTCCTGGAATGGCGCTGGGCGATCCCCGGCCGCAACACCACGCTCTGCGGGACCGAGGGGCACACCTGCGACCTCCACCGGCAGGCCCAGCTCATCAACCACTACACGGTCCGGCACCGTACGCCCACCGTGATCTGGGACAAGGACCGCACCCTGCGGGCCGAGAGCGTGTGGCGACGTACGGCCCACACCCTCGTCTGCGAGGCTGCCCTCGCGCCGACCCACGGCGCGCGCTCCCTCCTCTTCCCCGTGGCCGAGGACCTCGTCGCCCAGGCCGACCCCGTGGCCCTCGCGGCACAGCGGCGGGACCTCGTGCTCGGCTACGTGGGCAACCGGTACGACCGGGACGAGTCCTTCGAGCGCTTCTTAGCCCCGGCCGCCGCCCACGTCGATCACCTGGTCGCCGGGAAATGGACGAAGACCGACCGCTGGCCGCACGTCCGCTTCGTGGGCCGGATCCCGTTCGAGGCCGCCGCCGGCGTCTACGGACGGTCCCTGGCCACGGTGCTCATGCTGCCCGAGCGGTACTCCGCTGTCGGGCAGATGACCCAGCGCATCTTCGAGGCCGTGCTCGCCGGATGCCTGCCGCTGGCCCCGGCGGACATCCGCTTCGCCGACCGGTTCGTCCCCCAGGAGCTGGTCGTGCGCTCCGGCCGAGACGTGCTCGAACGCCTCTCCTACCTGCGCGAGATCGCCGGCACCCAGCAGCACGCCGACCTGATCGCCGCGTGTGTGGACCGCCTGAGCCTGTTCGGCCTGAACAAGCAGGTCGACACCCTGGAATCCGTCCTGCACGGGCTCGTCGGGACCAACGCGACCGAGCGGGGAGCTGCCTGATGCAGACCGCTCGATTGGCCAAGAGACCTGGATCATCCCATCGTGTCCCGGGGGATGGGCCCGCCGGACACCCGAACCTCTCTACGCTGGAGCACCATGAAGAAGGTCGCCGTCGTCGGCTGCGGAGGCAGCGGCAAATCCCACGTGGCCCGCGAGCTGGGCACGATCCTCGACGCCCCGGTGACGCACCTGGACGCCGCGTTCTACGACGACGAGTGGAACGCGTTGCCCATGGACAAGTTCACCGACGTGCAGCGCGAGCTGGTCGCGCAGCCGCGGTGGGTGATCGACGGCAACTACAACTCGACGCTGCAGGTCCGGCTGGAAGCCTGCGACACGGTGGTCCTGATGGACGTGTCGACCGTGGCGGCGCTGTACGGGGTCTTCTCCCGGCAGATCCGGCACGGGGCTGGGCACAAGGGCAACGGGGTGCACAACCGCATCCACTGGGGCGTGATCAAGTACGTCGCCACGTACCGGCGCAGGATGCGGCCCCGCGTGATGGCGAAGATCGAGGAGTTCGGCTCCGGCGCCGATGTGGTGCTGCTGGCCAACCGGCGCCAGACGCGCCGCTGGCTGCGGAAGGTGGCCGCCGAGCAGTCCTGAACGGCCCGCGCCCCCGGACAGGGGGTGCGGCATGAACGAGCCCAACCCGTTCCTGGACCCCGCCAGGCTGCAGGAGCTGTACGGGCATGCCTCGCGGCTGGCCGGGCGGACCAGCGCCCTGATGCGTGCGAAGACCGCAGGCCGCCCCGTGCCCGAGACGATCGTCAGCCTGGTGCAGACCCACCACGGGCAGCCGGACCGGCTCGGCGTGGTGCTCGACATCGGCTGCGGTCGCGGCACGAGCAGCCTCGTCATCGCCGAGCAGCTCCGGCCGCAGTGCGTCGTCGGCCTGGACGCCGCGCCTTCCCTGCTCGCTCAGGCCCGCGAACGCGCCAAGGAGCTGCCCGACAGCAGGGTGGACTTCGTCGAAGGCGACTTCCACGACCTCCCACTGCCCACCGGGTCGAGCGATGTCGTCGTCGCCGCGTTCTGCCTCTACCACTCGCCGCACCCCAGGAACGTCATCGCCCAGATCGCCAGGGTCCTCGCCCCTGGGGGCCTGGCCGTGCTCGTCACCAAGGGCCTCGACAGCTACCAGGAGATGGACCAGCTGGTCGCCTCCGCTGGCCTCGATCCGCGTGCGGACCAGCACGACAGCCTTTACACCGCAGCCCACAGCGGCAACCTCGCCGACCTGGCCGCCTCTTCACTCGACGTGATCGCCGTCCTGGATGAGGAGCACGTCTTCACCTTCGACGGCAACGACCACATGGCGCAGTACCTGGCCACCAACCCCAAGTACGATCTCGCGCCCGGCCTGTACGGCAACCCCGGGGCCTTGGCCGCGACCCTGCACGAGTTCCTTCCCGACCAACCGCTGACCACCCGGTCCCGCATCACCTTCGTCGTCGCCCAGCCGAGCGAAGGACGGCCGGCATGAACCTCACGCCGTTCACCAAGCGCTACGCCACACCAGAGCGCGCGGCGGGGGCTGTGCGCCACCACCGGTGGATCAACGCTCACGCAAAGCCGCTGCGGCAGCCGGCGCTCCACACCGTCGGACCGGACACTCTGACGTTCGAACGGATCGAGGGCCGCTCCGTACGCCCCGAGGACCTCCCGCGCGTGGCGGAACTGCTGGGCCACGCCCACGGTGCCGCCTGGGCCAGCGACCTGCGGTCCGCGTCGCTGGACACCCCGCACCACTTCCAGGACGGCACGACGTTCGACGACTACCTCGGCCCCCGGAAGTTCGCCCTACGGCGACGCCACGAGCAGGGCTACCTGCCGAACAAAGCGGCCCTGCACGCGATGCTCGGCCTGCTGGAAGCGACCGCCCAGGGACCGTGGACCTTCTACAAGGACAGCAACCCGCGGAACTTCATCGTCACCAGCACGCAGGACATCGTCGCCGTCGACACCGACGACCTGTCCCTCGCCCCGATGGGCTACGACCTCGCCAAGCTCATCGCGACGCTCCACCTGACCTACGGACCGCTTACGGACCAAGCCGTCACCACTGCGCTGCTCGCGTACAACGCGGCAGCCCGACGCCACGACGTCCGGCTGGGCACGACGGACCGAGGCCAGCTCGACAGCTTCCTGGGCCTGCACGCCGTGCTCACCGCCCCGTACGTCGGCCGTAACGGCTACCGCTACAGCTTGCCCCTCCGTTTCCGCCACCGAGGAGCCTCGTGATCACCACCGAACTCGTCTTCGTACGGCACGGCCAGGCCCAGTGCAACGCCGACGGCCTCGTCGGGGGCCCACGCACCTGCACCGGCCTGACCAACCTCGGGTACGCCCAGGCCGAACAGGCCGCTCGCCGCCTGGCCACCGAACACCTGAAGAAGCCCTTCGACGTGGTCTACACCGGGCCGCGGATCCGTCTGGTCCAGACCGGCGAGATCATCGCCCAGACGCTCCAGATCCCCGTGCGCCACGACGATCGTCTTGACGGCCCGGTCCACGGCGATGCCGACGGCAAGCCCTGGGACGCGGTGAAGACGGCCGCCGACGGAGGACCGCACGCGCATCCCGACACGCCCTGGGCCGCAGGCTCCGACACCTGGAACGGGTTCCTGAAGCGCGCCAGCAGGAACCTGAGCCAGCTCATCGAGGAGAACCACGGCAAGCGCATCATCTTCGCGGCCCACGGGGAGACGGTGATCACCGCACACACCCTGCTGTTCGGCATCCCGATCGGCTCGCCGGCGGGCTTCACCCACAACCACGCCTCCATCACCCGTTGGCAGCACCACCGCAACCGCCTGGGCCAGACCCGCTGGATGCTCGACCGGCACAACGACACCGAACACCTCAGTCTCCTCACGCCGGAGCCGACCCCGTGATCGCGACATCGGACGACCCCCGGATCCGACTGGCGCACCACTTCCTTGGCGCAGTCGAGATCGCACCTGATCCCGCGCTTCCGCCCCGGGTCGTGCGTCTGGTGGCCGGCGACGGGCGTCACTTCATCGCCAAGCAGCACGCGGAGCGGGACCGGTACGCCGGGGAACTCCGCGCCTACGGAGCGTGGGGCACCCACCTGACCGGCCATGCGCCGAAGCTGGTCGGCCGTGACGACGAAACCCTCACCCTGCTGCTCACCGCGCTCAGCGGCGATCGGGCGGACACCGTGGCCCCAGGCTCACCCGAGGAGGAACTGGCCCATCACGAGGCCGGCCACGTCCTCGGCAAGCTCCACCGGGCCACCTCCATGCCCCAGGGGGGCGCCGTCGGCGCAGCGCTCGCCGAGCGCTTCCAGAGCTGGATCGACCGGGCCGTCCACACCGACCTGATCGACACGGCCGAGGAGAACCTGCTGAAGCACCACGCGGCAATCCTGGGAAACAGCCGCATGGACAGCGCGGTCTGCCATCTCGACTACCAGCCGCGCAACTGGCTGATAGGCGACACCTTCGGTATCTGCGACTTCGAGCACATGCGACACGACGCCCGCGTCCGCGACTTCGCCCGGCTCGAATTCCGACGTTGGCAAGCCGCACCCCACCTCCGCACCGCCTTCTTCGACGGCTACGGGCGTCCACCGAACGACACCGAACGACGCCTCCTGGAGTCCTTCGGCGCCATCGAGGCGGCCACGGCCCTGGTCAAGGGTCACCAGGAGAACGACCCCGCCCTCAGCGAGCACGGCAGAACCGTCCTGTCCCGGCTCACCTGACCTCCCCCTTCGACGAAACCTCTCTGGAGATCCCCGTGCCACAGCACGAGCAGCCCCCGACCGACGCTGCCCCCCGACGGGCCGTGGTGACCGGCTCCGCCGGATTCATCGGCTCCCACCTCGCACACGCTCTCGTCCAGGCCGGCACCACCGTGATCGGCGTGGACCGCCGAGACCCGTCCACCGACCCCACGGCCGCCGCCAACCTCGCTGCGCTGCGAGGGCGCCCGGGATACCACCACGTCACGGCCGACCTCCTCCACTGCGCGATCGACCCTCTTCTGATCGACGCGGACGCGGTCTTCCACCTCGCCGGAATCCCCGGTGTACGGCCCTCCTGGGGACCGCAGTTCGGCGACTATCTCGCGTCCAACGTGCTGGCCACCCACCGCGTCCTGGAAGCCTCCACCCGCATCGGTGTCCCCCGACTGGTCGTCGCCTCCTCCTCCAGCGTCTACGGTCCGACCGACGGCGGCGCGAGCCTCGAGGCCGACCGCCCGAAACCCGCCTCCCCGTACGCCGTGACCAAACTGGCCGAGGAGCAGCTCTGCCTCGCCTACGCCGAGCGCGCCGTCGGCCCCAGCGTCGTCGCCCTGCGGTACTTCACCGTCTATGGTCCCCGGCAGCGCGCCGACATGTTCACCCATCGCGCCCTGCACGCCGCCCTGACCGGACAGCCCCTGCGTCTGTACGGAGACGGCCTCCAGCGTCGCGACTTCACCTACATCGACGACGTGGTCGCCGCCACGATCGCCGCCGCCGTAGTGCCGACCGCCCACGGTGCCATCAACGTCGGCGGCGGATCGAACGCAGCGCTGCTGGACGTGATCAACATCGCCACCAGCCTCACCGGCCGCGACATCCAGCTCCACCAGGACCACGCGCGCAACGGTGACGTCCTCCTCACCCGCGCCGACCCCGGCCGCGCCCGAGAAGTCCTCGGCTGGCAGCCGCGAGTCGACCTCCACAGCGGACTGCGCGCCCACATGCAGGCGCTGGCCGCCCAGGTCCCGGACTACAGCCGGGCCGCGTAGCCCTACGCCTCGGAGCCCGAGAGGAGTGGTAATGGAAACTCCCGAGCGAGCGCGACTGGACGCCTTCTTCCGGCAGATCACCGTGCAGTTCCCCGCCGGCGAGACGATCACGACGCTGGTCATCACGCACCTGCTCCCGGAAAGACCAGCGTTCCTGCGCGCCATGACCGCGGTGTCCACGGTCGGCGCCGTACTGCCCAAGCCCCGGTCGATCCACCAGCCGACCCTCGACGCCGTCCGCCGTGCCCTGCCGGTCCACGACCTGACCCGGGAGCGGTTCACCGACGAGACACAGGCCCTGGACTACCTGGAGGGCACGGCCGGCGGCCAGGACGTCGTCCTGGTGGACATCGGTGGATACTTCGCGGCGAGCCTCGACACCCTCGTGAGCAAGTTCTCCGGCCGCATCCTCGGCGTCGTCGAGGACACCGAGAACGGTCACCAACGGTACGCGGCCCTCGATTCCCTGCCGTGCCCGGTCGTGTCCGTGGCCCGCTCCCCGCTCAAGGACTGCGAGGACCACCTCGTCGGCCGGTCGATCGTGTTCTCCACCGACGCCCTCGTCCGCGCCCGCGGGGACATCCTGACCAGCCGCAACGCCTGCGTCATCGGCTTCGGCAAGATCGGCCGCGCCATCGCCCAGACCCTGCGCGCCCAAGACCTGCGCGTCACGGTGTACGACAGTGATCCGGTCAAGCGGGTGCAGGCGCACTCCCTCGGCTTCCGCACCAGCGCGTCCACCACCGAGGCCGTCCGCGACGCGGAACTCGTCCTGTGCGCCACCGGCAATCACGCCCTGCGGCATGAGGACTTCGCCGCCCTACGGAACGGCGCGTACCTCGGATCGGTGACCTCTTCCGAGGACGAACTCGAACTCAGCAGCCTTCACGACCTGTACGAACGCATCTCAGTCGGCACCCAGTTGACGCGATACGAGGTCACCGGCCACTACTTCTACGTACTCGCCGACGGCGGTGCCGTCAACTTCGTGCACGGCGCCGCGGTCGGCGCTTACATCCACCTCGTCCAGGCCGAGATACTCGCCGCCACCGCCGCACTCAGCCACGCCCGCTTCCAGCCCGGACTGCACGAGATGCCGGTGGCCGACCGCGACACCATCGCCAGAACCTGGCTCCGCCACTTCGAAAGGTGACTCCGGTGCCTCCCTCCACCGACCACGTCCGCTCTGTCACCGAGGCTTACCTCGCCCGCCACCCGGACGAACGTGACTCCCTCACCCTGCTGTTCGCCGCACTCGCCGGCACGGACCACCCCACCAGCCGCAAGACCTTCCCCGCCCATGTGACCTGCAGCGCCATCCTCATCAACGGCGAACGGCTCGTGCTGCACATCGCGCACAAGGCATCCGGGAAACTGCTGGCGCCCGGCGGGCACAACGAACCTGCTGACCGGCACCTGCGCGACGCCGCCCTGCGCGAGCTGCACGAGGAGGCCGGCATCCCGCCCAGCGCCGTCGTCCCCCTCGTCGGCTACGAGGACGTCCCCCTCGACATCGACGTGCACACCATCGAGGCAAACCCGTCGAAGAACGAGCCCGCCCACCACCACGTGGACTTCCGCTGGGCCTTCCACCTCGGTGCAGAACACGCGGTGACGCTTCAAGAAGAGGAGGTCGACGGCTACGAGTGGCGGCCGTTCGCAAGTGCTGCTTCACCCACCGTCCGCGCCAAGCTCGCCCTGCTCACCTGAACTGCCCACTCCACCCCGCCCCCAGGAGGACGCCGTGGCCGCCACCACAGCCCAACCGGCCGGCGCCAAACCGCGTCGGCACATCGCCGTCATACCCTGCCGATGGGGGGCTTCGCGTTTCCCCGGCAAACCACTGGCCGTCCTCGGCGACAAGCCGTTGTTCTGGCACGTCCACCAGCGCTGCCTGGAGGCGAGACGTCTCGACGGAGCCATAGTTGCGACCGATGACGAGCGCATCGAAGCAGCGTGCCGACAACTGGGCATCGAGTGCATCCGCACCGGGGAGCACCTCACCGGCACCGATCGCGTCGCGGAGGTCGCCGAGCGCCTGCCGGCCGAGGCGTACATTAACGTCCAGGGCGACGAGCCGTTCATCTCGCCGACCGCCATCGACGACGTCTCCGAGGCCCTGGAGTACACGCCGCCGGGCACTCTCGCCGTGAATGCGTACACCGAGCTGGTCGACGTCGGTGCCGTCCTGGACCACAACGTCGTCAAGGTCGTCGTCACGGCCCGCGGCGAGGCCCTGATGTTCTCGCGCCAGCCCATCCCCTATCCCAAAGGCGACCGTCCGAAGTACCTGCGCCAACTGGGTCTGTACGGCTTCACCGGCCCAGCTCTCCAGCACTTCCTACAACTCCAGCAGGGGCCCCTGGAGCGCGCCGAGGGTGTGGAGATGCTGCGCTTCGTCGAGCACGGCCACGCCGTGCAGATGGTCCCTGTCCTGGACGACGGTGTAGCGGTAGACACCCCGGAGGATCTGGCGCGAGCCGAGCGCCTCCTCAACCAGTACGGCGGAGCAGTCCTCGCGCATGGCACCACAGGGCGGTCTGCACCCGTGTGACGCGGTCAGATCCTCATTCGTACTTCCAGGAACGCCCCGTCAGTCGGTACCCCTCTACCGGGATCGGGTGAACGCCTGGACGCGTCCGTGCGGTGTAGAGCGAGAACTCGGCGAAGAAACCCGTCTGGCACACCGGAGGCATCAGCCTCTCCGGCCAGCCCCGCATCGCCCTCATACTCCAGAACGGGTACCGCTGGCTCCACCCCGTCGACGACCTCGCGACCGACCTCTGGAAAGACCCCGTTCTCACTCCCATCGAGCAGCAGTTCTTGGGCCTGCCCGACCGCCACCCAAGCGGACGGGTCAGCGCAGCCCCGCGAACACCACAGCCGCCGCCGTGCCGCCCAGGATGGTGCCCACGATCACCTGTGCCGTTGTGTGGTCGCGCAGCGAGACCCGGGACCAGCCGACGGCGGCGACGCCGAGGAAGAGGAGGGCGGCCCACCAGCCGTAGGCGACGGTGATGACGACGGCTACGCCGGAGGCCACGGCTGTGTGGACGCTGACCTTCCACCAGACGGTGACCGCCATGGTCAGCACCAGGCCGGCGATCATGGCGGCGACCAAGGCGACGACCTCGCGGGGCGCGTCGAGAGCCAGGAGCAGGCCCGTGCCGACGAGGACGGAACCCAGGGTGACGAAGAGCGGTATCCACCGCTGGGAGCGGACCTTGAGGTGCTTGTCGCTCCAGCGGCCACGGCGGACGCCCATGACGATGTAGGCGATTGGCAGGCCGCCGCAGAAGGCGCCGGCCAGCAGGCCCCAGCCCGCACCCGCGAGGGAGTGGGTGGAGTGCCAGCCGATGACCAGCAGGACGCCGATGACCAGGTTGGCGGGCGCCAGGACCTCCGTGACGAGGCGGGCGGAGCGCCGCTCGGCAGGAACTGCCGCAGCAGGTGGAAGCTGGGTTGTGGTGGTCATGCCGGTGTCTCCTCAAGGTGGGCGCGGAGGAAGTCCTGCGTGGCGCGGGAGCCGTAGGCGGTGCTGAGGCTGGTGAGGGCGCGGATCTCGGTAGCGAGGTCGCGCCCTCCGCTGGCCGGGGGCATGGGCTCGCCGGAGCCGGTGGCCGCGCCGCGGAACCTTTCCTCGCGGGCGACGGCGAGCCAGCAGGCCTCGGCGGTGATGTCGGCGTGGGCGCCGATGAAGCCGAGGGAGGTGGCGTGGTCGTAGGCGCGTCCGCGCAGTTCCGCCGGTGCGTGGTCGGCGAGAGTGAGGATCGAGTCGCGGATCTCGATGGTGCGCCGGTACAGCCGGTCGTGCGTACGTAGTGGGTTGGTCGCGTCGGCGGCGCGACTCGGCGGGGTGTCGAGCCGAGTCTCCGGGACGGCGTCGGTGAGGGTGCGCCACAGGGGGTAGAGGCTGACGAGCTGCCAGTGGGCCCGGATGCGGGCGAGGACGCGTGGGGCGGCGGGGAGGGTGCTGCCCAGCACGATCAGCAGCAGGGCCAGGAAGAGCAGGCCCGTGCTGAGCGCGTGGTTGACGTGTTCGCCTCGCGGATTGCTGCCGATGTAGTCGATGAACAGCACGGCGACGCGATGGAGGGTGTATGCGAGGCCAACGATGGTGCCGGTGCCGATGAGGATCAGCCCTCGGCCGACGAGTCCGCTCTCGGGGCGGCGCCCCCAGCGGAAGCAGAGCAGCGTGGCGCTCAGCAGGGCCGCGCCGAGGTAGGAGGTCCATACAACGCCGTACGCGAGGATCGTGGCATGGTCGGCGTAGTCCACCAGGAGGTCCTTCGCCTCGTAAGGCTGGGGAGTGGCGAAGAAGCAGGTAGCCAGCAGGACGACCGTGACGACAGGCACGGTCTTGTCCAGCCTGGATACGCGTATCCCGGTCTTCGACTCGGCCATGTCGGCGACGAAGGTGAGGACCGATGCCGCCGCGACGGTCCCGCAGATGTGCTTGATCAGGAACGTCAGGTTGGTGACGTGCAGGTGCTCGTCGACTGCCGATGCGATGGTGCTAGGCCGGACCGTCATGGCTACGGCGAGTGCCGCGAAGGCCAGCCAGAGACTGAGTCGTTCGGGTCTCCGGAAGGCGGAGCGGGCACGCCAGAGGGTGACGGCCCAGAGCAGGACAGCGGGTATCGCGTCAATCATGTGTGGGGGAGTCTCAGGTGTCGCTGAGCGCGGCATTGAGCCGACGCAAGGTGCTGGGGGTGGCTCGGTCGCCGCTTCCACGCAGAGCAGCGCGGGTCGCGATGAGGCCGGCCAGCGTCTCCGCGCTCCGCTCCTCCTCGGTCTCGTAGCTCGTGCGGCCAAGGACGCCCATCACGAGGTCGGGGTCGAGGTGGTGGAAGGCTCGGCCGAGGGTTTGGCGAGGGGTGTGCCCGAGGAGCATGTGGCTGACCTCGTGCAGCACGATGTGGTCCCGGTGGAGAGGACTGGTGGCGTCCTCGACGAGGATGTGGTCCGCCTTCTCTGTGGCGAGCCAGGCTCCGCAGGGCAGTTCGTCACCGGTGATCGCTGGGAAGGTGTGCAGGTGGATAGGCCGGCCGCGCTTCTTGGACACGCGGGCGAGCAGTTCCTCGATCTTGAAGGGATCCGGAAGGTCGAGATCGTCCAGGACGGATTCGAGTCGGATTCCCTGATCTTGGGCAGGCCCCGAACGACCGGACTTCATCTGCCCTCCGACTCCGAAATTTCTTGAACGCGCGACTCACTGCCGCGATGCCGTGGCGAGTATATGGATCATTTCCGGTCGCACATCTGGAGGGCTGTCGATTGCGCCGGGAAAATGCGGACAGTTATGCGCAAATGGGGCGGTGGATCCTTCTAATGGGGCGTCAGTTCATGGCATCGTGATGTTTGCCACTGGAATCCACGTCGATGATCGAACCCTCATCGGGAGCCCCGAGGCCTTCGAGTTCGCGGGCGCGTTCGATGAATTCGGAAATGATCTTGAGGCTCTTGTCGGAGAGCCCGGACGCACGTAGAGCCACTGATCTCACGCCTGCATCGCGCATGGCGGCGAGCGCCTCGAGTTCGGCGGCGATCTTCTCCGATTCGTCGTCGTCGAAAAAGTAGGCGGGCTTCACGCCGAAGAAGGTGGAGAGGGCCTCGAGGTGGCGCTTGGTCGGATTGTCCTTGGCGCCGGTCCTCAGTTGCCAGATGTAACTCGCGGAGATGGTCGGGCCGCCCTGCCTGCGGATGCCTGACGCCACCTCCTCGTAGCTGTACGGGCCGCGCCCCTTCGGATGGACGGTGGTGAACAGTCGGTCCAGGCGGCCGGCGAGCGTGGTCCCGTCGCCCGCCTGCGCCGCAGGTGGGTTGTTCTCGTGGTCCATCGTGGCCGTCCTCCGGTCGCGTCACTTTCACTGAGGTGAATGGCCGCCCTGTCTTCATTTTCCCTGGTTGACAGCAGCGCCCCATCTCAGTCTAGTGTGATCATCGTGCCATCCACCCATGAAAACGGTCCATGCCGGGGTGGGGCCAAACGACGATGCCCGGGAGCGCCAACTCCCGGGCATCCGTCGGGTGCCCTCGCCGAGGACACCCAATGATCCGGGGCTGCGTGGCCAGCTTGCAGGCAACAACCGCGCAGCCCCGTCCATGAGGACGGAGTATCACATGCGCCCACCCAGCAGGGGAATCCCGGCGGCCTCGACGGGGGGCCGGTGCCAGCGGCTTGAGCGTCGTCGAGCTTGCCGGGAGCGCTGATGGCCCGCATCCGGACGGTCAAGCCCGACCTGTTCGTCAATGAACGGGTCGCGGCCTGCTCGGTTACCGCGGTCGTCACCTACGTCGGCCTGTTCACCCAGTCCGACGACCACGGGCGGCACCGGGACAACCCGGCGATCATCGCTGGCCTCCTGTGGCCGTTGCGCGCCGAGCACACTCCCGTACACGTGGAGGAGGACCTCCAGCAGCTCGCCGACGCCGGATTGATCTGTCGGTACACCGGCTGCAACGGCAAGCGCTACTTCCACATCACCGGCTGGTACGAGCACCAGAAGATCGACCGGCCCAGCCAGTCCCGGCTCCCGGTCTGCGTCGCCCACAACAGCGACAAGAGGTGCGGTCCGTGCAAGGGAGTCTGCGTCGAGGCCGAGGCGAACACTCGGGGACCACTGGACGAGCCCTCGGCGAATCCTCACCGAGCCGTCGACCAGCACCCCGCACAGCTCGCGCGTCCGCACAGCGACCGGACCACGGCGCCGGGCACCGGCGACGACACGCATCCCGACACCAGCGGGACGGCCTCCCCAACGGGAGAGGAACCCGCAGGTCAAGGCCGGTTCGTCGAGGCTTCGGCGAACCCTCCGCGAAGCCTCGCCGAAGCCTCGACGTCCGGATCCAGGATCATGGATCCTGGATCGTCTTCACCTACGGGGCGCACAGCGCCCGACGGCACGGTCACCGCCGGGAACCTCCTCGCCGAGTACGTGGGCTCCTGCACCCAACGCCCGCCCGGTGACGTCCTCGGACACCTCGGGCGCCTGCTGAAGAAGCTGCTCGCCGAAGGTATCGACGTAGACCACATCCGCGCCGGCCTCGCCCGCTACGCCGAGATCCAGGGCCATCCCTCACGGCTGCCGAGTCTGGTGAACGACGCCATGAACGCCCGCGTCCCCGCCCAGACGGCATCCCGGCCCAGCGCGACGCACCGGGCATGGACCAACCCGGTCGACGCGGCCGCCGCCTACGCGGAGGAGCTGTGATGAGCCGCGAGCCCGAGCTCCTCGGCGCAGGAGCCCTTCAGCGACTGCAGCGGATCCTCACCGCCCGGGGCATGAACCCACAGCACCTCTCTGACGCCCCGGACGAGGACCAGCCCTATACTCCGCTGGGTCTGCTGGACGCCCGGATGCCCCCGCGCTACCGGACCGCCCGCGCCGACCACCTCGAGGTGCTGGCCTGGACCCGCGACGTGATAGCCCGGGCCGAGGCACCCAACCCCGGCGCGCGACGGCAGATCGCCACCGGCCCCAGCCTGCTCTTGGCTGGCGTCACCGGCGCGGGCAAGACCCACCAGGTGTACGGCGCGGTCCGAACCCTCGTCGAAGCCGGCATCGTCGTCCGGTGGCGGGCCACCACGGCCGCCGATCTCTACGCCGACCTACGCCCACGCCCCGGCCACGACACTGAACGCGAACTCGAGACGGTCAGCCGCTACCCACTGCTGATCCTGGACGACCTCGGGGCCGCCAAGGTCTCCGAGTGGGTCGAGGAGATCACCTACCGGCTGATCAACCGCCGGTACAACCTGATGCTCCCCACACTGATCACCACCAACCTCGCCATGCGCGACCTCCGCGAACACCTCGGGGACCGCGTCGCCTCCCGGCTCGCCGAGATGACCACCCGCGTCACCTTCGAGCCCGTCGACCGCAGACGCCAGCCCCACGCGGCCTGACCTGCCGCAGACCGCCACGCCGGGCCGCGCCACCAGCGCGCCACCCCGTGCACTCCCCGACCCAGCGCACCTCTCCGCCGACGCCTACGGCGCGCGGAGAGCGATCGGAGCAACCAGCATGACCCCCACGACGATCAGCCCTGCCCGCCACCGGTCGCTCGGCGACCACACCTGGCAGGACCAGGCCGTCTGCCAAAGCACCGAGTACAACCCGGTGGACCCGGAAATCTTCTTCCCAGAGCCCGACGAGACCGCCAAGATCACCGCAGCGAAGTCACTGTGCGGCCAGTGCCCGGTCCGCCGCACCTGCCTGGACGCCGCCCTTGAAGGCGGCGACACGCACGGCATCCGGGGAGGAATGACGGAGGAGGAGCGTGCGCCGCTGCACGAGAAGCTCGCCAGCCGCCTCGACTACAACCGCGTCAACGCCACCGTCGCCGGGCGCGACGTCCACCTCACCAAGGCCGAGCGCCGCGCGGTCGTTCACGCCGCCTACCGGCACGGTCTGTCCGAACAGCGCCTGGCCTGGCTCCTAAAGGTCACCGAGGAGCACGCCCAGAAGCTGTACCGCGAGACCCGCCGAGCCCTTCGCAACCGAGACCTGAAGAAGGCCCCGCAGGCCACCGCGCCTTCCGAGACCGACGGCGAGCGCTTGGGCCGCGAAGACTTCGGGACGGCGGCGTGACCATCGAGAACGCGCCCAAGACAGCGCACATCACCGGATGGGACCGCGCGGTCGTCATCGCCCTCGGCGGCGCGGGATGCGCCCTGAGCTACGACGCCCTCCAGCAAATGGCCATCGCCATCCACGTCCGCGGTCTCCTGACCTACCTCTTCCCGCTGGTGATCGACGGGTTCATCGCCTACGGCATCCGGGCCCTGCTGGTCCTGCGAGACGCGCCCCTGCGCGCCCGGTTCTACGTCTGGACACTCTTCGGTACAGCCACCGCCACCAGCATCTGGGCCAACGCGCTGCACGCGGTCAGGCTCAACGAGGAAGCTATCTCGGTCACCGGATTGAGGCTCGGGGACACGGTGGTCGCGGTGCTGTCCACCGTCGCCCCGCTCGCTCTGGCCGGAGCGGTCCACCTGTACATCATCATTGCCCGAGGGGCGGTCAAGGACAGGGACCGAGATGACCGCGACGACCCCGGTCAGGCCGGTCACCTCGGTCAGGCCGACCGCCCCGAACGCTTCCCGGTCACTCGGACCGACCGACCCGGTCCGCGGAAACCACAGGCCGGTCAGGTCAGTGCCGGACAGCCGGTCACTGCCCTGACCGACCGGCCGAGACTGTCCCTGGACAAGCAGAGCACGGGCCCCCGGTCACTGACCTGGGACAACGAGCCGGCGGGCAGCAACGGCCCGGACACCAGTCACCGCGACCTGGAGCACAAGGCCGCTGACCTGCCCGGACAGCCGGATACCGCGTCGCAGGTCACTGACCGCCCGGTCGGCACAGAGCCAGGCACCGGCGACGGGGACAGCCGGCAGCCGGTCACTGCCCGGCCGGTCACCCCGCCCCCGGTCAGTGATCGGGACACCCGGTCAACCCGTGACCGACGGCCTGACCTGGACACCGAGGAACTGCTGGAGATCGCCCGGTCAGCGGTCAGGGCTGAGGACAAGCTCACCCGCAAGGTGGTCGCCCAAGCGATCCGAGGTCAGCAGATCCCGCTGTCCAGCGACACGCTGACCGCCCTGATGGCCCAGCTCCGCAAGCAGCACGGACAGACGGTCACCTCCACCCGGAACTGACCGACACCGCGGGGGCGGGTGACCGAGCCGGACACCCGGCCGGTCACTCGCCCCTGGACACGCGCCCCACAAACCTCCCAAGCGAACCGGAGAGCACCCTGTGCGCACGAACCCTGCCACACCGGCCGAGGTCGACTCCTGGCTGACGGTCCTGCACCAGCGCGGCCACCTCCACCGCGCCGAATCCGGCCCCGGCAACACCTGGACCGTGCAACGACGCCCACACAGCCGCCCCTGGACCCTCCACCACCCGGTCCTGGCCATGGACTGGATCGAGGAAGTCGTCCGCGACATCCACCAGCACGACACGGAGACGAGCCAGTGACCGCCAACGACCCGGCGGCCACCACATCCGGACCGCAGCGTGACGTCAACACGGCACCTGGCGGAGCAAGTTGTCGCGTACGACGGTCCTACGGCCCGTCGCACGCACTTGCCCCCGCCCCGGAGGACGGGGGAAGCCCGGCTGGTCCCCGAGCGAGGGCGCACGGGGACCAGCCGGGCAACCGACACCAGGGGGCGCCGGTCACGGGAGGAGAAGCCGACCGCGACGACCACCGCGAGCAGCCGAGCCCCAGCACGCCCGCCTTCCCCGACCGCACACCGCGCCGCCGCCGACGCAACCCCAGCGAGCGCACCCGCAAGACGACCACTCGCCTGTCCGACACCGAGCACGCCGAGATCGTCGTTGCCGCAGCGCAACGCAGCATCACCGTCGCCCGTTTCCTCGCCGCAGCCGGCCTCGCCGCCGCCCGCGGTTCGACCGCCCTGAACACCGACGAACGTCTCGACAACGCCATCGACGAGCTGGCCGCCCTGCGTACCGCCCTGGCCCGGATCGGCAACAACATCAACCAGATCGCCTACATCCACAACGCAGGCGGACAGCCCCGCCCCGGCGAACTCGACTACGCCCTCGCAACCCTGACCCGGCTCCTGGCCCGCGTCGACGACGCCGCCGATGCTCTGGTGAGGAGGCGAACCTGATGGTCCCCAAGATCCGGCGCGGCTCGCGCACCCACGGTCTGCTCGTCTACCTGTACGGTCCCGGCAAGCGCGACGAGCACGTCGACCCCCACCTCGTCGGGAGCTGGGACGGCTTCGCCCCCGACCCGGGACGCGACACCAGCCCCGACCCCGATCCCAAGGGCACCCTCGCCCGCCTCGCGGCCACCCTGGACCTGCGGGTCAAACAAGCCGGCGACAGCGCACCCACGCAGCACGTCTGGCACTGCTCGGTCCGTACCGACCCCGGCGACCGGATGCTGAGCGACGCCGAGTGGAACATCGTCGCCCGCCGCCTGGTCCACGCCGTCAACCTCGCCCCCGAAGGCGACCCTGACGGCTGCCGCTGGGTCGCCGTACGCCACGCCGACGACCACATCCACATCCTGGCCACCATGGTCCGAGGCGACCTGCGCCGCCCCCGGATGAACTACGACTTCAAGAAGGCCCAGGCAGAATGCCGCCGCATCGAGAAGGAGATGGGGCTGCGCCGCCTCAAGCCTGGCGACGGCACCGGAGCCAAGACCCCCACCAGCGCCGAACGCTTCAAAGCCGAGCGCACCGGCCGCCCCGAAGCTCCCCGCGAGACGCTCCGCGAAGCCGTCCGCCAGGCCCTCGCCGGCGCGGCCACCGAAGAGGAGTTCTTCACCCGGCTCCGCGAGGCGGGACTGCGCGTGAAGACGCGGACCGCCCCGTCCGGCGACGCCATCGGCTACAACGTCGCCCTGCCCGGCGACCGCAACCGTCACGGCGAACCGGTCTGGTACCCCGGCTCCAAGCTGGCCCCCGACCTCTCCCTGCCGAAGATCCGCCTCCGGCTGGCTGACGGTACCGCCGACCGGAGCACGCCCTCGGCCACCGGAGGCCGGACGGACTGGTCCCCGCCCGCCCGTGAACGACGCAGCGCCACCGGCATCGCCGAACGCTCCGCCGCTCTCCTGGCCCGCGACGACGACGACGGTGAAGCCGCCGCCCAGCTCGTCGGCGTCGGAGAACTGCTGGACGCGGTCGCCCAGACCTCCCCGGCCGCCACCCGTACCGAGCTGGCTGCCGCCGCTCGCGCCTTCGAGCGGGCGACCCGCAGCCATGTCCGCGCTGAACGCGCCGACACCCGGGCTCTCCGCTCGGCCGCCCGGGGCATTGTCCAGGCCGGCGGCGCGCTCGGTCGGGGCGAGGACGGCGGCACCACCGCCATGCTCGTCTCCACCCTGGTCCTGGTCACCCTCGCCGCCGCCCGCTGGCACTCCGCCCGCGGTCACGCCCAGCAGGCCCACGCCTCCCGCCAAGCCGCCGCGCACCTGCGCACCGCCTACCACCAGGCCGCCGCCACCCCGATGCGAGCGCTGCACGACCAAGGCCGCGCCCTCCCAGAAGCCCAACGTCGCACGCACGTAGCCACTCTTCGTGCGGTTCTGCCGGAGAAGGACGTACGAGCGAGCGGCATGGCGACGAGGACTGACGCCTTGGTCGCCACCCTCGCCCAGGTCGAGCAGGCGGGCCACAACTCCGAAGCCCTCCTGCGGCAGGCCATCGACATGCGCGAACTCGACACCGCCGAGGACGTGAACGACGTGCTGGTCTGGCGCCTGCGGCGCATCGCCCAGCTCCCGGCACACCCGGGCGAGGTTCCACGTCGCCCGCAGGTCGGCACCCGCCAGGCCAGGACCTCGACCAGCCGCACCAGCGAACGGAACGCCCCGGCAGCGGCGCCGCGCCCGGTCGTCTCGGACCCCAACCGCCGCCCACCACGTCGCTGACCAGCGCGTCCGGAATGCCGGCCAGTGGCCGACCGGACGCCACGAAATGTCTGGACAGCCGGTTTCACCGGCTGTTAGGGATGAAGACAGGACCCACGACCGGGAGATGACGCTCGTGCTCAGAACCACCGACCGCACCATGGAGTTGGCACCCGCGCTGCCCGTCCTCTCCACCGGCACCGACCCCCTGCTGCAGCTCCGGTGCGAGACGTGGCCGGCCGACGGCCCCGGCGCGATTCGCTGCGTCGGCCACTCACGCGAACTCGCCCTCAGCGGCATCCCCGTGACGTGCTCCGCCTGCCAGGCCCGACGCGACTGGCTGCTCATCAACCATGGCCGCAACGTCTGGATCCGCTGCCGGTGCGGCAACCAGTGGCTCGAACCCGAGATCAGCCGCGCCGACTTCGACGCCCTGATCGGCGGCCCGAACGGGACGACTTACCCGAGCGTCGAAGCGGGCCTGTTCGCGCTGGGTTTCGATGGCGTCTTCGCCGGCATCTACTGGGAATAGCGAGCGACATTGCAGCGGATGCAACAGCAGCATCCGCTGCCGCCAGTTCTGTTCGCCCGCAGGCGGCTCCATCTCGCCTGGGCCGCCCTTCGGGTTCGTGAGGCCGGAGGGGCGGAAGTGGCGGCGAGTTTCAAGCGAGTCGAAGGCGCTGGTCGGGGGCGTCTCGGCGCAGGGGATCGGGGGACTCGTTGATGCGCATCAGCCAGTCGTAGGTGCGTACCTGGATGTGGGAGCGCCGGGCATGCAGTTCCCTGATTTCGGCGGCTGCGTCGTCGTAGGTCTCGCGGGCCATGATGATCAGGCCCGGAACTTCGGCCGTGATACCCGGCAGGCCCAGCCCGTCGGCGTCGCGCGCCGAGCGGGCGTAGTGCAGGTTGTTGGACAGCCACCTGCGCCAGTCCTCGATCTGGTCGACCGCGTGCCGCAGGGTGGCCGTCGCCCGCTTGTTGCCGGGATTGGTCAGGCGACTGACCGGGCTCTCCAGTTCGACCAGCGTCCACCGAACTCCGAGTGAGGTCTGACCGGCGATCATGAAGTCGGCCATGTAGTGGTTCCCGAGCTGGACCTGGGGCCGGATCCAGGTGTCGTGGGTGCCCACTACGGCACCGGCCAGCAGCGCCGGGTGCTTCTCCAAGAGCCGCTGCATCGCGGCTTCGTCGTCCGCTGTCTCCAGTGCGTTGCGCAGTGCCTCGATCGCTGCCGGGGTCGCCGGAAAGCTGATCCGCCAGCGTTCCAGCTGCGCCTCCTGGGCTCGGGTAATCCGAGCCGGGTTGCTCTGAACCGCAGCGGCGTATTCGCGGGCCAGATGGAGCTGATCGAGATAGCCGTCCTCACCGGGGCGCGTGATGCGGGTGACCCGGTGCGGGGCGGTGCCGAGCCCGTGGCCGCCCCGGAAGTGCAGCCGGCCATTGGCGCCGACTGATGAAATCTCGCCGTGCACATCCGGCCCCTTGCGCCGGTCGCGAGCGGTAACAACGTCATCGACCGCAGGCTCCAGCCGACGCAGGGCGGCGGCGGACTCGCGGTCACGGGCGACTCGCAGCCAGGCGTTCAGCACCTCCCGGCACCCGAGCTTGTCCATGTCGGGAACCGCCAGGTCGGTGCAGTTCGCGAGATCGAGGAGGACCTCGTACTCGGCGTCGCCGAAGTCCCCGGCGAGCGCGAGTCCCAGAGGCGTTCGAAGCAGAACGCGCAGCTCGGCGGCAGCGACCAGCGCGGGTGTGGCCTGTCCTAGGGGCAGGGCCAAGGCGCGTGCGATGGTGATCTGCTCGGCCGTCGGCGCCTTGCACTTACGTTCGAGACTCTCGGCCACGACCTGCCACCGTAGCTCTGGCACTTCCCCTCCTTCTGAAACGACGCGCCCACCGTAGCCGCAAGCGGCGACGTGGTGTGGTGGTTCATCCGTCTGGAGTAATGGGCTGCCAAAGAGGTCAAACTTGATGTCGAATCTGTCTACACTGCAGAGGCCGGAGCCGTTCGGGTTGGCAGGCCCCCGCTCGGCCAGGCGCGTCGGGGAATATCGCAAACCGGGAATCATCTACCTCCGCCGAAACGATGGCGTGGGATCAATCGGGTGGTCAGCCGCGGTTTGTGTCCTTCGGCAGCCCGCCCCGGAAGTCGCACCCAGGGCACTCGTCCTGACCCTGGACATGGCCCTCGTACCAGCCGTGGACCACCGCATGCAGGATGGCCTCCTCCACGGTGGCTCTGCCGCTGCGGACCGACCCGATGGCGTTGCTGACAGTAAGCCTGCGCCATCTCCACTTCCGGGCGGCGTCGAATAGGACCACGGCGACGAGTACGGCCCGATACCGGACCCGCGAGGCGTCGCATGACCGTGGGCCGCGGCCCCTGCCATCGGGCCGGGCGTGAACCCTGGCTGAAGATGCCCCGGCCAACGACGACTGCACGCTACGATCTGGTACGTGCCCTTCATTCTTCCGGGCGAACCTTCGGATTGAGCGGAATGCATCCGCTTGCCCGGGAAAGGGAAGTGGCTGCCCTCCTCACGAGAAGGACGAGTCATGGTCACCTTCGCGGAAGACTTGGTGTCCCTCGACGCCGAGACGGTCACAGATATCGAAAAAATCTTCACCGAGGTCTACACGGCCCCGACTGCTTGCACCAAAGCCGGGGGTGCCTGCTGGTGGGACTCCGAGTGCTGCCCGGGCATGATCTGCTCGTGGTTCAAATGCGCCCAGGCCTGAGACTGGCCGATGGTGTAATCACCGCTGATCTCGGACGCGGCGGCGTATTGCTGGATACCGCCCGGCCTGTGGCTGCTTTCATCGCCCCGATGGCCATGGCGTGGCTGCAGGGCAAGGAGCCAGCCGCGGAAGACCACGCCGCCTACCGGCAGTGCCTCGAGAGGTGGAGCGCTGCCGGGCTCGTCCAGGTCGGCAACACCCAGCCGGCTCTCACGCCCGCTCCGACTCGAATGCGAGCGCAGGCTGACGATGTTGCGGTGCCGCATCGTGTGTTGGTGGTGGTCATGTCATCAGAGTGCGGATTCTGCACGCAGTTGTCGGCCGACCTCGCCGCGAATGCCTCCGTCATGACCCGCTTGAACACCTCCGTGCTTCTACTCGAAGACGTGCGGGACGATTTGCTGGGCTTGCCTGTCCCGCCACAGGTCCGAGCACGGCTTGTGGCACTCGGGCGCAAGATGGCACATCTCGGGACTCCGAGTGGGTGGCTTCTGTCACCCGGCAGCCCCGCCCGGTGCGTGGTGGGGTTCCCCGAGGTCAGCGCCGAGTTGGTACAGCTCAGCGGCGGCAACGCAGTAACAACGGTGATCGAAGCTCCTACCAGTTGCTCCCTCAAGGTCACCGAAGCGCCAGTAGACGCGTTGGTGACCGCTCGGGTGAACGGCGGCCGCGCCGTGGGCATTGCGGTCCGGGGCGGCGACGACATAGTCGAGTTGGTCCGATCGGTTACCGGTGAGGGGTACCAGGGTGTCTACACGCCCGTCACACTGACCGTGGAACGGCCACAATCGCTCTACCTGCTCTACCGGGGCGGCGAGCTACTCACTCGCGCCCGGACGGCAGACGCTTTGAGACATACCTTGGCCCAAGTGCTGACGGGTTACGGAGTTCCCAACCCCAGCGAGACGACGCTACTGTGCGCGGCGGCCGTGCACCGGGCTGGAGGTGCAGTACTGCTGCCGCGGAACTGGCTGTCGGATCTGGTCGTGCACTCAACGAGGCTTGAACGTGCCGGCTGGCGCCTCTGCCCAAGGCCGTTTACCACCCTGCGCCTTCCGCCGTCGGGAGGAAGACCGGTGTTGACCGGCTCGCCCGCAGGTCGGGAGCGGGATATTCCGGTCAACAGCATCCTGTCTCAGTCAGCTTCGACCGGGTCGTGGACGCGTGCCCAGTTGCTGGCTCAGATCGTCAACTGGGTCCATCGGCCTGCCACGCCCGATTCCGTTTGCTCGCTGGCGGACACCCTTCAGACCCTGCCGGTGCACGTCGGTACGTGGCGCCAGGCCCTCGACCATCTGCTTGCCGACTCGCCTGTCACCTGACGAAATCAGGGGGCTGGGGGAGGGCCTCTGTGAGGATGTTGACCTCGCATTCCTGCCTGGCGATGAGCCCGTCGACAAGGATGCGGACGATGTCGCCCATCGGGGCCTGGTTCTCGGTGACGACGTCGAGGTCCTGGCCGGGCCGGGCGAGCAGCTCGTGGGCTTGGGCGCCGTTGCGTTGCGGTGATCACCAGCGGGCACGGGGCGCCGAGCCAGGATTGCGGCGAGGGCAGGCGCGGGCTGCTCCTGGTCGAGGGTCTTGGCTGACCATTGGGGCCGTTCAGCCCGCGCTGGCGGCAGGCCTGGCAAGACCATCTGGGCGGAGTGTGATCCTGAACGTTAAGCGGACGTCAGTCTCCGGCAGGTTCGGTCAGTCCTCATCCGGCACCGCGACCGCTCCGTCCCGGCCGTGCATACGCTCAAAGATCGGGTTGTCGACGGACATGTTCCGTTCCATGATGTCGGCCTCCTCCGCGCGACCTTCCATTCGGAGGGTGCGGATCACGTCGTGGGCAATCGCGGCCTCGTTCCACTCGTACGAACCGGACCTGTAGATCGTCAGCGCGGCGTCGAAATCCGCGTGCGCCTCCGTGTACCGGCCGAGTTCGCGATAGGCCACGCCTCGCAGGTGACGTGCCATGGCACCCGCATAGGAGTCGCCGGCTGCAGCACAGGCGTCCACGGCATGTGTGAGCGGCGCCTCGGCATCTTGAGGGCGTCGAGCACGCAACTGCAGCCAGCCGACGTCCCGCTGGGTGTGCGCGACCCACATGTGGTTGCCCAACTGCTCGAACATCGAGATCGCCTGGCGGGCAGTGGCGACAGCGTCATCAAGCCGTCCCATGCCCGCAAGGACACGGATACGGGCGTTGTTCACCCGGCCGAGCCACAGCCGCTCACCCATCCGGCCGAAGATGCCCTCCGCCCGGCTGTAGCAGTCGAGTGCCTTCTGGCGTTCTCCAAGAAGCCGATAGATCTTGCCGAGGGCGTACTCCGTGGCACCTTCCCAACGGCGGTCGCGGAGGAGTCTAAAGTCATCCCTGGCCGATTCGAGCAGGGGTGCCGCCTCCGACGGGCGGCGTAGGTAACCAAGCGTCTCGGCGAGGGTGCGCCGCAGACGTGCCCGTGCCCTGAGGTCACCCGCCTGTTCGGCGAGACGCAAGGCCTCCCGCTGGCTCTGCTCGCCCAGCTCGGGTTTCCCACGCCAGCGTTGCAGCTCCCCCAGCAGCTCGAGGGAACTGAGGGTATGCCAAGAATCGCCAACTACGCGCAGCTCGTCCACTGCGGTCGTCATACGGTCAAGAGCGGTGCGGTAGTCGCCCTTCATGGAGTGCGCCCGGGCAACCACCATTGCGTCCCGGGCCCATAGGGCCCGGTCCCTAGACCTCTCCGCTGCATCGTCGCTACTCAAGGGCAGAAGCGAAAGTACCCGGTCCGGGTTGCCTTCGGTGAGGGAAGCTATCGCGCGTGCTCTGCGGAGACCGGCCAGCACCCGCGACCGAGTCTCCCCAGGAACCTCAAAGATCCACTCGGCGGAGTTCGGAGCCAGGGTGATGTCGTCAAGGAAGTATGACAACGCCTCTCCGATCTCCCCCGCAACCGCGTTCAACCCAAGGGTTCGTGCGTGGTCGAGCGCCCAAAGGAGACGCTCCTGCTCGTCGGCGACCCACTCGGCGGCTGTCATCGACGCTCCAGAGAGGTCGGACATGCGCTTAGGGTCCACCTCGGTGCGCAGTTCCGGGGCGCGCTGGCCTGCCCAAAAAACAACAGTGTCCCTGTAGGCCCGGACCAGACGTTCCTCCAGAGCGTTCCGTTCCTCCCGCGGCATCTGCTCGTACTGACGGGTGAGGAAGAGACGAGTCAAGTCGTGCATGCGGTAGCTGCTTTCGGAGTCACCGCCGCTTCCTTCCCCGTCCAGCCTCTCCATCAACGCGACCTCGAGCAGTTCGTCACCAGCCGCAAGTCCGGCCCCGCGGGTGGTCCCGAGCCGGGTGAGATGCCAGTCCGTCAACCGGCCTGGAGGCAATGAGGCGAGCATAGCGAAGGAGGAACGGGTAGTCGGCGTGAGGCCCTGAAAACTCAAGGTGAAGCAGGCAGTCAGCCTGCTGTTGTCGAGACGTCCCAGGCTCTCCAGGCGGTCTGTTTCGTCAACCAAGGCCTGGCGCATGCGGCCAAGACTGTGGCCCGATTCCCTCAGCTTGCAGCCGACCAGCCGCAAGGCCAGCGGGAGGTTGCCGCAAAAACGAAGAATGTCCACTGCCGCCGTCATCTCGGCGGCAACGCATTCCTGCCCCGCGTAGTGCACGAGCACGGCAAGTGCGTTCTGGTCATCTGGCAGACGCACCGGCAGCGGCTCCCGCTGGGTGATGCTGTTGAAAGAGAGCGCGCGTCGAGAGGTGATCAGTACCGAGCAACCGGGTCCGGTGGGGAGCAGAAGCTCGACCTGATCCGTGCTGTGCGCGTTGTCCAGGAAAACGAGCAGTCGCAGATCTGCAGTGAGTGTCCGGAACATCGCCGCCCGGTCGTCGGCGGAGTTCGGCACATCCTTCGGGTCCACATGCAGACTGCGGAGCATGTGACCGAGGGCATCGGAACTGCTCCTCGGAGTCGCCTTGTCACCATGGAGATCGAGGTAGACCTGACCGTCCGGGTAGGCCTCCTTCACCTCGTGCGCGGCGTTGACTGCCAGGGCCGTCTTTCCCACCCCGGGCTGGCCATGCACGACAACGAGTTTCGACTGGCCCGCAGCGGCACTCGACGGGAGCGTGCGACTGTCGGGTACTGGCACGTCTCGGAGATAGGCGCACAGGCCATCCAGGGTGGCGGTATCGCCGGCCAGCGTTTCCCTGATGGGCAGTTCACGGGGTGGTGGCGCCGCAGAGGCCAACTGCTGGGGCTCGGTTGCCGGAGCCTGTACGACCAGTTGGCTCACCTGCAGGGCAACTGCGTGGGCGATGTTCCCACCTGCGGCGATCGAGCCCTGCTCTGCGCTCAGCCCCCCGTGGCCCTGCTTCTTGTCACGGCCTGAACCGCGACGCCACCACCCGGCACTCACCGGGGCCCCTCGTACGCCGACGAACCATCGACATCACCACCGGCAGCGATCGACCCGCCTTCCGCCCGGATCCCAGTTGCCGGCGCCGAACCCGGCTGCCACGTTCCGCCAGCGCTCCGAGCCCGGGCATTTCGCACACTCCCGGCCGCAGCAATCGCCCCACCGCGCGCCACCGCCGTATCGACCGGCTTCTGTCGCAAGTGCGCCACCAGTGACAGAACGAAACCAGCGACGGTGGCGAACAGGCTCAGCACGCTGCTCAGCTTGTCAGCCCGGTCAAGGCCCAGAAGCGTCATGAACACGGCCAGAGCAATGACACCAGTGATTCCGCCGACCAAGCGCAGTAACTGCCAGTTATTCACCATCTTATGATGGCCCATCAGAAACTCTCAGGGGATACGACCGAGCCAATTTTCGCCACCGATTCTCTAGGCATTTGGGGCGTAACGACCAATTTCGACACGACATGAGACGTCGCTCGAGCGTTGCAGGACTGGCGCGGCTGCGGATCAATCGAGGGAAGAGGCACGGCCGCTCTGCAACTGGCGGGAGACCATCGGGGCCGCGTTCCTCCAGTTCGAGGCCCTCGCGACCCGGGCGGGTGGACGGGCCGGTTAGCGAGAAGGCTCTGGAGTGCCGGGCGCAGGCCGCGCGCTGCCGGGGCGAGATCGGCCAGGTGACCGAGGCGCTCGCAGGGCTGCAGGACGTGCTGGAAGTGAGGTCCCCCCCCCGCTGTGCGGGAGTGGCCTTCTAGCTGGTTAGGGCGGGTTGACGCGGTTCCAGGTTCACTGGATCGGTCGCTGCCTGGTCGGCGTAGTGCTTCTCCTCGAACTCGATCGGGCTGAGGTAGCCGAGGCGTTTCTGGATGCGTACGCGCTGCCGCCGGAGTACCAGCGCATCATGAAGATCGTGCGGGAGGCGGGCGGTGCGGTTCGCGTCAAGGATGTCGGCATCGCCATGGGCCTCGAGGCCGAGGTGAAGGGCCGACTGGAGCCGCTGCGGGGGAAGCTGACCAAACTGTCGAGTCGGGGCTGGCTGCGCAAGCTGCCCGACGGGCGCTTCCAGCCCGCGCCGTAAGCGAATATTGTTGCGCCGCCACCTCAGGCAGATCGGCTCCCGCTGGCGCCGCCTGACGCCCGGCCGGATCGTCGAGCGCCTGACGGCGGCCGGCCTCGGCACCCTCGCCGACCTGGGATTCATCGGCGTGGACAAACCCGAGGGCCCCGACGACCAGGTCATCGTCACCGGTTACAAGGCCACCCGCTGGCGCAAGCCCACCCCGGGGCAGAAGCAGGCCAACCGCGTCCTGGCCGCCGGCCGCGCCCTCGTCGAACACGGCTTCGCGAACCTGAAAATATGGCGCACCCTTACCAAGCTCCGCACCGCTCCCGCCGGCCACCCACCTCCTGCGCGCCCTGATCGTCCTCACGAACCTCAAGATCACTCGCTGACGGATGATCAAGAGCACAGACAGCAGCACACGACCTGGACGAGTACGCCTCACGAGGATCACGCCACCCCACTGACCTGCATGTTCAAGATGGCGCAGGCTCAGTCAACCCGGCACGGCGTTGTCGGTCGAAGGGAACGGCGAGGGCATCTGCGAATCGGGCGTCGTGTCCGCAGCCTACGTCGGCCACGGGTCCGGTCGGTCGGACGGTGTGTCCTCGTCGTTCGTCGGGTCGAGCGTACGCAACGCACGGTGGGCGCATGGCAAGGCCGCCCTTGCCTGATCGGCGTGGGGCGGCCTTCTGTGGTCCTCGGTCAGACTCCGGCGAGGCGGTTCGAGAGGTCGAGGGCGTCGGTGGCGAACGTGAGGGCGGCGCACAGGCCGGTCACCTCGTACAGGGTCGGGCGGACCAGGCGCGGCCAGTCGTCCGGGGCTGCGGGCCAGGAGGCGAGATGTACCTCGGCGGTGGCCAGGCCCAGGTGGGCGGTGACATCCCAGCCGGTGGGGGAGGCGGGCTCCCAGTGCAGACGGACGCGGCCGAGGGGGAGTCTGGGAGTTCCGGCGGCGAGCCAGGTGACGTCGAGGGGGCCGTCGTGCCGGGTGGAGACGCGCCGGACGAGCGCGCCACGCACGCCGTCCGGCATGGGGCGTGCGGCGAGGTCGTACAGCGGAAGGAGAGGCGAGGGGTGAGACCGCGACGAGATAGGAGCCTCCGTGGTGTTGAAGGAATCGGTCAGGCCCAGGCGAGGGCGTCGCGTGTCCCCACCGGGAGGTAGTCCTCCTGTCCGTCGTCAGCGATGTACGCCATTCCGTCGCGGACGACGACGTCGGCTCCCACGTAGTGGGCGAAGGGGAAGTCGGGGTTGACGGCGAGGCGGACCGGCAGGTTGAGGTCGAGTTCCTGGAGCTGGCGGAGTAGGTGGCCGACGGTCAGGTACTGGGGCAAGAGAATCTCCGAGAGCGGTGGGAGGTGACGGGGCCGGTCGGCCCGACGACGTCGGAGTCGGCGGGGCAGCCGGTAAGAAGGGTGAAGGGGTCTGACCGGCGGTCAGCGCGAGGAATGGGCGACCAGGGCGGCGAGGAACCCGGCGACGGCCTCGGACGGGGTGTAGAGACCGAACTCCTGGACCCAGGGGTCGTCGTCGGCGGGCTGCACCCGGACGTGCCAGACGATGTTGCGCTTCCACGCAGCCGGGTCTTCAGGGAGCCAGCCGACGTAGACACGGCCGTCGGGACTGGTCGCGTGGACGTTGGCCTCCTGGGTGTCGACGATCGCCCAGCCCAGGGTGCCCAGGAGATCGAGCACCGGACCGGCGCAGTGGTCGGAGGAGAGCCAGTGGTGGTCGTTCGCTGCGGGGCGGACGACGGCGGGCAGGAGGGTGGCGGAGGTGCTCACGGTTGGACGATCCCTTCGTTGACCTGCGGTTTTCCCGACACCCGTACGTTGGCATGTGACATGCCGAAGTACGTAGTCGTTTCCCCGGGGATGACGTCTGCCGTGGGCGAACTCAAGGTCGCCAGCAGGTGACTGGAGGCCGGGGAATGGATCGGCAACCGCGGTTGTCCTACCTGGGCTGCGGCGACGGGCCGCACGGGACCGAAGGGGGAGCAGGAGTGGCCGAGGCGAGCAGACACTGGGACGGCGCCGGGCTGGAGCGCAAGATCCGCGCAGCCGGGCGGCCGTGGACCGTGGGCGACATCGCGATGGTCGCCGACGGCCAGTGGGGCGTCGGCGCGCAGCCCGACCGGTGGCCGGACGAGGAGATGGTGGAGCGCCGGGTCGCGGAAGGCCGGCGCGTCGAGCTGACGATGGAGGAGCTGGCCCGCGCGGTGGGTCTCCGCGCCGAGGACGCCCACCGCGACGAGGGCCCGCGTTGACCGTTCAGCGACGTGGCCCTGTGGCGGGCACCGGTGGCCCGACGGCGGCCGACGGAGGGGACGGTTCGGGTACGCGGCCTGGGGCGTGCGGTGCCTGCCCGGAGCGGGCGACAGCGGCCTGGGCCAGCCGAACCGCCGGGGCCTCGGCCGCGGGCGCGGCGGTCTCACGAGCCTCGACCACGCGCCTGATCGCCTGGAGGTACGCACGGCTCTCCGCGTGGGCGACGCGGAGGCTGGCCGCCGATTCGGTGATCCGGTCCAGCTCGTAGAAGTCCGGCACGTACCCGCGTCGGGTCAGAGCGTGCAGACGGTCCTGGTGGGCGGTCACCGCGTTGTCGGTGATGGCCAGGGCCGTACGGGTGTGCATGGCCGAGCGCAGGAGCGGGTCCTCGCTGGGGCGGCGGACTGCGAGGACCTCCAGAGCTTCGATGGGCCGTCCCCAGGCTTCCTCGATCATGGCCGTCGCCTGGTCGAGCATGGTAGTGGTGGGCATGACGGAACTCCCGTTGTGCAGGGACGGTTTCGGGTGGTGCGGTATCCCGGAGAGGTTCGGGGCGGCCGGAGTCAGCGGCCGTGCCGTGACGCCGAGGGCCTGGTCGGCAGCCGGACGGTGATTGTGGGCGCGAGGCTGCCCCAGATGGCCCCCAGCGCCTGGCTGGCATCGGTCAGCACGTAGGGGTCACCGTGCCGCGAGCCCGTCCGGGCGACCAGGCCGTCGGCCTGAAGCCGGAGGAGCCGCTGCCGCGCGAGGCCATTGTCCAGACCGGCCTTCTCGGCGATGTGCACGAACCGCATCGGGCCGCCGCCCGAGTCGAGAACCTGAATCACGGCGGTCGAGTGCCGAAGATGCAACCGGCGCAGGGCGTCCTCGACACGTTCGGCTTCGGCCATTCGGTCTTGCGACAGGTGGGCGCGGGACCAGTCCGACACCGTGCGAAGTACGGGAGCCAGAGACGCGCCGAGCGCGCTGAGTCGGTACGGCGCTCCGCGACGGTCGTCGTCTCGCGTCACCAGTCCGTCAGCGTGCATCGTGGCCAGCCGCTTGCCGACGAACTGCTCGCTGACGAAGGGGAGCTGGGCGGCGACATCGCGCACGCGCATGGGACGGTTCTCCTGGGCCAGGGTCATTGCCGACCAGGTGGTCCACTTCGGCCCGATCCGGGCAAGCGCATCCTCGACGCGCTGAGCATCGATCGAAGCGATGGAGAAGGTGGGGGCTGTGCGGGGGTGGGCATGGTGGCGTCCTGTCGGGATGGGGTCAGCGGGAGCGGGAGGACGTGGGGACGTTCTGGCGACGGGCACGGCGGCTGAGTGAGCGAGGGCGCCGGAGTTGGCCGGGGTGGTGCTGCGGCCGAGGGCGGCGGACATACGTGTCGTCGTCGCGCGAGCATCACGCAGGGCGGCTTCGCCCTGCGGTGTGAGCGAGAGGAGCTGTCCGGGCCGGTACAGGCCCGCGCTGGTGTCCTGGCACAACAGCCCCTCGGCGAGCAGCCGTTGCACGGTCTGGGGCCAGATCGCCGGGTCCTGCCGCTGGGCCTTCTCCCGCGAGACGTACGCGTCCTCGCCGACTGCGGTCCGGCGGAACCGGACGCCGCCGGCCTCAACGGCTTCGAGAGCTACGAGCCGGCGCTCCCCTGCGACGGCCCAGTCGTCATCCCGGTCAGGAGTCGCTTTCTGGCCGAGCCCTGGGCTTTTGTTCGTCGAGCGTTGAGCCGAATCTGGGTCGGGTAGAAGACGCCGGTAGGCGGAGATGGACTCGACGAGCTGGCCGTAGGCCCGGTCCTGCTGCGCGAGAAGGTTTCCGAGTTTCGGGACCGCGGTTCGCAGCGCCGCGTACGACACCCGTGCGCCGCCGAGTTCACCGCGACCGACGGGTTCGAGTAGCCGCTGAGCCTGACGGGCCGCGTAGATCACTTCCTCATGCCACTCGTCCAATGCGGCCGCGGCTTGTATCACTTGCGTCGCGGCCTGGTGCAGCGGCTCCCCCGGATGGTGCGCGAGGGCGGGCGCGCTGACGTCCGCGACGCCGAGCATCTCGACGACGAGGTGTGGGCCGGGGCGCGTGGTGCCGTCGAACGGATTCACTGCGCTGCCTCCATCCGGGCGAGCAGGGAGCGCACCAGAGAGGGCAGGCTGCCGGGATCGTCGCCGAGCCGGAGGTGGTCGTTCGCCTCGCCGAGGAGGCCGGCGTCTTCGAGCAGGCCGCTGGAGATCTCCATGCAGGCGTCGGTGATCCGAGAGGCGGCGAGCAGCGACTGGGAGAGGACCTCGACGTAGGCATCCGGCGCGAGGCCGGCGACTTCGGCCGCGGAGCGGATCGCCGCCAGCTCCAGCACGCTGAATGCGAAGTCGAATGCGTCGTCCCGCTCGGTGCCGCTGGACGCGGCAACGACCGGGGCGCCGGGCTCCGTGGGGATGCCCACGCGGGTGCAGATCTCATCGACCGAGGCGGTCAGCTCGGCGAAGGACTCGGTGAGCCACCCCAGCGCTGAGGCGTAGGAGGCCAGGGCGAACAAGCCCGCCGACGTGGCTGGGCGCGGCTCGGCGGCCACGAACTCTTCGAACCGGTCGTTCAGTTCACTGACCACTTGGGGCCCGGCGGCCAGCGCGCCCAACACGGGGTGCAGGTAGGAGCGGGCGGCGGCCGTCGGGTACTCGGCGGTGAGGATGCTGGAGACGCTCTGCGCGGCATCGGTGAGCAGGTCCGCCAGCTCTGAACGGGTCAGCGCAGTGCGTTCGGTGGTCATCGCTGGGGAACCTTTCGGGGAGCAGCAGCTGGGGACGATGCTGTTGGTGGAGGGGTTGCGTGGCCTGCCGTCGGCCGGTCGACGGTGAACGACGACCGGGACCGGGCGGCCCGCACGCGGGCCTCCGTGGCGGGCTCCGTCTCGACGATCTGCTGGGTGCGCAGGTGGGCCGCGCGGTAGACCGCGTAGTCCTTGCGGCTGCCGGCGGCGACGAGGTAGATCTCGCGCTTGTGGGTCGAGGTCGGCGGGGCCGGTCGGAACTGGATGACCATCCGGTAGGCGACGGAGGGGTCGACGTAGACCTTGTGGAAGCCGGCGAGACGGCCCTGCAACGGCAGGCAGTCGTCGCTGCCGTGGACCAGGTTCTGCAGCTCCAGCAGCGCCAAGTCGCGTATCTCGTCGGGAAGTTCCCGCAGGTCGGCGATGGCGTCGGGGTGCGCGGCGAAGGCGAAGCGGGTGCGGCTCACAGCAGCCTCCCCTGTACCGGACGCTGGACCGGTCCCGCCAGGGTCGTGGGGGGCGCGTCGAGGCCGGTCTGCGGCGTCGCGGAGGCACCGGCTGACCGGGCGAGGGCGATGCGGGCGATGCGGGCCCGGACGACAGCACCGTTGTGATCGCTGTACTCCGGTGGCTCGGGCAGCGGCCCGCTGCGCTCGTCCAGCCAGGTCTGGGCGACACCGATGTCGGCGAAGGCGCCCTCGCGCATCGTGTACGTGCCGGCGTCGTGGTCCCACTCCTCGTGGAAGAGACGAACCGGCGCCTGGGTAGCGCGGGAGTCGCGGACAAGCGTCCACGCCTCGCTGGGGTCGTAGTCGGAGGTGTAGGTGTCGAGGACCTCGTAGCGCGTGCCCGACCTCTGGATCTGCTGTTCGACCTGGACCGTGAGGTCGTCGGCGGGCTCGATGTAGTCGCCACCTCGCAGGGCAATTCGATCGAGCGGGCAGCCGCGTTCTGCAAGCCAGTTCTGGGCGAAGGCCGCCGTGGCGTGGTGGCTCGTCTCGAACGTGAACGTGGACCGGCTGAGATCCCGTGCGACCACGATCGCAACGAGCTGCGGCTCGCCGGGTACCCCCCACGTGACCGACCGGTCGTGGGCGAGGACGAAGCTGTGGGAGCCGTTGGGCGCGGTGTGGTGCTGGGACAGCACCGTCAGGTCGCCGGCCCGGAAAGCCTCCATCGCATCCTCGGAGGCTTCGTCTGCGGGCGCGAGGCCAGCGAGGTCGAAGTCGAGGACGTCGTTCACGCCGCCACCCCCGACTGCTCGGGTGCCGGAGTGGCCAGCACGCGATGGTTGGGGCGGTTCGCGCTCGTCGTACAGGCCGCGAAGGGCCCGTCGGGGGCGCGCAGGTGTGCCAGTGTCTGGTCCAGGTGGTCGCGGTGCCAGGTCGACGGGCCGGACAGCCCGGCCTCCGTGTCGGTGAACTGCTGCCAGGCAAGCCAGAGCGCGTGGAGCCGGGCGACGGCCTCGGGGTGTTCGTGCCACTGCGCGCACCACGGACGACTCGTGCTGATCTCCCGGCCGTAGACCGGGAGGAAGAGGTAGTTCACCCAGTCGCTGAGGGCGGCGAGTTCGACAGCGTACGCCTCCCCGCCCAGGGCGAGGATGAATACTGAGGCGGGGCCGTCGGCCTGCCCTGCGTCGGCCGCCTCGGCTTCCGGAGCGCCGTCCGCCTGCTGGCCGGCGGCCGAGGCGGATTCGGGCTCGGAGCCGAGGCGGTCGAGGATGGCGCCGTGCTGCCTGACCTCGGCCATGGTCTTTGCGAGGGTGCTGGCGAGGTCGTCGAGGTCTGCGTCGGAGACGCGGAACGGCTCGGGGCCGGGGGCGGTCGGGCTGGTGTCGGACATGGGGGTGTGCTCCATCTGTGAGACGGCGACATGCCCGAGAGGATCCGGAGAAAGCGCGGTTTGGTCCGGCCGGAGGAATGCGGTAGCGGAGCGCTATCGGCCTGCGCAGCGAGGGCAGTGAGGGAAGGGTGGTGCCAGCAACTGCAGTGCGCGCGATGCTTGTTGCGGGACGACGCCGTTGCCGAGCGCGGTGAGCTGTGCTGGACGCCCGAGCCCCGGGGTGGCGGTGACCCAGCCGGCGTCGAGGCCCTGCATCCACTCCACGAAGTCCGCGCGGAGCCGACCAGCCGCGTCCGTGGGGGCCGGGGCAGGACGGGTGAGCCTCTCCCATCGGGTGATGGCGGCTCCGTACGCTCCCCATCGCCGGTCCGCTCCTCGGCCTCCGGCGCCTCCTCCGCCCAGAGCGGCAGGGCCACCGCCGACAAGGGAGGACGCCATCCCTTGCCGGGCCGGCGGCCCGGTGTGCCCGTGGCGCTGGCCCTCGGCGTGGGCAGCAGCGACGCCGCCGCACTGGGCAGAGTCATGTCCCCATTGCCGTGGCGCTGGTTCGGCGAGCCCTTGATCCCGTCCGAAGCCTTCGGAGTCGGCAGCAGCAGCCACTCGACCTCGTCGGCCAGGTTCGGCCCGTGCCCCCCCGCTCTTCCTCTTCGACGGATGCTGCGAGCCGCCGTTCTTGCCGATGTTGCTGGTCGGCGTCTTCAGCAGGGTGTCCGGCGGGCCATGCGGCGAGGAAGGCCCGCTCGCTGCGGTGAGGGGCCCCGACGTCGGAGGCGCGAAGCACGAGCCACTTCGCGTCGTACCCGAGCTCGGCCAGGGACCCGAGTACGGCACCGAGTGCCCGCAGAGCAGGCTGACCTGCGGTGTCTCCCAGACACCACGGGCAGGGTTCCACGTCGCTAGGGGAACCGGCGGGGGAGGTGAGGAGGCCACGCACATTCTCGATCACAACCAGGCAGGGTCGGAGGGCCTCGACCGCACGAGCGACGTGCAGCCAGAGCCCGGAGCGGGTCTGGGCGTTGAGTCCGGCCCGGCGGCCGGCGACCGAGACGTCTTTGACAGGGGAAGCCGGCCGTCAGGACGCACACCCGGGGGACGGTGCGCCAGTCGACGGTGGTGATGTCGCCCAGGTTGGGGACGCCGGGCCAGTGACGGGCCAGGATGCGCGAGGCGTTCGGATCGACCTCGGCGTGCCAGGCCACCGTGCCGCCGAAGGCGGACTGCACACCCAGGTCGAGGCCGCCGTACCCCGAGCAGAGCGACCCGATCAGCGGAAGACGCGCGGGGGCGACGAAGCCCGACGTCGTGGCGCGACGGACCAGTGCGGTGGAGGGAAGGGTGTCAGTCAACGCGAAGTCCCAGGAGAGGAAGGGGAGGTGTGCTGGGTGGTGAGGAGTGTCAGGGGTGGCCGCGCGAGGGCGGCCGGGCGGCGGCTGGTGCGGGGGCGGGGCCAGTCGGGGCCGGGGGTGATGCGGCTGGGTGTGGTGTGCTGCGGGCGCGGGCGGCCTGCACGCGGGCGGGAGGCGGTCCGTCCGCTGACGGAGGGGAGGCCCTGGGCTGCGGAGCCGGGTTGCCGTTCGCGGTCGCCCAGCGGGCACGCACCTCGTCGAGTGGGCCGAGTGCGTGCAGGGCGTGGTTGATCAGCCGGCCAGGGCCCAGGACCTCGTCCTCAGCCAGGGCCCGGATGGCACGCGCGGAGGCGGCTGCGGTGCGGGTGACGGAGGAGCGCATCACCCGGTGCCCGAACCAGTCGGCGCTGCTGGGGACCATGCCGTCGCAGATGGCGGTCAGCTGCTCGCTCGACAGGGTGCCGTCGGCCAGGAGGCCGCGCCGCTGGGCCTCCCAGAGCAGGGTGATCCGGTCGATGGGTTCGCCCCGGTGGTGCAGCGCGCCCAGGCACCGGTAGAGCTGCCCGTGGGCCGGGTCGGCGAAGTCACCCGGCCGAAGCCAGGCCACCACCTCCTCCATGGCCCCTGGCTGCTCGGTGAGAACGGCCAGCAGGAGCTGCTCGTCCTCGATGACCTGGTCGGAGTGGACCGGCGGCGGGACGGCCGTGGCGGCAGTGGCCGCAGCGGTGGGCGCGACCGGACGGGGATCGGTTCCCCAGCGGCGCGCGAGATCGGTGAGCACTCCGCTCAGTACGTCCGCCGTACGCAGCGCTCCCTCGACCTTGCCTTGGACGGCGTCGGCCCGAGCCGCCTGGTGGAGACGGATCGCGTGCTGGGCGACGGTGCGGTGGATCGCCCCCTCCAGCACCATGCGGCCGTACACCGGGGCGTGCTCGGTGCGCGGACACGCCTGGATCAGGGTGTGGGCGTATGCCGCGGTCAGCCCTCGTACGTGCAGGCCGGCCTCGTCGACCGCGTCGGTCACCCATGACAGCGGCAACGGACCATCGGCCGAGAGCGCAGGGTGGCCGTCGCTGCGGAGCTTGCGGAGCGCGCCGAACAGCGCCTGGTGGACGGGTCGGTAGAAGTGATTCGACGCGAGCCAGTCCAGGTGCGAGAGCTGGTCGGGCTCGAGGAGCACGGCGCCGAGAACCGCCTGCTCGGCACTCAGCAGCGGGTTCATCGACGGTCTCCCGGATCAGGTGCCGACGGCTCGCTCTGCCGGATGCGGAGGTCGGCGACTGCCCGGTCGGCAGCAGCCATCGCCTGGGCGAAGTCGTCCAGGACGGCGCTGAAAGCGGGATCGGAGGCGGGGACTGAGCCGGTCCTTCCGACCAGCCACCACTGCCCGCCGCGCAGGACGACCGGAGAGTGAGGCAGCCGCCGGGGACGCGGCGTGGGCGCGCTCATGCCGGCAGCCCAAGGCCGTCGTGGCCAATGGTCTTCGCGAGGGCCCGCTCGGTGATCGCCTTCGTGGCGCGGGCGGAGGCCGGGCCGACCACCTTGGCGGAGGGCTCCTTGTACCAGGGCTTGAGGTTGAGCATGGCGACCCGGATGCCGGTGGCCAGCAGCAGCACCTTGCCCTTGGGCAGGGCGCGGATCGCGTCGGGCGGCAGGATCCGCTCGGTGCGCATGCTCACCGAGGTGGACTTGCCGCCCTCGCTCGTCGACACCGAGGTGGTCTGGACGTCGTGGTCGCCGACCTGCCGGCTGAGGCGGTCGGCGAAGTCGGCGTCGTCGATGCCCGATCCGATGATTTTGATGGTGGCGGCGGAGTAGAGGGCGTCCATGCCGGCCTCGCCCCAGCACCGCTGGCCCTGCCGGTAGGACTGCAGGATCGTCATGGGGATGACGCCCCGGCTGCCCAGGTGGCTGTACAGGTCCGGGAGGTCGCTGATGCGGCACACGTTCGCCGCCTCATCGAGGACGCACAGGGCGGGCGGGTCGAGTCGGCCGCCGGAGCGCTCGGCGACGATCACGGCCGCGCGCATCACGGCGTCGGCCGCCGCCGCGATGATCGCGGACGCGCTGCCGCCGCCGTCCTTGCTGAGCAGGTACAGGGTGTCGCGGGAGGTGGCGAAGGCGAAGGGCTGGAACTCGGGGAGGTCCTCGTTCGGGGTGACCCAGGCGGCGACGTCGGGGTCGAGCAGGCAGCTCGCGTACTGCCTCGCCGTCTCGTAGATGCCGTCGCGGGTCTCGGTCGCTCCGGAGACGGTGCCCTGGAGCTGGGCGGCGACCGCGTCGTGGCCGGCGTCGGTGAGCAGGTCCACCGGGGTGCGGTCGGCCGGCATGGCGAGCCAGGCCAGGACGTCGGTGATCGGCCGCCGGTGGGACGCGGCGGCGAGGAAGAGGGCGCCGAGGGTGTTGCTCGCGGCCGTGGACCAGAAGTCGGAGCCGCTGGACTCGTCCACGCTCGCGGTGACGAAGTGCCCGGCCAGGCGCTTGGCCCCGGTCAGGTCGCGGGCGTCGGCGAGGATGTCCCACCACATCTCGCGGGGGTGGTGGGCGATCTGCTGGGGGTCGAGGGTCCAGATCGTGCCGACTTCGGCGCGGGCGTCGACCGTGGCGGTGAAGGCGTCGTTTGCGGCCTTGTTACTGGTGAGCAGGACCGGACCCGGCGCCGAGAGGATCGCGGGGATCGCCAGCCCGGACGTCTTGCCGGAACGCGGGGCCATGATCGCGACGATCACGTCCTCCCAGGACGCGCGGACTTCGGCACTACCGGGGTCGAGAGTGCCGAGCAGGATGCCGCGATCGGCGGGAGCGACCTCTTTTACCCTCCCGGCCGCCCAGGGACGGGCGCAGGCTCTTCGCCTTGGTGACGATCTCCTTGTCCAGGAGAGGCGCCAGGTCCGCCTTGCGGGCGAGTCCGGACTGGGAGCCAGCCCGCCAGCGCATCCACAGCACCACAGCGCTGGTGACCAGGGCCACGGTGAGCAGGCCGGGGACGAGGCGGGCACCGACCAGCAGCGCGGTGGCGCTCAAGGTCGGCCACAGCACCTCCGGGTGCAGCAGTGCGTCGGTGGCGCGGAAGGAGGCCCATGGCCCGTTCCCGACCAAGGTGTTGGTGAGGTTTCCAGTCAGCCAGGCGAGGGAGCCGAAGGCCATGGCGGCGCCGAGGACGCCGAACAGGAGGTAGAGGAGCGCGTCAGACCCGGTGGTGGTCGAGGGTGCGCTGGTACGCGGGGAAGGCACGGCGGTTCCTTGGGTGTGCGAGCGGGCGGGGGCGGGGCGCGCTCGGCTCTCGTGCAGCTCATGGGGCTACTCCTGGGGGCTCGAAGCAGAACGTTTCAGCGAGGTCGGCCGGCAGGGCGCGACGCGGGCGGAGGCGGTGCGGCGGCCGGCGGGCTGCCGGTCGACGGCGGTAGTCCGGCGTGCGGCGAGGAGGCGCGGGCGGCCCGCTGCCGGTCCGAACCGGGGCTCTGGACGGACGACGGTGCGGGGACAGCTTCGGCGCCGAGGACGTCGTCGAGCAGCTCCCGGCTTCGCAGGACGTTGACCCTCTCGTAGTGCCGGGGGTCTGTGCGCTCGGCAGGACAGGCGGCGACACCGTCCTCGGCGACCTCCAACTGCTCACGGACGTCCTGGAGTATTCCGTAGGCGGCAGCCAGTCGCGTCCAGGTCTCGAAAGTCGGGTTGTGGTGCGGGTCGTCGAAGTCGAGACGGGCGCGGGTCCAGTCGGCGGCAGCGGCGACGAGTTCGGTCAGCTCGGGCAGGGCCCCGACCAGTGCGTCGTTGACCTCCTCGATGATCCCGGCCACCTCGTCGGGCGTGGCGTCCTCGTTGAGGCGAGCGATCATCTCGCGGACGGAGTACGGGTCGGCGGAAGCACCGGGCAGGTGCCGGATCTGCAGCGGCTTGTCGGAGCCGGGTGCCACGCTGCGGTGGGCGAGCCGGATGTTGTGCTGCATGGCGGCGCCGACGGCCTCGCCGATGCTGGAGTAGTACTCGGGCATGTCGCCTCCTCGGGCGGTGGTCCTGGACGGCCGAGCCGGGTGGGGACACGCGACAGATCGGTGGCTGGCGGTGAGGAAGACGACCTGGGTCACCGTCGGGGGCCCGAGGCGCGCGGCGAGTGGCCGGTCGCGTTGAGCTGCGCCGTTTCGGAACCGGGTGCCGAGGAGACCTTGGCCTTGACCGCTGCGGGCGACGTGGCCAGAGCGGCACCCCGGTGATCGCGCAGCGTCCGTGCTGCGGTGTGGACCTCTGACGCGGTGCCGACGCGGCGCAGCTCGGCCTCGGAGTCGATGAGTTCGGACTGTGCCGAGCTGACGAACTCCGAGGCGAAGCCGAACCGATCGGCGAGTGCGTACGCCTCCTCGTCCAGGTCGTTGATCTGTTCCCCAGCCGCCTCCAGCGCCTCCCGGACACGCTCCAGAGCACCGTGCTCGGGATGAAGGAGCTGCTCGACCGCTTGCCGAAGGCCGATCCCGTCCTCGGCTGCCCGGATCCGGTCCGTGATCCTGAGGAGTTCCGCTCCGGCGGCGTACGGCCCGAGCGCATCCACCGGAGGGCTCCTCCGGGTCGTGTCGAGAGAGGGCGGAAGGACGACGTCGTAGCGAGCGGCGCGGAGCATCTCGACCGCGTGGGTGGCGATGGCGACCTTGTCGGCGAGCGGAGTGGTGGTGGGAAGGCGATGACGGCGGCCATGCCAGTCGTCGATCTGCTGGAAACCGGCGTGCCGGAGCAGTTGGGCGGAGAGGTCGTCGGTAGCGCCCTTGGCGACGACGCTGCCGCTGAACTCGGACGTAATGGTGATCGAACGGGTAGGCAAGGAAGTCTCCGGGGCTCGGGGAACAAGGGACCCGGAGGACCGGGTCAGCAGGGAGAGAATCCGGCGAATCCGGGATTTGGCCGGGCCGGAGATCGCTGGTAGAAGCCGCAGGCCGCCCGGTCGGTCAGAAGTAGGGGTTCTCGGTCGGCCGATCGGCCCCGGTGGCGGCCTGGAGTAGCTCGGTGAGGTCGTCCGGCTGGGAGGAGCGCTCATCGATCCACCACCCGGCGCGGGTGACCGTACGAGCGCTCTCCTCGATCCCCTCCCATCCCGCCTCGCTGGTTTCGCCTTCGGTGACCAGCGCGGTGTAGGCGGCGGTCAGCGACAGCGCAAACCCCAGGCGACGGCCCGCTCGGTCCCCTCTAGAGGAGGCATCCGGTACTGCTCGAACCAGGCTTCGGACGCGGCCTGCTCCTCGGCGCGCTTGGCCTTGAGTCAGGCGGCCTTGTCCTGCTCGTCGCCCTCATTGGAGGCATGCCAGCAGTCGGTGCTTATCTGCATTTCACCAGAACGAGTGCAATCCAAGGTTGTGATCCGTCGTCTGACAGCGACCAAGACCTTTCCCCCGCGTACGGCCAGTAACTCCCACAGGCGGTCCCAGCTGATGGCCAGTTCCGCTCCCCGGTTTTGTGCCGCCTGATACGGTGCGTGACCGAGCTGTGGCGAGGTCGGCGGCCGTGTCGGGCGGTAGGCGATGGCGGCCTGCAGGGGAGGCCCCGAGCTGCGGCCGGAGCGTGAGAGGCGAGACTGCTCGCGCCGACTTCGGCGAGCGGTCGAGGCTGAACGGCAGCCGGCCAAAGCTGACGCGGGATCGGTTGGACATTGTCGCCCTCGTCGGCGATGCCAGCTGGCTCCGTCGTTGGTCTCGTCGACGAGGAAGCCGTGATTCGGCGACAGCCCGCCGCGGTGCTCGTAGGGTGCCTGGATGCCTAAGCCGATACGGATGAGCCGCCGCGCGTGGGTTGCTGCGTGGGTGGTGCTGTGCGCGGCTGGCCTCGCCGCCACCGCCAAACTGAACGTCTCCTCGGCACCGGACCCGCAGCCCGAGAAGTCCGTCAGTGCCGAGTGCGCCGAGCGCATCGCGGACATCGAGACGCAGCGGGCCAAGGCCAAGCAGGAAGGCAAGGGAGACGGAGTGCTGGTCTTCTCGCGAGTCCAGGTCGGCACCGAGGACGACTGCCTTGACGCTCTCCGTAACCACTTCCGTGGCGATCAGTGAGCCGCGCTACCTGGCTCGCCGCGATGGCAGGGCTGACCTTCGTCTGTGCCGGGGCAATCATTACCGTGGGCGCCACGTCGGAACCGAAGCCGCGGCCCACGCCGCCGCGGGTGTACTCCTCCTGCCTGGCCCCTCTCTGTCAGCCTTGGGTGAGACGTCCCGCCACCGACAGTCGTCGCGGGCTTCGCCGCTGGGTACCGTGTGTACATGTCCACTCGCGCGGAGTTGCGTCGGATACGCCGTATCGACCGCTTGATGGAGATCATTCTGCCGAGGGTGGTCCGGCGCGTGGTCAACGGTGAGGCATCGCAACCCGGTTGGTTGCCTCGCCGCTGAGTGACTCTCGTGTCGGGTGACGTCGACCTGGATGCAGGCGTCGGCGCAGTCTGGCTCGTCTGGCGTCCCGGATCCGCGAGAGCAGAGACGCATACTGCACTGATTGAGCATTGCGGCGAGAAGTGGCAGTGCACAGCTCGTGGGAGTGCGTCGGGCGGTGACCTGCTGGCCGAGAGGCTGGCGGTGGGCCAGCTGTCAGCGGTCATGTAATTCCCCAGAATCTTCATGATCAGCGTCACGTAATTCCCCACCTGGGCTGAGGCCGTGATGGGCCGCCCGACGGTCAAGTATGCGGCTGGTCCGGTCAGTCAAGGGCGCCTTCGGCGGCGCTCCGCGCTGGCCTTACGGCCACCCTGGACAGCCCTGACCAGCCTGAACGACGGTCTGGCTATCGGGCGGCCCGGGAACCTCTGGCACCCTGGGGGCCTTGACGCGCGGTCACCGTCCCCATGTCCACAACGATCGCGACGTCGGCGTCCCCCTGGCCCATTACGTGACGTTCTGGGTGGGGAATTGCGTGACCGTCGACACCAGCTGGGGCAGGTCGGCATGATTGAGCTCGGCGGAGGCGCAGGTTGCCTGAGTTGTGCCTATCGCCTGCGGCATCGTCATCCGGACTTCATCGGGATGGGCTCGTGGGTCGGGTCCAGCGAACTCCGGGTGGCGGCCGAGGTGGATCATCTCCTCCTCGGTGACCGACGGATCGAGGTGCCTGGGCATGGGCGGCTCATCGTGGTCTGGAAGTCCTCGTCCACGGGCCACGGGGGGACACGACCGCTCCTCGTGGCTGTGGGGGGTGACGGCTCGGAACTTTCCAGGATCGGCCCTCACGACAGTATGGACAGCTATACCTGGGCAGAGTTGAGCGGCCAGGTGGAGTGGTAGCTGTGAGTCTTCCGTAAGCAGGGTGGTCCTGCTGCTCAGGGGCCTGCCGGCGGCGGGACCGCTTGCTCCGGCAGGTGTGAGCTTCCCCCGAGATGCGGTGGAGGGTGCCCGGTCCGGTTGGGGTCCAGGCCAGCGGCGGTGATCTCGCCGCGGCCCAGAGGGCTTGCATCCCAGCGCTGTTGCCAGGTGCTGCCCTCGAACCCGCCCAGGTAGGCCAGGACGCGCCGGGCGGAGGCCCGGTGCTGAGCGGCGGCGTCCGGCGAGACGTCGTGCGCTAGCTGGCCGATGAGCTGCGGTGTGGCGGAGGACAGATCCCCGAAGGGGCGTGGCACGGTGGTCGCCGAGGCCGGGCGGGCCTCGATCTGGGTGGAGGCGAAGCGGCTGATCAAGGCCGGCTCGTCGCCGGTGTGGGTGTGGCGGCGGCTGACGCCAGTGGTGGGACGGGCGAGGTCAGGCACCGAACACCGCCGCAATGTCTGCGGCGGCGTAGCCCGCAGGGTAGTGCCGGACCGCTCGGGGTGCGGCGTAGTGCTCGGTGAGTTTGTCGAAGAGTTCCTCGATGTGGACGGCCAGATAGCGGTTGGTGGTCTGGATGTCGGCGTGCCGCATGATCGTCTGGACTTCGGGGAGCGTGAGTTTTCCGCCATTGGCCATGCGGTAGGCGGCGGTGTGCCGTAGATCGTGCAGGGACCAGTTCGTTCCCAGCAGGGTGTTCGCCCGCTGCATGACACGGCGCCTGGTCCAGTAGGTCAGCGGACGCTCGGGCCCGCGGCGGGTCCGCCAGACCGGCTCGCCTCCGGCCGGTGTGCCGGCCGCGTCGAGGTAGAGGGCCAGGCGGAACAGGCCCTGCGGGGAGACCGGGACTGCCTCCCTCGCCTGGTGCCCTTGGTGATCACGTAGATCCGCTGGCCGGACCAGTCGATGTCGCCGGCGGCGATGCCAAGGAGTTCCTCGGCGCGGGCGCCGCTGGAGACGTAGATCTCCAGCAGTGCCCGGTCCCGGTCGCAGTTCATCGCGCTGAACAGTTCATCCCACAGCCGGTCGGGAATCGACCGCGGCGGACGGTCGGGCACGCGCTGCCGCAGCCGAGCGCGGCCGACCAACGGCGTGGGCTCCAGCGGACTGCGGTGCCCCAGCGCCCGGCGCCGCTGAGCCGAGCGCGGCACCGGGTTGACGACCGGACCGCGGCCCTGATCGGCATGGAACTCGTAGAACCCGCTGATCACCGTCAGGGCGTGGTTGATCGTGCGTGGCGCGTACCCGGCGCATAAAGACGACTTGCTCGTACGGAGATTGACCGTGCCAGCAACCGGAGCATCGGCCCGGTGCCGCTGACGTTGTGGGTTTGCAGCCGAGCGCAGCCAACCCGTCAGCACCGCGACCTCGGACTCCGTCGCCTGCTCCCACCCGGTGCCAAGAAGCCACAGCAGGCGGAACCACCGCAGCATGCCGTAGCCGTAGCTGCGGCAGGTCAGCGGGCTGGAATCCCCAAGCGCCAGGTCCCGCAGAAACGCGGTGACCGGCTCGACCTCGGCCCCTGCCGCATCGAGCGTCGCGTACGGCGGATGTGTCTGGTTGACCTCCACGGCTCGTCCGAGGCGAGGGATGGCCCGTCGGCCCTCCGTCAACTCATCCCGTACATCCATCACTTACTCCTTGATCGCGGCCCGTTACGCCATGACCAACGAGGTGGGGATGGTGCAGTTTCAGTAACAGAGCACTCCTGCCTGGAGAGATTCGGCGAAGCCCGCCCGGCGGTCGACCGGTCGGTCGGGCAGGTCGCGGTCGGCATGGTGACCGCAGAAGTATTCTTCGCGATTCACCCGTCTCAGGAGACAGCAAGGCGTGGCCGTCGGCATCATCGAATTGTCTGAGCCGACGGCCGCATCCTCTGAGCGGTCAAGAGGGCTTGGTCTCGTGATCTAGAGATGATCAATTCCAAGAGATGCCTGCAGGGGGTGTGGGGTGGGCGGCGGCCGAAGCCACCGCGTGGCGGTCAGGCGGCGGGCTGCCGGCCCTGGTTGTCGAGGTGGCAGCGGGCGGTCAGGCGTCAGGGTCGATTTCGGGGTGCGTGAACCGCACGGGCTTGCCCAGCGACCGGGCGTAGGCGATTTCGGCTCGGGTGCTGTCTCCGATGTAGTCGCCGACTACGAGCACCTCATCAGCGAGCCGGATCTTCGCCCGGTGCAGATCGTCGAGTCGAACCTTCAGCGCCTCGGCCTCGACAGGATCGGACCAAAGTTCGTGCGGCGACTTCATGTCACAGCCCGGTTTGACGACAATCTTTCCGGCTTTGGTCTCCCGCAGATCGGCCTCGTTCATCTCGGTCATGAAGCGGGTGGAGCCGCAGATCACGACGATAGGCGGGAGACTCAACAGCTTCTTCGCGTCAGCGAGCTTCTCCTCGGGGGTGAGCAGTTGCGGGTATGACACTGGTTCCTCCTGGTGGTGTGGTCCAAGGGGTGCCTGCGGAGACCCCGCCGTTTGCGGCTGGTGACGTGACAGCGTTCTTACCGGCACTCCCAGATGGGCGAGAGTGAGGAGAGCCACGGGTGCATATATGGGCGAGAGCGAATCGAATCCGACGGATCTGGTGTCACGTGGCCGTGTTTCTCCGCGTCGTCATTCGAGAGAGTCGAAGTCTGGCGAGGAAGCAACACGGCTGGCCCTGAGCACCTGGGCAAGGGTAGAAAGCGCTTCGAAGACACCAAGGACCTCGCTGAGGAACTCGAGATACGTCATCCCGGAGGGGCTCTCATCGCTGACAACGCGGCCTGTCTGGAGGTCGTGATGTGCTGTCGCGTGCCCAATCGTGTTCCGGCGGCGATTATTGAGCAAGCTCTCGAATGACTCCCAACCTGGAACTTGTGCCACATATGCGATCTTGTATGCATTGGATAGTTTGTCGAACTTATCGAGGTTCTTGGGGCGCTGCTTCTCGGGTACGCGGTCGGGGTGGACGTTGCCGAAGTCGTCAGGGTTGCCGCGCTTCACCGAGTTCTGAGCTGCGACGAGCGGCCACAGGCACTTGCAGGCGAGCTCGAATCCGTGCTGGTAGAGGTCCCTCACCAGCGAGAACTCGTCGCGGTAGAGCACTAGTTCGTCGAAGGCGCCCGTGTCGCCCGGCCCGAAGAACCTCCCGAGGAGCCCCATCTCCCAGGACTCGTGATGCTCTACGAAACGGTTCAGCTCGGTGAAGACATCTCGCTCCAGACTCGCCGAGGACTGTCCTCGACGCCGAAAGGTCAGGAGGTGATCCCTGTGTCGTTCGATCGCTGCCGAGTGCTTCCGCGAGAATCGGCCGATCACGTTCGCGCTGGTGGTCCCCGTGGTCCCCGTGATCACCGTCGTCGCTGTTCCCACGGCCTGGTAAGCGACAGTCGTTCGCTCGTGGCTCGTGCTCGGTTGCCATTTGAGCCCAAGCTGCTGCTGCGCGATGCGAGCGAACATCTCGGTGTTGCCCTGGAGGTAGTACTGAAACAGCATGCGGACCTTGGGCCACATGACTTGGCCCGCCTCGAGCGCCGCACGCCGTTGGGACTCGAACTCCATAAAGGCGTCGTCGCCGAGGGCCTGGACGAGCGTCAGCGTTGGGAAGGCCCCGTTCGGGGTGAACGAGTCGGCGTCGTAGCGCGACGGCACGAACGGATTGATAGTCACGACGCGTGTACCAGGGACTTCTGGCGCGGAGCCGCTGAGCACCTCGCACTCGATGTCGACACGGTGGTTCTGGATCTCAGTGCCCGACATCGAGCCTCGGATCGACAGTCCGCAATGCGGACACGGCAGATAGAAGCGCGTTCTGCGGGTCGGTTCCACGCCCAGCCGGGCGACGAACGCTTCGCCACATCCGTGGCACTTGAGGTGGTAGCGGGAGATCACGGGGCCAAGCTATTCGCGGCGGTCGTCGTGAACGTGCACAGAGCAGTGGTCATGGAGATCCTCTGACACGAGATCCGCAGAGCGTCTTGTGTGGGACCACCTTCCGGCCGTGGGGGTGGCCGCAGTCGCTCGCCGGAAGGTTGATACATGTCAGTCATAGTACTCGATGCATGTGCACATATGGACGGACCGAAAGTGAATCCGATGCGACTCCGTCTCGACGTACCCCCGCTCACTTTAGGGGAGTTGGATCAGTGGTCGCGTGAGAACGCGATGCGGGGGTCAACCGGCCGGACCGCCGCTGCGGCGACTACGGAGGCGGGGACCGGCGCCTTGCGCGGGAGGCCGGCGCGGGCCGGGCTGGCGGCGAGCGCGGCGGCGCTGATCGGAGATGCACGAGCGGGGACTTGGCCTCGTTCGCGGGACGCGGTCGGCGCGGCAGCAGGGCGGGGACGCGCTGTCACCTCCTGAGCGAGGCGGGGCTGCACTGCGACCTGCAGACCCGACCGGTGCAGGGCCAGCGTGGCGTCGGCCACCTTCCCCAAGGCTTCGCCGCGATCCGTGGTGGCGGGCAGTGTGTAGATGTCCAGGCTCGAGTTATGCCGCCAGCCGTGCTCCACCAGGGCGAGCCCGCTGAGGCGGGAGACACGGTCGTCGATGGCCGCGACGATGCCAAGCTGAGGATGTTCGGCGAAGGCGACGTCGGGCTCACCGAGCGGGCCGCGGGCGCGGACCGGTGCCGTGTCGGGCGTCAGCGCGGGGTCGAGTGCGGCGTCCACGTCGACCCGGTAGCCGGCCTTGCGCAGCAGCTCGACTGCTCGGGTCGTACGGCCCTGTCCATCACGGTTCTGGTTGGCCAGCGCGTACAACGTCGGCTGGTCGGGGACGGGATGGAAGTCGAATCCCTTCAACATCCAGGTGCTGGCCGCGAGGTTCTTCGGGTTCGCGGCGACGATGCCGTAGACGGGGTGGTGACCGAAGGCCAGATCGGGCAGTACGTCGTAGTGGCTGGGCATGGCAGATCCATCCGGGGTGGGTGCGGTCGCAGGTGTGGTCGAGGGGCGAATCGCTTCTGCCGGTGCGGTACACGAAGGACTCCTGAGCGGTGGTTGGTCAGCGATCGGGGGAGGACGAGGGTCGTGCGGGCGGCAGCGCGGCGGGGGCGGACGACTCCGCCGGCGATCCGGACGGGAGCGCGTGCTGTCCCGCCGCCGGCGAGGGGGCCAGAGCGGCACTCACCCGGGACCGAGCAGGGGGTGGCGGGAGCGCGCAGGCGGCGCGCTCCTCGACGGATCGCTCCTGCTCCTGGCGTGGCGGAACGCCAAGCTGGTCCAGGCGGGCGTCGACGGCGGTGAGCAGATCTGGCACGCTGCCGCCGTGCCGCGCGTGGGGGCCGCCGGGCTCGGAGTCGTAGACCACTTCGTACACCGTGTGCTCGGCGGACCGGTGACGGGTCACCATCCAGCTCTCGGGGGACTCGGGGTGCTCGGAGGACGGCTCCTGCGGTGGCGAGATGATCAGTGAACTGCCGTCGGGAAGCTCCGCGTGGACGATGTAGTCGCTGAGGCCGTACTCGACGGTGCACTCCAGGCCGCGCTGCCGGAGCGCAGTGGTGAGGGCGGCATAGCGGTGGTCCTGTTCGGACGCAGCGGGCGGGGACGACGCGCTGATCCAGGCAAGGACCTGAGGGCTTTCGGGGTGCATGGGGTTTCTCCGTTGTCGAACGTCCCCGGGCCGACGGCGTGAGCCGCCGGTTGTGTGGGGCTTGAAGGGGTGCGGTAGTCCATGAGGATCCGGCGATCGGTCGGTTTGGTGCTGCCGTGACTCCGTGCTAGGTGGTCAGCGGAAACGACCGGGGGACGGCGGATGCGATGCCGGGGGGACCGGAGGCGAAGCGGGCGATACGCCACGGGCGCTGGGAGTGGACCGGGTCAGGGCGACGCGCGCCCGTTCGGTCTGCGCCGGCCGTTCGACGTCCGCCCGGTCAGCGAGGTACTCACCGACGCGTACGAGCGCCGGGCCCTGGTAGGACAGCTCGTGCGCGTAGTGCCAGCCCTCGCTGTTACGGTGCTCCTCCGCACGCTCCTGGTAGAGCTGGAGCGAGCCCGGCTGCGAGCCGTCCATGAGCGCCATGATCTGGTCCCACTCATGTCGCAGCTCCTCCGCCCGGAGCAGGGTGGTGTCGATCCCGCGCAGTCGGCGGAGGTCGTCACTGATCGGTCCCTCGACGTAGTCGGGGCCGTCGGCGGCGGCACGGACCCCGGCCAGTACCTCGGGTCCGTGGTCGAGGAACACCTCGGCGTGCTTCCACGCCTCGGCGTCGCGCTTGACCTTGCCGTCCGCGTAGACCTCGTCGTCCAGCGGCCAGCCGTCCGCGTCGCAGAGGGAGTCCGAGACCGCGTCCCAGGCGTCGGACGCCTCGTTGATGCCGGCGGCGGCCGAGGCCAGTGCCGGGAGGTGCCGTCGCCACGCCAGAGGGGCGGTGGCCTCCGGCGGCTGGTTGTCACCGGAGGCGGGAGGAGTGGAAGAAGCAGACATGATCGATCCTTGTTGCTGTGCCGGTCGTTGGGCTAGGCCGCCATGCGAGCGTCGGTGTCGAACAGCTCGCGCTCGGCCGGGTGCAGGATGTGCTGCGTGATGAAGGAGCGGCTGGCGACCTTCCACAGACCCCGGCCCTTGGTCAGGGCGGACACGGCCTGGGTCTCGACGCCGGTCAGGCCGAGCAGGGACGCGGCGGCGGCGAGCTGGTCGGGCTCCTGGCGGTAGATGATGCGGGTGCTGCAGTCGGCGAGGAGGCCCTCGGCCAGGACTCGGCCGCGCGAGCCGGCGTCGCCCGCCGAGAGCAGGTCCGACAGCCGATGGATGACCATCAGGTTCGCGATGCCCAGGCCACGGGAGAGCTTCCACTGCGACTGCATCCGCTCCAGCAGGCCGACGTGCCGCATCAGCCGCCACGCTTCGTCGTAGATCACCCAGCGCCGCCCGCCGTCAGGGTCGGCGAGGGCGGACTCCATCCACGCGCTCGCGCACGTCATCGCGAGGACCAACGCCGTGTCGTCGCCGGAGCCGCCGAGACGGGAGAGGTCGATGGACAGCATCGGCGTGGTCGGATCGAACGACACCGTCGAGGGTGCATCGAACATGCCGCTCAAATCACCATGCACCAGGCGGCGCAGGGCGTGCGCGAGGTCCTGGGCGGCTGAGCCGAGGTGCCCGGCTTGGTGGCCGAGGGCCCGGTCGAGGCGTTCCGGGGAGCCGAGGGCGTGCGCGATCTCGCCGAGCAACGGTACCGTGCCGCGGGCGGTGGCATCGGCAACGACCAGGTCCAGGGCGAGATCGAGAGCGGTGTGCTCCATCGGCAGCAGATCGCGCTTCAGCACCGTGCGGGCCAGGCCCGCCAGGAGCAGCAGGCGGCGCTTGCGGACCTCCGTCGTCCAGTCCTCCTCGCTGACGGAGGCGGGCCGGGCCGGGGCATCCAGCGGGTTCAACCGGCCCGGAAGCCCTGGCCCCAGCGCGATGCTGTAACCACCGAGGGCCTGCGAGACACTGGTCCACTCGCCCTTCGGGTCGCACGGGATATAGATCCGGTAACCGTGGGCGATCGACCGGGTGGCGATCGACTTCGCCAGCGCCGACTTGCCCATGCCGATGATCCCGGCCAGGACCGCGTTGGGGTTCGTGAAGCCCTCGATCCGGCCGCTGTTGTACAGCGAGAACGGGTCGAAGCAGAAAGCTGCTTCCGCGTGCACATCGCGGCCGATGAACACCCCCTCGGCCCCCAGGCCGCCCTCGGCCACGAAGGGGTAGGCACCGCTGGCTGTGGCGGTGGTCATCCGGTGGGCGGGCAGGTCGAGCTTCCCGCCCCGGGCCGAGGCCGGGCCGGGACGACCGGCCAGCGGGTAGGCGGGCCGCAGTTCCGGGTCGAGGGTCTGCTCGGCGCGGTGCTTGGGCGGGGTTCCGGCGAGACGTGCCTGGCGGCGGGCCTCGGCGAAACCGGCTCGAGCGGCCCGCTGCTCGGCGCGTGACGTCTTGCGGGGCACGAACAGGGGGGAGGCACTGGCGCGGGTACGGGACATGAACGTTTCTCCAGACAGGGTGGCGGGTCAGCGGCGGACGAGGCCGGTGAACGGCGCGTGCAGGTCGGCCGGGGTGGTGCGGCGCCGCACCGAGTGCGCGGTGCGCTGGTGGCGCTGGCAGATGGTCAGTTCCGGCGCACCTTCGGGCAGGCCGGCCTGGCATGCCTCGGATTCGGGGATCTCGCCGGAGTCCGGTCGGGGTGCCGCGTGGTAGGCGGCGTGGAGGTGCTCGGCGGCCTGCCAGATGCGGGTGCGGGCGGTGCGCAGCTGGTCGCCCTCGCCCGCGACGAGCTGACCGGTGCGACCGGCGTGGGCGTCGAGCAGTCCGTACAGCGATACGAGGTGGGCGTGCAGGGCGTCCAGCTCGGCGCGGGTGGTGACCAGCGGGCCGCCCGGGACGTTGAGTGCACGGTGGAAATCGAGTGCCGCGGTGGCGAAGGGCACGAAGTCCTGTGCGGGCGGGCTGGCGGTGCGGGACATGAGGGTGCTCTTTCGGAGGGGAGGTTCAGGCGGCGAGCGCGAGCGGCATGGCGGCGGCGGTGAACGCTTCGGCCTGCTGCCAGGTGAGCGGCCGGAGGTCGAGCTGGGCGCCGACGGCCGCGGTCTCCACCACCGCGCAGGCGTTGCGCAGTTCGTCCTCGGTGTCGGCCGAGACGGTCAGCAGCCCGGTCAGGGCGACGTCCGCGTGCCCGGCGATGAGCTGGCGCTCGCGCGCCTTGATGTCCTGGTACTCGATCGAGTCGGCCTCGGAGTCGACCTGTCCGCGCCGGGCCCGCTCGGCGGCGTCGGCGATCACGCTGGACTTCTTGCGCTGCACGTCGCGCAGAGCGGCGTCCAGGTTCTTTGGCTCGTAGGAGAGCGACAGCGTGCGCCGGACCCCGCCGGTGAACAGGAGCTGGTGCAGGAATCCGGCCGACGTCTCGGTGCGCGGCCAGTTCTCCACCCAGTAGGTGGCGTGGACGGCGGAGTCGGTAGCGATGTGGTCCGCCTTCTCGACGACCACGACGGGGCCGGCGGCGGCGGGCTCGGCATCAGGACGGCCGGCGGTGGACCAACGATCCAGCGTCGCCAGCGCCTTCGGGTCGTAGGCGGTGCGTACCACGGCGGCGATCTCGCTGGCGGTGAGCCAGCCGGTCGGGGTGAGTCCGGCGGTCCGCGCGGCCTGGTCGAAGGTGGAGGTGAGCTGGGCCAGGACGCTGAACCCGCCGGTGAGGCCGCCGCCGGCCTGGTTGATCAGGCGTCGTGCCGCCTTGGTGTCCAGGGATACCGCGACGTACGCCTCGTGCGGGGCGGCTGCCGGGCCCGCGCTCTGGATCAGCTCGTTGTAGATCGTGCCGGCCATGGGGGTGTCGGGTCGGCCGTGCTCTTCCCAGTAGCGGCGCAGCGCGTCGCCGGAGTCGGGGATGGTGCGCTCGATCACCTGGATGCGGGCGATCTGCCCGGTGCGGGCCAGCGCGGCCAGCGCGCGTCCCCAGCCGCTCACGTTGGCCTGCTGGGTGCCCGGGTCGAGCAGGGCGTAGGCGCGGGAGGAGACCTTGACCACCGCGGTCAGCGTGCCGGTGTGCGGGTTGTGGACCGCGCCGTACTTGCCGTCGGGAGCGGTGGCCACGCGCAGGCTGGCGGCGGTGCCGGGCAGGTGGAGCAGCCCTTCGCGGGTCGGCCGGCGAGAGGGCCGGGTGAGCCAGACGAACTGGCCGCGCATCCGGCGCAGCGCGTAGCGGATGACGATGGGGGCCCAGTCCGCCAGGGCACGGCCTCGGTGGCGGACGAAGACGAGGAGGGCGGTGGCCGCCCACAGGGGAATGAGCTGCAGAGCGCCGACCACACCTCGGGTGAGGATCACGGCGAGAAGGAGAAGGCCGGTGAGTCCGGCGACGGTCAACTGCGGGACGGTCAGGCCCAGCAGGACGCCGCGCCTGCTGCGGTGGGGGAACTTCACGGTGGGCGTGGAGGACTGGTGCTTGCCGGACATGGTGGTTCCAGACGGTGGGAGCGGGCGGAGGACGGGGCGCGCAGTGCTCTTCTGGACGTCATGGCGAAACCTTCCTGCTGGTCGGGGGAGGTGGGGGCGGGCCATGGAGTGCGGCCCGCCCCCGGGGGTGTGGTGGCTCAGGAACCCGAGGGCGGTTGGGTGGGGTACACCCAGTTGGTCGGCGTCGGAGAGCCGGCGGCCGACGGTCCGGACGCCGACGCCGACGCCGACGCCGACGCCGGAGTTCCGGAGGCCGAAGGCGCGGGGCCGACAGGCGGCATGGAGGTCATGTCGCCGCCCGGAGCCGATGTGCCGGCGAGGTGACCGGAGCCGCCCGCCGCGCCTTGGACAGTCACCTCGGGCCCTTCCTGTTCGTCCTCGCCGGGACGCGTGATCAGCGGCGGGATCCCTGGGCGCTGGATCAGGGCCCGGCCCTTGTCGCCGGTGGCGTTCGGGTCTTCGCCGTACCGGAAGCGGGTCTGCTGCTTGGGCGAGCCGGCGTCGATGCCCTCTTTGCTGGGGTTGCCGCCGGAGGGGTTGATGCCGGAGGCGACGCCGTCGGTCCCTGCACCGGGGACCTGGTTCGGGCCCTGCGGGGCGGGGGTGCCGGTGCCGGCCCGCAGAGCGAGGCTGCCCGCGGTCTTCGCCGCTCCTGCTGCGACCGCCATGCCGGCGACGCCGGTGCGGTGCATGTCGTCGTGGCCGCCGCCGTCGCTGGCCCAGTGGACGAACTTGTACGTCGCGTATGGGCAGAGCAGGACCAGGACCATCACGACGATGCCGGCCATCGCGTCGGACAGGGCTGCCATCCCGTCGCTGGCGTCGCTCTTGCCCATGGCGGAGACGCCGATGAGGAAGACGACGGTCATCAACAGCTTGGAGACGATCAGGGTGCCGGTGGCCTCGATCCAGCCGCGCCGCCACCGCTTGGCGACCTCCCAGCCACCGCCGGCCCCGGCGAACACGGCGAGCGCGACCATGATCAGGACGCCGACCTTGCGGGCGACCATCACGCCCCAGTAGAGGAACGCGCCGATCGCGCACCCGAAGGCGACCAGTGCGGGGACGCCCCAGCCGAGGCCGTACATGGCCCCCATCTGGTCGACCTTGATCACGCGGCGGATCGCGTCGTCGATCGAGGTGTTGGCCGCTTTGAACAGTCCGTCGGACAACGCGTCGACCACGGTGATGGCGACGGTGGTGAAGGCGATGGCGGAGAAGCTGAACAGGACACCGGTCATGGTGCCGAACGCAGCCTTGACGAGGGCGCGTTCGTCTCGTCGCCAGGCGGCGGTCATGAGCTGGATGCAGAAGATGCCGACGGTCAGGGCGAGACCGATGGGCAGGAGCAGCTCGTAGTTGTCCCGGAACCACCCGGCGTTGAGGTCGATGGCCGTGGTCCTGTTGACGGCCTTGGCGGCCAGGTCGGCCGCGCTGGACGCCAGCTCGCCCGCCGACTTCGCGATCCACGCCCCGAGGCCGTCGGTGACGGTGCCGGCGGGGTTGGTGGCGAAGTCGACGGCGCCGCAGACCTTGTCCATCAGCGGGAAGTCGCAGACTCCCATGGGTCGTACCTCCGTTCTGAGGCGAGGGTCAGGGCGCGACGGACGGCATGACGCCGACCAGGGCGCAGGGGTGGTCGGGGCGGCACTGGACCGCGAGGGTGGTGGACCGGCTCTCCGCGCCGCCGGCGGGCGAGCCCTTCCAGGCGATCGACTGCTTGCCGGAGACGGTGACGGCGTAGACGTACGCCTGGGTGATCGCCCCGGGGTCGTCCTGGAGGGCCTGGGTGAAGGCGTGCGGGAAGTGCCCCTCGTTGATCTTGGCGGTGGCGACCTGGTGGTTGGCGGCCATTTCCTTCCACAGCACGGGCGACGGGACCGTCTTGTCGACGGAGGCCGGGTCGGCGTACTTCGACTCCGTGGTCAGCCAGTCGCGCAGTGCCTTCCGTAGCTCGGGCTGCGAGTACGCCCGGGTGTCGTACGACCACAGCGCTGCGGCGGCGGCCTTCCCGTACTTGATCGGGTCGTGGGTCTTCGGCGGGACGGGTAGGGCGCGGGGCCGGGTGTTCGGCCCGGACGGTGCTGCGGACGGGGAGGACGCCGTGGACGAACTCGACGGTGGCGCCGGAGTATCGGAGGGGCTTCGGCCCTCGCGGGTGAGGTAGGCGATCAGGCCGGCGAGGGCGATGAGCACCACCAGGACTACGGTGCCGAGCAGCGCCCGGCGGCGCACGCGAGATGCGCCGCCGGGGTGGGTGGAGTGCTGAGCCATCAGTGGACCTGCGTCCCGAGCGTCGAGAAGAACGCCACTACGCCGTTGGCTGCGCCGAGCAGAAGGGCCGCGCCGGCACTGACCAGCACGCCCTTCTTCCCGTTCGCCTCGGCCTGGTGACCGCCCGAGTGATGACCCCAGGCCCACACGCCGGCGCTGACGGCGAGGGCGCCGACCACGGCGATGAGCCCGAAGAGGCTGATCGAGCCCATCACCTGCTTGAGGACGTTGAGACCCGGCAGCCCGCCCGCGTTCGGCTTGATTCCGGGGTCGTAGGCGAGCTGGATGACCTGGTCAGCGAGATACATGGGGAACTCCAGTTCGAATGAGCGCACGTCAAAGCCCTGAAGGGCGAACCAGCGGTGCGAGAAGAGGTGAGGAGGGGGGAAGCGCCGGTCAGACGACTCGGCGGGCCGCGAGAATCCGCGATTTCCAGGACGCGACGGTCGTGATCCGCACGACGTCACCGGTGTGCGGGGCGTGGACGATCAGGCCCTGCCCGATCGCCATCCCGACGTGCTCGGGCACGGCGGCCGCCCCCTCGGTGAAGAGGAGGTCGCCCGGCTTCAGGGCGTCGACCGACACCGACTTACCGTCCTTGACCTGCGTGTACGTGGTCCGCGTCAGGCTGACTCCGGCGGCCTTGTACGCCTGCTGCATCAGGGAGGAGCAGTCGCATCGGCCCATCGGGTTCTTGCCGTGGGAGTCGGTGCAGTTCCCGCCCCACTGGTACGGCGTGCCGAGCTGGCCCAACGCCCACCGGATCGCCGTCTGAACCTCTCGCGGGGCAGTGGCGGGGATCTTGTACTCGTCCGGCAGCGCGCCAGCCGGGATGGTGCCGAAGTCCGTCCCGTCGCCGTCCGCCGAGCAACCGCCCGCGGAATAGGGCGAAGGACCGCCGGTGTCGGCAGAGCCGGACGGCGACGGGTTCGGCGACGGGTCGCCGGCCTTCTGCAGCAGGGGCTCGATGGCCTTCTGCAGGGCGGTGGCCAGCGGCTCCCACCTGGCGTACGCCTCGGGGAAGCCCGACTTCTGCACCGCCTGGGCGGCCTGGGTGACGGACAGGGACTGCCAGCCGGAGACCTTCTTGAGCCCCTCGTAGAACTTGGTGCTGGCGTGCACCGGGTCGAGGATCTCGCTGGCCGTGCCCCAGCCCATCGACGGCCGCTGCTGGAAGAGACCCAGCGAATCGCGGTCGCCGTAGGTCAGGTTCCGCAGGCCGCTCTCCTGCAGGGCGGTCGCCAGGGCGACGACCTGCCCTCGGGCGGGGATGTTCATCGCGACGCCCGTGGCCTGGATCGTCTTGGCGTTGGGCACCTGATCGGCAGGTGCGTCCAGGCCCGGCACGGATACCGAGCCCTTGTCACCGCCGTCCAGGATGGCCTTCACCTGCTTGGCGACGGCGGAGGTGTCCACACCCTGTGCACCGTCGTTCGAGCACGAGGCCGAGGCGGTCCCAGCGCCGATGGCAAGGATCGGAAGCGCCAGCAGCAGCGGTCCGGTCGCGCAGAGACCGACGAGGGCTCCGGTCGTCTTCTTCATCGCCGCCGTTCAGCACGACGGCGGTGCCGGCCAGGTGACGGAGGTGGGTCGGGGCGCGGGTGTGTCAGGGCATGCTGCATCGCAGCGGCTCCTCGGTGTTCGTAGGAGGCACGGTGCCGACTTCTCGTGCAAAGCCGTCGGCACCGCGCCGATGTGCATCCGCCTCTCGACGGGCCCGGGTCAGAGGAGTTGGTAGCTTCCGGACGCCGGTTTCAGGTCACGCGCGGCAGCCAGCCGCGCTCGTAATCTCAGGCAGTGCACCGGGACCTCCTCGCGGCGCTCGCGGATACGTGGGCAACGTGCCGCCGAAGCTGCTCGATTGGACGAGACAGCACGGATAAGCACAGGTCAACGGGGGTGGAGCAGGGCTCCTGCCCGGTGACACGGCGAGACAGTAGACCGGGATTCCGGCCGCACCAAACGACTGCCGTCCCGGGGCCCGCTGCAGGAGGTCACCTCGTTAGGTGCGGCCGGAAATCGTCGTTAACCTCCGGTGCAACCTCGCCCGAGACGAATGCAGTTGAGCGCTGTCCGGAGCGGGTCCAGATCCGCCGTGCCCGAAGAGAGGCCCTCCCCATGAGCTACACGCTGCACCGAGGCGATGCCCTGACCGTCCTGAAGACCCTCCCCGACGAGAGCGTCCAGGCGGTGATCACCGATCCGCCGTACAACTCCGGTGGCCGTACCAGCTCGGACCGCACCGGCCGCACCGCGCGTGCCAAGTACGTCACCAGTAACAGTGCCCACGACCTCGCCGACTTCCCCGGCGAGAACCGCGACCAGCGCTCCTACCGCTCCTGGCTCACCGAACTGCTCACCGAGGCGTACCGGGCCTCGACCGAGCACGCGGTCGCCATGGTCTTCACCGACTGGCGCCAGGAGCCGACCACCTCCGACGCCCTGCAGATGGCGGGGTGGACCTGGAGTGGCACGATCCCGTGGATCAAGCCCTCCAGCCGGCCCCGCAAGGGCGGGCCGAAGCAGGACTCGGAGTTCATCATCTGGGGCGTCAAGGGATCCCTCGACAACACCCGCGACCTCTACCTGCCGGGTCACTACATCGCCTCCCAGCCCCGCAAGGGCCGGGTCCACATCACCCAGAAGCCGGTCGAGGTCATGCAGCAGCTCGTCCAGGTATGCCCCGAGGGCGGCACCGTGCTCGACCCGTTCACGGGCAGCGGCTCCACGGGGGTCGCGGCCCTGCGCGAGGGACGCCGCTTCGTGGGCGTCGAGCTATCCGCGCACTACGCCGACGTCGCCGAGGAGCGGCTGCGCGCCGAGCTGACGAAGGACGACTTCGAGCTGGCCGGACCGGAGGCATGAGCATGAGAGCGGAGAGCCCGGGGCCGGCGGCCTGCAGACGCCGAAGGGCGGCTGGTGCATCGAGTAGCCGATGCACCAGCCGCCCTTTTCGTTGCGTCAGGCCGCTTCGAACGCCCGCCGGATGAGCGGCGCCGCCTTCTCCAAGTCGGCCGCCGAGAGGAGGCGTACCTCCAGGTCTCCGGTCCCGAGGTGTCCGATGCCGCGCATGTCCCGGGTGAAGCCCTCCTCCAGCTCGACTGAGTCCGGGTCGAGCCTGAGGTACGCCAGGATCGCCTCGTGCTTCGGACGGAAGATCACCGACGCTATGTTCACCAGCCGCCGGTAGGCGATGTAGTGCCGCAGCGGCGCCACCTCCACCTCGCCCCACGCCGTGAGCGCCTCGTCCAACTCCGCGTAGAGGTCCCGCAGACATTCCGGGACGAGGCCAACACCTGCCGGCGAAGGAGTCACCGGCGCCGTCGGAGCGCTGTCGACCACCGTTGCTCGCTCCCGGCTCCGCCGAGACGGGGCGGCGCTCGGGAAGCCGGGCGCGGAGTCGACGAGCAGCAAGCCCAGAAGGCCGCCCTCGAAGATCCGGTAGCGCACCAGGTCGATCCGCTCGGGCAGACGCTGCACGGCCACCCGGTCGTGGTGCGAGAAGCCGGCCGCGATGCAGACCGTCCGCGGACGACGCCAGTCGATCGACGCGGCGGCTTCCACGCCCAGCACCTTCCGCACGAGCGCCTCGAACTCGTGCTGCGCCGACTCCAGCCAGGACAGGTACGAGACGGCCTGCGACATCACCCCGCTGTCGGAGCCCTTCTTGAACTCGATCACCACCGGGCTGCCGTTCTCGTCCAACCCCAGGGTGTCGATCCGCCCCCGGTGCCAGGGACCGGTCGCGTACTCCGACGCCAGGAACCGGATGCCCAGCATCTGTTCCAGACCGGCCTCCACCCGCCGCTGCAGCTCTACCTCCAGCGTGACCGACGAACCGGGCAGCTCGACGTCACGGCCGGCGGCGTCGAGCCGGAACAGCTTCAGGTCGCTCACCATCGTCCCCCTCCGTGATCACTACAGGAGAAGTAATCGAAACCGGCCCGCGGGTATTCCAGTGGATACCTGAGTGTCATGCCGCGTCGGGGTCCTCTGGCCTCTCGCTGTTCTCGGCCAATGTGGACGCTTCGGGGTCGTTTGGGGAAGATGATCAGCTGCGTCAGGCTTGTACCGATTCGGACAGGCGTTGGACGCGTCACGGCGCCCGCGAAGTGGGGATGGGGGTCGTCCCGTTATCTTTTTCGCGGTCCTGCAAGAGGGCCGCTGGCCTCCGGGCCCGGCATGACTGTTGCCCCCTGTCGAGCGAATGACCTGGGGGGGTGGTGTCACCGGGCCCGAGGGGTGCCGTCGGAGACGCTGATCAGAGGCCCGACCACCGCCCGGCCGGGCGCAATGCCCGGCATCCTGCGGGCGGCAGGTCTGCATAACGTGGATGCGCGCGAACGGACCCACCGCCAAGGCCGGCACCGGATCGAACCATGTGGGGGCACAGTGATCGATATCGACCAGGTGGGCGTCTTCCTCGGCCTGGACGTCGGAAAGAGCACGCATCACGGCCACGGCCTGACCCCGGCCGGCAAGAAGGTCTTCGACAAGCCGTTGCCCAACAGCGAACCGAAGCTGCGGGCCGTCTTCGACAAGCTCCGGGACAAGTTCGGCACCGTGCTGGTGATCGTGGACCAGCCCGCATCCATCGGCGCCCTGCCCCTCACCATCGCCCGCGCAACAGGCTGCCAGGTCGCCTACCTGCCCGGACTCGCCATGCGACGGATCGCAGACCTCTATCCGGGCGAGGCCAAAACCGACGCCAAGGACGCGGCCATCATCGCGGACGCAGCCCGCACCATGCCCCATACCCTGCGCTCTTTGGAACTGACCGACGAGACCACCGCCGAACTCACCATGCTCGTCGGGTTCGACCAGGACCTCGCCGCCGAAGCGACCCGCACGTCCAACCGCATCCGCGGCCTGCTCACCCAGTTCCACCCCAGCCTGGAACGCGTCCTCGGCCCACGCCTGGACCACACGGCCGTCACCTGGCTCCTCGAACGCTACGGATCCCCGCAGGCTCTGCGGAAAGCCGGCCGGCGCAAGCTCGTCGAGGTCATCCGCCCCAGAGCACCGCGCATGGCCCAGCGGCTCGTCGACGACGTCTTCGACGCCCTCGACGAACAAACCGTCGTCGTTCCCGGCACCGGCACCCTCGACGTGATCGTGCCCTCGCTGGCCAGATCGCTGGCCGCCGTCCACGAACAACGCCGAGCCCTCCAAGCCCAGATCGCCGCCCTACTGGAGGCCCACCCTCTTGCCGAGGTCCTGACCTCGATGCCCGGCATCGGCGTCAGGACCGCCGCAGTCCTCCTGACCACCGTCGGCGACGGCAGCTCGTTCCCGAGCGCCGCCCACCTCGCCTCCTACGCCGGCCTCGCCCCCACAACGAGACAGTCCGGCACCTCGATCCACGGCGAACACGCCCCCAGAGGCGGAAACCGGCAGCTCAAACGCGCGATGTTCCTCTCCGCGTTCGCCGCCCTCCACGACCCCGCCTCCCGCACCTACTACGACCGCTGCCGAGCCCGAGGCAAGACCCACACACAGGCCCTCCTCCGACTCGCCCGACACCGCATCAGCGTCCTGTTCGCCATGCTCCGCGACGGCACCTTCTACGAACCACGCGTCCCCGAAGCAGCCATCACATGACCAGCTCAGGCTTGACGAAGGACATAGAGGCACCCCCCGGGGCGCCCTGGGTTCAGCGTCGGATTGCGACGACCTCGACCTCTGCGTTCATCGCGCGCAAGCGACGTGCCGACTGGAGGAGGGAGACCTGGGCGAAGGCGAAGAGGGAGTCGACGGTGATCTCCTTCCCGTCCTTGAGGAGGATGGCGAGCACGACCTTCAGCGTGCCGAAGTCGCTCAGGAGGCGGTGGTCGGGAGTACGCTCCGCAACCTGCCCCAAGAAGACGCCGCGGATGGCTTCATCGCTGCGGAGGGTTTCGACGGCGGTGACCGCCTGGGCGAAGAGGTGGTTCAGTGGCGCGGTGCCGTCGCTGCTGGTGGCCTTCTTGACGCAGATCAGCTGGTTGTCCGGGCCGAGGACATCGCAGACCTCCAGTCCGCCACCGTTGAACTTGTCCGTGACGATGTTCTTCTTGTCGAAGAGGAGGTAGCCCGCCTGGCCTGCTGCCTGCTTGTTGTACCAGTCCTCATCGTGAGAGTCCCGCCCCTTGGCGTTCGGTACTCCCTTCGGCCAGGCGGGCAGTTGGACGCTGGACGGCTTGCCCAGCAGCTCCCGGAGCTCTTCCTCCAACGTCTCGAGGAATCCGGCCCCCACCTCGTACCACTTTCCGTGGCCGTAGAAGTACCGCGCCGTTCCCACGGGGACGTCCGCGATGAGCCACTCCTTGCCGGTGGTCGCGGCGCTGGCCGGCGTTTTCAGGTCGTCGTCGCTGAACATGACGACCCGTACCTGGCCGAGCGCCTTGAGGCGCTTACTCTCGGTCTTGTCCGAGACGAACTCGAGGAGGACAGGAAGGGCCAGGTCGGTGACGTCGATGCTGCGGCTCCCAGAGCTGATCCGGAACGCCTGGGCGGAGCCGAAGCCCTCCTGACAGCTCTCCGGAACTCCCAGCGTGAGCCGCGGGTGACTCGGGTCGGCGAGCATGCCCTCAAGGACTGCCTGGGCATCTACAGCCTTGCGGCTGCGGTTGTCCAGCGTGCGGAGCCGATCGACGAAGCCCAGTTCGGGCAGCGGATCCGGGCGCGAGCAGACCTCCTCTATCGCACGCAGGTCGCTGAGGAATTCCTCCGGGGTAGTGGCCAGCGGCAGCTTGATGGTCGACTCGGAACACTCGACTCGAACATGCTTTGAGGTACCGGAGGGCAGTGAAGTCAACGGGATGCCGCTGACCGTTCCACAGATGCGGCGGACGACCGCGCCGAACCGGTCGAGCCCGAAGCCGTCGATACGCTCCCCCCTGGCGACGGAGTACTCGTCGACACGCCCTCGTCCGTCCATGATCTGGTTACGCACCTTGATGATGCCGTCCTCGTCGAGGCAGCGGGTGGCGAACTCCAGGCCGAACTCATCATCACGGTAGTACGGGTCCAGCATGTGCTGGCCGACCCCGTAACTCAGGGCGTACAGGCCGCGCTCGGTGCGCATGAGCACCAGGCCCGCAGCGGAGTGATTCCGTTCGTTGACCTCCAGGCCGGTGATCCGCTCGACGGCCGGGCACCAGTCGGCGCGGTCCCGGGGGATGCCCCCGTTCACCAGCAGCCCTGTGACGCCCTCCCGGGCGAACTCGCGGACTTGGTAACCGGGTCTATCGAGATAGTGGGGGCGCACGAGGGTGCGGAGTTCTACCTCGCCGCCGTCCGGAACGGCGAGCCGGTGCAGCGTGGACTTGCGGGTGCCGGTTTTGCTCTTCTTTATGACATCCACGTCGTGCTCCTTCGAGTCGCGGTGCCGGTGACCGCGTTGCACGAGATCGGCCACACCATCGACGAGAAGCGCGCTCGACAGATCCTGCGCGATCTGGCCGCTGAGGGCCTGCTGCTGCGCGTCGATGGCGAGCGAGCCCGATACCGCCCTGCTGATCCGGAGGAGTAGAGGCGACGGACGGCGGCACGTCGGGCGGTGTCGGTAGCGGCGCCCCCCGTCACTGCTTCGTCGGTTTCAGAGAACGGGCTTCATCGTGCTGTCCAGACCGATGGCGCCTACGGCCGCGCCGAGCCCAGGGCGACATCCGTGTCCCGGCCGGCCCAGCCGCCGTGGGTGCGCCAGAGGAGGTGGACACCGTAGACGGCGAGCAGGGTCTCGGCGGACCATTCCTCGGCCGGCGGCTCGGTGAGGACCAGGTAGAGACGGTCGGCGGGGGCGGCCAGGGTGTGGTTGATCTCCAGGAGGCGGGCGGCACCCGAGCGGAGGTCGGCGTAGGCGGATTGGTCGGCGCCGAGGATCTCGTAGAGGAAGTCTCCGTCCTCGGCCGTGCGGCGGACATCCACGACTTGGGATGACGTCGCATGTGCGTCGGCCTCGAACAGGGTCGACATCAGGGCATGACGCACCGCTTCGTGCTTCTTGCACGCGCGGTCGGCGGTCGCGGTGGTCTCCAGCACGTGCAGAAGATCCGTCACGGAAGGTGTCGTTACGGCGGTGTCCTCGGCGGATGCCATGGGCTCGGCTGCTTCCTGCTCGGGCTGCGGTGCGGAGGGGGCGGGTGCGGTCTCGGTTGCCGGTTCGGTCGAGGTGGTCATGCGGTGCTGGAGCGTCTCCCGGGCCTGGGCCAGGGAGGGGGACCAGCCCGTTCGCGCCAGGTCTTCGCGGAGACGACTCACGTCCAGGCTGTCGTCCTTGAGGGCGCGATTGGTTTCGGCGGCGAGGTCACGCAGGAGATTCAGACGCTGTCTGTCGGGGGAGCCGAGCACTCGTCGTACGTCCACCCAGTCCGCCTGATCGCGGCGGAGCACGCGGTTGGCCATGCCCTTGAGCTCGGAGAGCCGCTCGCGGGCGTTCTCCGGTACGGCGCCGCCATCGGCGGTCAGTTCGTCGAACACGCCGAGCGCAGCCAGGTAACGCTCGGACATTTTCGCCGAGATGGGCTGGCGTCCCCGCTGGTCCGTCGTGAGCAGGCAGTGGTTCCTCTCCTGCGCGAAGACCCAGCAGTCCAGCTTCTCGCCGATCCGTGGCGGAGTCGATCCGTGGCGGACGGTCAGGATCAGCGGGACCTTGACCGTCGGCGAGAGCGCTTTGACCTTGTAGCGGCCGCCTGTACCCCGGTCGACGACGCGGACACGAATGGCGGAGCCGATCTCGGGGACGTCAGCGGCCGCCATCGACGGCTCGGTGGGGGTGGTTCCAGGTTCGGGAGTATCGGTGGTGTCCATGAGGGCGTCCGGGAGCGGGGAGGTGTGCAGGACGGTCAGGCTCTGGGTGCTTCGGGTGAGGGCGACGTAGAGCTGGCGCAGCCCAGCCGGTCCACGGTCGGCGATGGTGGCGGGTTCGACGACGAGGACGTGGTCGTACTCCATGCCCTTCGCGTGGGCGGCGGCGAGAACGGACACGGTGGCACGGAGCTCTTCGGTGAGGCCGGTGGTCTGGTCGAGATGACGGTTGATCTCGTCGAGCCAGCCGGAGTCGTCGGGGACGATGACGGCCACGCGGCGCAGGGTGTGTCCGTCGCTGGTGCCGACGAGCCGGATCGTCTGAGCGACGGTCTCGTCGAGCAGCGTCCACGGTTCGGCTGCCAGAGTCCGGACGCTGTCGGGGCCCGCTTCGCGCACCGCCCGGGGGTAGGGGAGCGAGGGGGCGATCGCGCGAGCCAGAGGCGCGACGAACTCCATGATTTCCGCCGGTACGCGGTAACTGGTGTTCAGTTCGGCGACGTGCCAGTCGCCGTGGTCGGACAGCAGAGTGCCGAGGCGGTCCCAGTCGGTGTAGGCATGCGGACCCGTGGCCTGAGCGAGATCGCCGAGTACGGTCATGGAGCCGTTGACCGCGATGCGCCGGCGCAGTGAGCGCGCCTGCATGGGGGTCAGGTCCTGGGCCTCGTCGATGACGATGTGCCCGTAGCGTTGCGGAGTCTCTCCGGTGATGAGGTGGCGCAGCTCTTCCAGGCAGACGCGGTCGTCGAGAGTCCAGCGGTCGGCGTCCGCGGTCGCTGCTCTCGGACGGTGGAGGGCTGCCTGCTCTTCCGGGTCGAGGATGCCGTCGGCGCAGGTGCGCAGGAGTTCGGGGGAGTCGTAGAGGCTTCGGAGGGCTTCCCTGTCACCGGGCGACTGCCAGACGCGTTCGATCAGCCGCTCGACTTGGCGGTTGCGTTCCAGGTCCCGGCGGATCGTTCCGCCTTGGCTGCGGCGCGGGGTCAGAGCGACGAGTTCCTGGAGCAGGCGGTCCACCAGCAGACTGCGGAAGCGGTTGCGGCGTTCCCGGTAGGAGCCGTCGCCCTCGCGTGCTTCCTGGAGAAGGACGAGAACCTCGGAACGCGGGATACGCAGAGTGGTGCTGCCGGCGGTGACCGCGAGTTCGGGTTTGGCGTCCTTGTACGTGGGCGTAGTGGTGAATTCGTCGATCGCGTCGGGACGGCACTCGTGTTCCACACGCCGGCGCAGGACGGCAGCCATGCGGTCGTCGGACTTGACCAGCCGTGCACGTGGGGTGTCGGCGCCGAGGACCTCGCCGTCCCAGAGGCGGTTCATCTGAACCGCGTTGATGTTGCGGGTGCCGAGGGTCGGCAGGACCTGGCCGACGTAGTCGAGGAAGCGTTCGTGCGGGCCGATGACGAGGATGTCCTGCGCCTTGAAGTGGTCGTTGTTGACGAGCCACGTCACGCGGTGCAGGCCGACCGCGGACTTTCCGGTGCCCGGGCCACCCTGCACGACGAGGATGTCGGCGGGAGAACCGGTGACGAGATCCATCTGATCGCGGCGGATGGTCTCGACGATGTCCCGCATGCGGCCGCTGCGGGAGCGCTGCAGCTCGCGCAGGAGGAAGTCGTCGAGCGGCTGTTGTCTCTTTTGATGGAGCCGGGCGACGTCGGACGGGGTAGGAGCATGCGGGACCGCTGGCGTCTCGGACGCCGCGATCTTGGGATCGTCCTGGACCTCGACCGCGGGTTCGGCGCCGTCGAGGACAGGCGGCGCGGTGGGGGAGGCGACGGAGATCTCATCGACGTACTCTTCGACGACGTTCTTCGCGCAGCGCAACTGTCTCCGCAGGAGCACTTCGCCTGGTGCCTCGGGCAGGGCCTTCGCCCACTTCTCCGCTATCGGGGCGGTCCACAGCACGACGACGGTCTCGCGGGTCTCCACGTCGGAAACGGCACGGCGGCCGATGTAGAAGGTGTCCGACGCCTCACCGGGCTGGATGTCGACGCGGCTGACGACCAGCGACGCGTCGCCGAGACCGGCGTACTCCGCGGCCTTTGCTTCGGCGTCGTTCTGGTTGGCGACGCTGTCCTTGCCGCTGGCGGATGCCGCGGCGATCGAGCCGCCGCTCAGTTCGGCCAGTCGTTTCTCGTAGCAGTCGTAGGCGCGGTCCACCGCCTTCTGCTCTTCGGCGATGATCTCGTCGCGCATGGTGGTGCTCATGTACGTCCCCTCCCCCTGCGGCGCCCCGAGAGGCGCCGCGCGCCGGGCATATGCCCGGCCCCCGGCAAAAGACTTATCAGACAGATGAGCCAGCTGTGAATATCGGTCAATGAGGCAATTCCCGTACGAGTTCGCTGACTTCCGCACGCCATGAGTGGACCTGGTCCCGGGTGGGGCCGATCTCGTACTGGTGGTAGTGACACCCGAGGCAGAGGTGCGACCAGACGGCGTTGGCCCTGCGGGCGGTCGTTGCGGCGGTGTAGCAGCGCAGGCAGAGCATCTTCGCCCGCGTGGTGATGCCGGCCAGTCCCGGCATCGCGGCGTCGAGCGTGCGGTCGACCGCGATCTCCAGGGCGGTCCGCAGCGCGAGGGAGGCTCCACGGTGCCGACCGGCCACCGATGCTTCGACGCTGGGGTCGGAGAGCAACTGGTCGGCCGTCAGCAGCAGTTCCTCGATCGACGTGCTTGCGACGCTGGTCACTTGGCCACCTCCGCCTTGCGCACCTTCTGCGCGAGGTCGCTGATCTCGTCCACGAAGCGATGTGCGTTGGTGATGCGGGCTCCTGCGGAGTGCGCGCCGCTCTGGCACATCTGTACGAGCTCCATCGCGCGCCGCCCGTACCGGTGCCTCAGCTCCGTCTTCGCATCGTCCATGCGTCCGCTGTCTCCGAGGAAGGCCAGCGCGGCCACCCTCCAGAGCTTGTTCGCATCGGTCACGGCGAACTGCAGATCGAGCTCGGAACCTCCCAAGCGGTGATGCCGGATCCAGGCCGCTTCGACGAAGGCGTTCTCCAGGGCGATCCGGCAGAGACTGGGCAGCACGTGCGTGCGTGCCGCTTCCGGGAGGTTCTCGGTGCTGGCGAGAGCCCTGGCGTCCGAGATCGCCTGGCGGACCGGGTCGGTCACGGCCTTGACGTTCACCTTGGACGCCTTGCCCCGCTCGACCTCGAACACCGTGACCGGCAGCTCCTGGGTCGTGAAGGCGCGCTGGAGCCGGGTGTCGTGGGTGAACACGACGACCTGCCGGTGCTCGCCGAGCTCGTGCAGGACCTGGGCGAGCCCGTTGACCTTCGCAGGATCCATGGACTGCACGGGGTCGTCGATGACGATGAAGCCGAACGGGCTGTCGACGGTGGCGGCCCGGGGCAGGAACAGGGACAGCGCGAGCGAGTGCTGCTCTCCCTGGCTCATGACGCTCAGCGCCGAAGCTTCCTCCCCATCGACGGTGACGTCCATGACGAGCTTGCGGACGGTGGCCTTCTCGCTGCCCTGGAGGCTCACCGACTGCAGGTCGATGTCGCTCTCCTGGCGAAGCTTCTCCCAGATCCGCTGGGAGTGGCCGGTGAAGCCCTCCATGCGCCGCTCCCGCAGCTCGGCGGTGAGGGTCTTGACCCAGGTGCGGGCCTTCTTGATATGGCCGAGCCGGGGCTCGGCGTCCGCGGCGGCGCGGGCCTTCTCCGTCCAGCTCGCCAGGCGTGTGACGAGCTGACTCCACCGTTCGTCCCGCTTCTCCAGCTCCCTGGCCGCGTTGTCCTTCACGGCGGCGCAGGCGTCAGCCAGGGTCAGGGCGGTGTCGTGGACGCGCTGTACGAGCTCCCTCGGGTCGGTGACCGCCCGGCAGGCGAGCCACGCGTTCCACGGATCCGCAAGGGAGGCGGGGATCCGATGGGGCCTCTCCATGAGGTTCTGGGCCGAGCGTGCCGCAGACCGGAGTTCACCGCGCGCGTCCTCGGCGGTCTTCGCCTCCTGGCGAAGGAGGGTGATCTGAGCGCCGGCACCGGCGGCCCACGCCGAGTCGAGGACCTGCTCCGTGCCGCAGACCGGGCAGGACTCCTCGTCGGGGTGGCGGTTGTTATGGGCCAGGGCCTTCTCCAGAAGCTCGGCACGCTGCAGAGCGTCCTCGGCACCGGTCAGGCGCACGTCCTCGACCCCGGCGAGCGCCTCGCGCAACCGGTCCACGGCGGCCCCGACCTGTTCCAGATCCGGGCCCTGCACCTCGACCTCGGCGCGCAGCTCGGCGAGGATGCCGTCGTCGGTGGCGGGCAGCCCCGCCACCAGCCCTTCGAGGGTGGCGAAGTCCGGCCGGCCCTTCGTCTCGATGGCCACGAGCGCCTGGACCGCACGCTCGTCGTCCTGCAGCGCGTACAGCGCTTCCTTGATCTCCGGCAGTTCGTTCTTCGCCGCCTTAACGGCGTCGCCCAGCGCCTTTTCCCGCAGCCCGAGGTGGTTGTACGCGGTGCTGAGGTGCCCCAGTCCGAGGATCGTGGCGATGGAGTCGTACATCTGGGAGGGTTTGCCGCTGATCATGCGGCCAAGGTCGACGTACGACAGGAAGGGACGGTAGTCCGTCAGGGCCTGCTTCCAGGAAGCCTGGTCGATGGGCACCGTGCCGTGCCCGGGGCGCCGGAACGTGCCCGCGCAGTCGGTGACGTCGTGGCCCGTCCACGTACGGCTGAGCGTGCTCCGGCCGGAGTCGCCCTCGACTGCCAGCTTGACCTCGATCTCCGTCTTGGCCCCGTCATGGAGATTGCGCCAGTTGCTGGTGCGTGTCGCGTCCTGTCCCAGCCAGCGCGTGTTCGTACCCGTGAACGCCGTCTCGATGGCCTCGGCGATGCTGGACTTGCCAGAGCCGTTGCGGCCGACGACGAGCGTGACACCCGGCCGGGGGCTAAGGTTCAGCCAGGTCCGGGGGCCGATGCCGCGGAACCCTTCCACGGAGACGGAGTCGAGGTAGATCCGGCCCATGGGCGAGTTCCCCGGGGTCTGTGCGCTGCCGAGTGCCTCGGTCAGGAGCGCCTTCACCGGTTCGCCGAGGGGTGCCGCGGTCAGACGTGCCTCCACCAGCTCGGCGAGCGGCGTGGACTGGGCGGCCGGGGCCTGCGCGGCGGGGTCCGCGGAAGGGTGTGCGTTCGACTGGTTCTGCTCGGAACTGGTCATGGGGGCCTTCCTGGAATTGGTGCCGGTTCGGAGGTACGGGGCAGTGGCGCACGCTGTAGACGTGGGTCTTCGACCGCGCTGGTTGCCGACGGGCCGGGGCTTCGGACTCGACGTGGTTGGTCGGCGGGGTGCCGGTCAGCCGTCGGTGAGGTGTACGCGATGTGGGCGCCGATGTGGCGTCGCTTGCTGTCCGGGCGGTCAGCCGCCGAGGGTGAACTCGAGCCCGCCTGCCCGCAGGGCGGCCTCCGTCTGGGTGAGACCGCCGCGGTGGGACACCTCCACGGTGTAGAACTTCGAGCCCGGGGTGATGTCGTCGACAGTGAAGGAAAAGACGCACCCGTCCTCGGTCTTCTCGCCCAGGCCGAGCGAGCCGATGGCGACCAGGGTTCCGTCCGCGTCGGTGACGTTGACCTGGGTCCCGAGGTCGATGTCGGAGTAGCCGCCGGTTCCGGAGCACACCTCTCCGGTCTCCAGTCCCGCACCGACTTCGGCGAGCGTGAGCGTGCCGTCGGTTGCGAACGGGGCCGGCGCCCGAGTCGCTCCGGTCGCGGCGACTGCCGGCTGGCCGTCGCCGCTCTTCGCCGGGGCCGCGTCGGGACCGAGCAGGGACAGCGATGCCCAGCAGATGCCCACGGCAGCGGCTCCGGTGCCGATGCCGAGAAACAGCACGGCGGTCCGCGAGAGGTGGGCCCAGCGGGAACCGCGCGCCGTCCTGGGGATTTCTGCCGGATCACTCGACGGCGCGGACTCGGGCATGGGCGGAACCTGGCCGCTGGGCGGGAGCGGGTCCTGAGCGGAACCCTCGGCGGACTGCTCGGACTCGGACATGGCGATGCTTCCCCTCGTGAGTGATCGGGAGCGGAACGGAGCTGGGGTGCGCGGTGGAAGGGGCCGCGGGCGCCGGAGAGACCGTCCGGCGAGCGCTGGCCGGGTAACGGGTCTGTCCAGGTGGGCGTGCAGCCCTGAGGCGTTGGTCGGGCAACCGGGGAAGGAGACTCCTCGGTGTCAGCCGACCTTCTTCCAGTCCTGGCAGCCGCTGGTCTTGAAGTACTCGCCCTTGTTGAGGGTCACGCGGCCCTGCCCCTGGAGGTTGTCGTTCGCGATGATCGCGTCGAACTCGCCCGAGGCGTTCTTCAGCCGTGCCCAGTAGCAGTTCGGGATGATGCTGTCCTCCTCCGGGCCACCGGTCCGGTAGGTCCCCGCCTGGACGTCCTCGCCGACGAGGTACTGGCCTTCGCCCGAGAAGATGCTCGGGGGACCGGCCTTCTTCTTCGGCTTCGGCTTGGCCGCGGCAGTCGCCTTGACCGTCTCGGTGACGGTCACCGCCGGCTGAGGCTTGGCCGCGGCGGTCTTGGTGACCGTGGTGGCCGGCGAGGCGCCCGAGGCGTTCGCTGTACCACCGGACTCGCCGCCGCCTCCGATCGCGGCACCGAAGATCAGCGCGACCAGCGCCGTCGCACCGTGGGTGAGCCAGACCTTGCGCCGCGTGGGCGTAGGACCGGTGGGCGGTTGGCCCGGGTGGGGCGGCTGGGCGAACGGGTGCGCCGTCAGCTGCGGAGGAACCGTCCCCCAGCCAGCGCCTCCACCCATGCCTCCCGACGGCTGGTGGCTGGGCGGAGTCGAGGGCATGTCAGTCATGGGGAGACCTCCGGATCGGTGACTGCGGAGAGCACCGGATGTCGGTGCGCCGAACGAGCACCAGAGTGGGACCGGAAGGCTCCAAAACCCTTTGGAGAAGCTGATAACTGGGGTTATCAGCTTCTTCCTCAACACGTTCTTCACCTAGCTGTAGGGTTCTGCCTGCCGCGAGCCCACCGAGGGCTGCCGGGGCCATGGACGCCCTGTCGGGGCCAGCACAGAGGGGGCGAGGCGAGTGACCAGCACACGCGAAGAGGCCGTGTCGCCCATCGTGCCCGAGCCGCCGGCCTGGCGGATCACGTATGCGGAAATCGCCACCCTTGCCCAGGTGCGTCGGCCCGTCCCCACCACCTGGAGCCGTAGGCACCCCGACTTCCCCGCGCCCGTCGCCCACGAGGAAGGGCGGCCCCTGTTCGACGCCCGTGCGGTCGTCGACTGGCTGACGACGACGGGCCGCGGCAACGCCGATCCCCGCCACCTGCGGGCCGAACTGGCCCTGTACACCCTCGCCGCCTGGCGGACGCCGGCCCTTTCCGCCCCTGTCCTGGTGGGGGCGCTCACCGCGCTGATCTGCCTGCGCCGGCAACTCGACGCCCCGCTCTCGGGTCGGAGCTGGGACGCGATCCTTACCCAGGCCGACGAGCTCGACCCCGAGGACACCTACATGTCGGCCGAGTTGCAGGCCGTTCCGGAGCCGGACCGCATCGGCCCCGAGCTGGCCGCATTGGCCGACGAGCTGACCGAGGCCGCCTACACCCCCGCTGAGGCTTTCGACTGGGTCTTGGAGGCCCGCCGCCGCCTCGGCACCTACGACCTGGCTACCGACGAGCCCACCCCGGCGGTGGCACGCGCCCTCGCGGCCCTGTCTGGCGTCGACACCCTCGACGAAGGCTCCGTCGTCGCCACCCCGCACGCCTGCTCCGGCGACCTGCTTGCCGCCCTGCACGCCCTGGCCGCCGAGGACTCTGGGCACACCTACCTCGCCGCCGACCCTGATCCGGTGCGGGCCCGTCTGGTCCGCCGCCGGATGCTCGTCCGAGGCGTGAACGAGTTCGACCTCGGCGTCACCGAGGGGGAGGATCTGCCTGTCGACGATTGGGGATACCCCCATCTGCTGGTCTCTGTCCTCCCCTATGAATCGGCGGAGAACCGCAGCCCGCAGGTCGTGCTGGAGCAGGTGCAGGCACTGACCGACTACCTTGGGGAAGGTTCAACAGCCGTCGTCCTCGGCCCCGCCGATGTGCTCGTTCGCCCGTTCCCCCGGCACAGCGAGGCCGACCGTCTGCGCCGGTCCTTCCTCCGGGACAGTTTACTCAAGGCCGCGGTGAGCCTGCCCGACGGCGCGTTCCCGTACCGTCCCGGCTACCGCACCGCCCTCTGGGTACTGGCCCGCACGTCGGCGGAACACCGCACGGGCCTGGTCCTCCTCGCCGACTACTCTGCGCAGCCGCTCACCGATACCGTCCTTGACGCGCTCGCCGAGGACATCGCCATCTGGCGCGCGGCCCCCTGGCGCGGTGATCGCCGCCACGAACCCCGCCACGCGGTGATCATCCCGGCGAAGGACCTCGACGACCGGCCGGGCGCCGCCTTCACCACCCAGCACCGCCCGCCCACGGCCCGCTACACGCGGGGCGTCATCGAGCGTCCGGTCCGCATCAGCGCACTGGAGCAGCGCCTGACGGAGCTGCACGAGCAGGCGCGGCAGCGCACCGACCTGCGCACGGCACTGAGCACCCAGGCCGTACTGCGCCCTGACGACCAGCCGGTACGGCGCACCACTGTCCGCCGACTCCTCGACGACCGACGCCTGCGCCGACGCCCCGGGCACCGTTTCGCCGACGAACACCTCACGGCAGACGGCCACTACACGGTGCTTACCCCCGACGAGGTCCTCGGCATCGCACACCCGGGCGGACGCCGCATCGACCGTGGAGTGCTCCTCACCGGCTACGAGCACGCCCTGTTCACCGAGCCGGGCGACATCGTCGTCACCACGAGCCCCCGCTTCGGCACCTACGTCGACGAAGCGGGCCTCTCCCTGGTGGCAGCCCCGGCCCGCATTCTCCGCGTCCACCCCGACGCCGACCCGCCGGTGCTGCCACGGGTGCTCGCGGCACTGCTGCGGGCGGCCGCTGCCGAGTACGCGCGCACCAGTGGCGCGGTGCGGGCCTCGCGAGGCATCGAAGACCTCCTCATCCCCGACCTGAGCAGGCGCGAGGCCGAGCGTTTCGACACCGTGCTCGCGGAGATCGAGACCCGCGCGCACCTCCTGCGGGAGCAGTCTGCCGCTCTCGACGACCTGGCCCGCCTTACCGCCGCCGGCATCGCCGACGGCACGCTCACCCTCCAGAACCTCCCCGGAACCGACGACTGAAGGAGACGTTCCGTCCCATGCCACCCCGCAACAAGACTGCTGCCGACCAGGCATCGCTGTTCAGTGCATCCACCGCCAAGGAGATCCAGGACATCCTCTGGAAAGCGGCGGACAAGCTGCGCGGCTCCATCGACGCCGCCCAGTACAAGGAGTTCGTCCTCGGCCTGATCTTCCTGAAGTACGTCTCCGACGCCTTCGACGAGCGCCGCTCCCAGCTCGCCGCGGAACTCGCCGATGACGGCATCACCGAGGACCGGATGGACGACTTCCTGGAGGACCGGGACGAGTACACCGGCGCCCACGTCTTCTGGGTGCCGGAGACCGCCCGTTGGACTTGGATCGCCACCCACGCCAAGAGCCAGGGCGTCGGCAAGCTCCTCGACGACGCGATGGACGCGGTCATGCGCGAGAACGCCTCGCTCACGGGTGTCCTGCCGAAGATCTTCAACCGCGACAACGTCGACCAGAAGCGTCTCGGTGAACTCGTCGACCTCATCAGCGACGCCCGCTTCGGCGGCAACGGCGACAAGCCCGCACAGGATGTGCTGGGCGAGGTGTACGAGTACTTCCTCGGCAACTTCGCTCGTGCCGAGGGCAAGCGGGGCGGCGAGTTCTACACGCCGCAGTCCGTGGTCCGGCTGATCGTGGAGATCCTGGAGCCGTACGAGGGACGGGTCTACGACCCCGCGTGCGGCTCGGGCGGCATGTTCGTCCAGGCGGCCAAGTTCATCGAAGCCCACGCCGGGCGCGCCCACAAGGCCGATATCTCGGTCTTCGGTCAGGAGCTCAACGAGCGCACCTGGCGCCTGGGCAAGATGAACCTCGCCATCCACGGCATCGACGGCAATCTCGCCCCCCGCTGGGGCGACACCTTCGCCGACGACAAGCACCCCGACCTCAAGGCCGACTTCGTCATGGCCAACCCGCCGTTCAACATCAAGGACTGGGCGAGGGACGAGAGCGACCCCCGGTGGAGGTACGGGGTTCCGCCCAAGGCCAACGCCAACTACGCCTGGCTCCAGCACATGATCGCCAAGCTGGGTGAGCGGGGCACCGCTGGCATCGTTCTGGCCAACGGCTCCATGAGCTCCCAGCAGAGCGGCGAGGGCGAGATCCGCCAGGCGCTGGTGGAGGCCGACCTGGTGGCGTGCATGGTCGCGCTGCCGTCCCAGCTGTTCCGCACGACGCAGATCCCGGCCTGCTTGTGGTTCCTGGCCAAGGACAAGACCCCGCAGGGCGCGAAGCGCCTGGACGACCGGCGCGGCGAGATCCTGTTCATCGACGCCCGGAACATGGGCGAGATGGTCGACCGTACGGAGCGTGCACTGACGGAGGCCGACCTCGCGAAGATCGCCGGCACGTACCACGCCTGGCGGGGCACGGCTTCGGCACGCGAGGAGGGGCTGACGTACGAGGACGAACCGGGCTTCTGTTGCTCGGCGGACCTTGCGACGGTCCGGGAACACGGGTACGTGCTGACACCGGGGCGGTATGTGGGTGCTGTTGAGGCGGAGGAAGAGGGGGCGGAGGCGGTGGCAGAGCGGATCGCTGCGCTGACGGAGGAGTTGTACGGGCTCTTTGAGAAGTCGGCGGAGCTGGAGACGGTGGTTCGGGAGCAGTTGGGGAGGGTCGATGTCTGAGTGGATGACGACCACTCTCGGAGAGAGTGGTGCATGGCTTTCCGGCGGTACCCCCAACACCTCACGGCCTGACTATTGGGGCGGCGATATTCCTTGGATCTCTGCGGCGAGTCTCAAGGAATTTCAGGTCCAAGACTCCGATCGCAGAGTCACGGCAGAGGGGGTGATGAATGGAACTCGACTTGTCCCGCTTAATGCAATTTTGATGGTAGTGCGCGGAATGAGCCTCAAGAGTGAATTCCGCATGGGGATTACGAGGCGGGAAGTTGCCTTCGGCCAGGACTGCAAGGCTCTTATTGCCAGGCCGGATATCCATCCCATGTTCTTGGCTTACGCTATTAAGGCGAAGACTCCAGAGATTCTAGCGCTGGTCGATGAGGCGGGTCACGGTACGGGAAGACTGCAGACGGACCGGCTATTCGGTGTCGAAATTGGCATCCCCAGATCGCTGGACGAGCAGGCCGCAACAATTCGATTGCTTCAGGCGCTGGATGACAAGATCGCCGTCAATGAGCGCATTGCCGCGACCGCCAGGCAACTTGGCATGGCCCTCTTCGGCCAGGCTTCACTCGAGGGCGATCTCATGCAGGTCGACGTCGCATCGGTCTCCAGTGTGCTCACCCGAGGAATCGCCCCCAAGTATTCTGAATCTAGTGATGATGTCACGGTTCTGAATCAGAAATGCGTCCGCGACGGGCGTGTGAATCTTGCCCCCGCGCGTCGAACGCTGTCTGAGAAAGTCAAAGCTCAGAAGCTGCTCCATCGAAACGACGTGCTGGTTAATTCGACGGGTGTCGGGACTCTTGGTCGAGTCGCGCGGTGGACTTTCGATAGCCCAGCCACTGTCGACTCGCACATTACGATCGTGCGCTTTAATGAAGTGCGCGTGGATCCCGTCTGTGCGGGGTTTGCATTGCTTCTTGCGCAACCTGAGATCGAGGAAATGGGTGAAGGTAGTACTGGGCAAACCGAGCTTCGTCGAGCTCAACTCGGCGATATGGAGATCACTCTTCCCAGTAGGGCGCGGCAGCAGATGCTCCGCGCTGATCTTGATGCTCTAGAAGAGCGTGCCGACCGAGCACTGGCAGAATCTCAGACCCTCGCTGCCCTCCGTGACACCCTCCTCCCCCAGCTCATGTCCGGCCGCCTTCGCGTCAAAGACGCCGAGAAGATTGTCGAGGACCACACATGACGCACGATGACGAGAGCGGAAGCAGAAGAAGCCAGAACCACCGCCCCCTGGAAGCCGACTGGGAAATCCTCGCCCTCGACGAGCTCGCCGAGCTGGCCTGGCTCCCCGCCGCCGGAAACGAGTTCGCGCCCGGCTCCGGGCACCGTAAGTCCTGGGATGACCTGATCCTCTACCCCGACCTCCGTGAGGCGATCGAGCGGCTTAACCCCGAGCTGCCCCCAGACGCCGTGCGCGACGCCATCGCCGCCGCGGCGACCCCGGAGTCGCAGGACACCTACGAGGAGAACCGCACCGCCCACGGTTACGTGACCACCGGCATCCGCTCCGTCGTATACACCGACGCCTTCGGTGCCGAGCACAACCCGACCGTCCGCCTCGTCGACCTGGCGGACCCGGACGGGAACACGTACCGCGCGCTGAACCAGGTCACGGTCGTCGACGGCGAGAAGCGGCGTCGTTTCGACATCGTCCTGTACGTCAACGGACTTCCGCTCGCCGTGCTGGAGTTGAAGCGCGCCGGCGACGAGAACGCCACGCTCCAGGACGCGCACTCCCAGGTCTCCCGGTACGTGAAGGAGTTCCCGACCGCCTTCCGCTACAACGCGGTGGTGCTGGTCTCTGACGGCATCACGGCGAAGTACGGCACGCCCTTCACCCCGTACGAGCACTTCGCGCCGTGGAACACGGACGAGACCGGGGCCCGCGTCGACCCATTCACCGCGGACGGCGACGGGGTGGCCGACTCGGGCCAGAACCTGGCGCTGCACGGGCTGTTCACCCAGCCCCGCTTCCTCTCCCTCTGCCGGTCGTTCATCAACTTCGTGCCGTCCAAGCAGATGAAGCGCATCGCGAAGCCGCACCAGTACTTCGCGGTGACCCGTGCTGCGGAGAAGGTGCGCGAAGCGGCAGCCGGAGACGGGAAGGCCGGTGTCGTCTGGCACACGCAGGGCTCGGGCAAGTCCGAGGAGATGGTGCTCACCACGGCGATGGTGATGAGCGACCCCGCCCTGCTGAATCCGACCGTCGTCGTCATCACCGACCGCAACGACCTCGACGACCAGCTGTACTCCACCTTCCTGGAGAGCGAGATCCTCCCGGGTACACCTCTCCAGGTCGCGACCCGGGCCAAGCTGCGGGAGGAGCTCGCGGCCAAGCGGACCGGCGGCATCCTCTTCACCACCCTGCAGAAGTTCGGCAAGACCAAGGAGGAGAAAGAGTCGGGGGCCGACCACCCGCTGCTCTCCGACCGGCGCAACATCGTGGTCGTCGTCGACGAGGCCCACCGCAGCCACTACGACAACCTCGACGGCTACGCCCGCCACCTCCGCGACGCCCTCCCGCACGCCACGCTCCTCGCTTTCACCGGTACGCCGATCTCCGAGGCAGACCGCAACACCCGCGAGGTGTTCGGCGGTTACATCGACATCTACGACCTCAAGAGGGCCGCCGACGACGGCGCGACGGTCAAGGTCTTCCACGAGGGCCGGGTCATCAAGCTCGTCCTCGGCAAAGACGTCGACCCGACGAAGATCGACGAGGAGGCCGACCGCATTACCGACGGCCTCGACGATACCGAACGCCGCCGGGTCGAGACGGCCGTCGCCACGATGAATGCCATGTACGGCTTGCCGGCCCGTGTCAGGGATCTTGCCGGGGACCTAGTGGCGCACTGGGAGGAGCGGCGAGAGCGGATGCAGCCGTTCGTCGGCGTCTCCGAGCAGGGCGGGGCAGCCGGCAAGGCGATGGTCGTCTGCGCGACCCGTGAGATCTGCGTCAAGGTTTACGACGCCCTGCGCGAGTTGCGGCCGGACTGGCACAGCGACGAGCCCGCCAAGGGCGCGATGAAGATCGTCTTCTCCTCGAACTCCCGCAAGGACGAGGACCACCTGCTCGTCCACGCTCTGCCCGACGGCCAGCGCAAGGCGGTCATCAACCGGGCCAAGGACCCCGACGACGAGCTGGAGCTGCTCATCGTCAACAACATGCTGCTGACCGGCTTCGACGCGCCACCGGTGCACACCATGTACCTGGACCGTCCGCTCAAGGGCGCCAACCTGATGCAGGCCCTCGCCCGGGTCAACCGCCGCTTCCGCGGCAAGGAGGACGGTCTCCTCGTCGGCTACGCTCCGCTGACCGAGAACCTCCAGAAGGCGATCGCTGAGTACACGGACGCCGACCAGGAGGACCAGACCCTCGGTCAGAACCTCGACCGTGCGCTGGACGAGCTGCGCAACGAGTACGACATCCTCAGCGACATCCTGCGCGGCTTCAACTGGCGTGCGCGTCTTGAACAGCCGACGGCGAAGGCGTTCGTCAACGCCGCTGGCGGGGCCGCCGAGCACCTCCGGAACCCGCGTACCCCCGGCAACGATCCGGAGAAGCTCGACGACCCCCGCCAGACCCTCGGCCGACGCTTCCGCGAGCACTCCCACCGCCTGGAGCGCTTCTACGCGCTGTCCGCCAGTGCCACGCACATCGGCGAGCGTTTCCCGGACCATTCGGCCTGGCGTCGGGACATCCAGTTCTTCGTCGAGGTCCGCGCCTACATGGCCAAGCTCGACGCGGCGGAGCGCGAGGCGCGCGGTCTGCCCATCGCCCGAGACGTCGAGCTGTACCTCGCCCAGCTGACCTCGTCCGTGGTCGAGACCGGCGGGATATCAGACCTGTTCGCCGAGGCCGGCCTGGAGATGGCCGACCTGACGCACCTCAACGACGCGCTCGTCGCCAAGCTCCAGGGCAGCGACACCCCGCACCTCGCGGCGGAGGCGCTGCGGCGGCTCATCGAGCAGAAGATGCGCGAGGTCACGCGCCACAACATCGTCCGCCGCACAGCCTTCTCCGACCGCTTGCAGGACCTCATGATCCGGTACACCCGGCAGCAGTACACGAGTGCCGAACTCATCGCCAAACTCGTTGAGATGGCCAAAGAGGTGGTCGAGGACGCCAGGCGCGGCGAGAAGTTCGAACCACCGCTTAACTGGCGCGAGCTCGCCTTCTACGACGCCGTGGCCGAGCACGGCACGGCTCAGGAACTCATGGGCGACGAGATCCTGGCGAGCATCGCCCGCGACCTCGTCGCGGAGGTCCAGAAGAAGCTCAAGCCGGACTGGATCGCCCGCGAGCCGGTCCGTGCCGGTCTCCGCAGCGCCATCAAGCGCCTGCTGGCCCGCCACGGCTACCCGCCGGACCGTCGTGCGGAGGCGGTGAAGCTGGTCCTGAAGCAGATGGAGCACTTCGCCGACGAGTGGGCCACCACCGGTATGCCGGACAGCTGAGTCCGCGCGGCCACGTCGGCGCAGAGCAGTGCACCCGTCCCGACCGGGTCGGGGCCGAGGTCTCCCGCCTTCGGAAGACCTCGGCCGCGGCCCGGCGATCACTCTGCGAACCCCGACCACCTTCGACGGCGAGAAGCCACTTCAGGAGCGGACCATGGACAACGAGATTCAGCTGATCAGCGACGGGGATGGGCTGACAGTCATCGGGAGCGCGAAGGATGTCGAAAACTTCCTAGCTTCGGAGGGACTGCCGTCCAAGAGCCTCGGACCGCGATGGTACAAGTCCGTCTTCGCTACGGGTGCTGCAGTCGCAGAGGCAGGATCGGAGTTCGCCGCCAACTCCGCTCACTGGGTGAAGCTGACCCCGAAGTCGGCGCTGCTTCTCAAGAAGTATGGCCTGAGGGAGAGCGCGAAGACGGGGCTCAGCACGGGTGTGCTGAAGGGGCAGAAGGGTCAGATCAAGGGATTCCTCGAGTTCGCGCACGCGCCCCGATCGCTCCTGTCCAACCCGGCGACTCTTGCCAACGCCGGGAAGTTCATGGCGCAGGTTGCGATGCAACAGACCATGGACGAGATCACTGACTATCTCGCCGCGATCGACAAGAAGGTCGACGACGTACTGCGTGCCCAGAAGGACGCTGTGTTGGCCCGCATGATCGGGGTGGGCTTCGTGATCGAGGAGGCCATGACCATCCGAGAGAAGCGGGGCAGGGTCGACGAGGTCACCTGGTCGAAGGTGCACGCCGCGCCGGCGACGATCGCGGAGACGCAGGCGTATGCGCTGCGTCAACTCGACGCGCTCGCGGAGAACATGGAGCGCCAGACCAAGATCAGCGATCTCGCCACGATACTCAAGGAAGCTGAGGTCATCGTTCGAGAATGGCTCGCCGTTCTGGCTCGCTGTTTCCAGTTGCAGGACGCGATCGCCGTACTGGAACTCGACAGGGTGCTGGACGCGTCCCCCGATGAGCTCAACGGGCATCGCCTCGGCCTGAAGGCGGCCCGGCAGGACCGGCTGGAGCACATCTCGCGGAGCAGCGAAACTCTGCTGGCCAGGATGAACGCCGCTGCCGGCGTGGCCAACGCCAAGGTGTTGCTGCACCCGACCACGTCCCCGGCTGTGGTCCAGTCGAGCAACCAGGTCGCGACTGGCGTCCATGGCTTTCACGTGCGGCTCGGAATCGAGTCCGGTGGCGACTCATCTGAGGCGAGGCGATGGACGGAAGCTGCCCTGGAAGTGAGGGACAAAGCGTTGGAAACAGGAGTAAAAGGTGTTGATGCTGCCCGAAGCCTTGGCAACGAGACCCTCGACCGGGCCAACTCGGTGAAGAACAAGCTCTCCAGCGGTATCGCCGAGCGAGCGCGTCGTCTGCGCGGGAACGACGAGCAAGGCGACAAGAAGACTGAGTGAGCGCCGACCATCCCGGTATGCCGGACGACTGACGCACGCTCCTGCCGACTCTGCACCAGAAGGATCACCGTCCGGCCCTGAGCTGGGTGGTCGTCATGGCTTCCCGCCACGTCGGGTATGCGGCGGGAAGCGTCGCTCGTCTACCGTGGCCAGTAGGACGGCGGTGACACGGACGGGTCCACACGCTCGAAACGGTGCTTGCTCACCGGGTTCAAGCCCTTGATGTGAATCAGCTGCTGGGTGTCTGCTTCGCTGAGCTCACCGACGATCAGGGGCATGGCCGCTACCACCGCACCCATGGCCAGGCCCAGACCGGTCATGCCCCTGTGCGCCTGGCTGAAGCGGATATGGTGCATGCCCGACTTCTTGATGGCCTCCGTCTCCGACGGATCCTCCAGCTGTCGGGCGTCCCTGGTCAGGAAGGCATCGAAGCCCTTTCTCGCAGCATCGGGGAGAAGCGCGAGATCCTTCTTGCCCGCCCACTTGATCTCACTGACGTGCTTGACCTCGTGTCCGGGCAGGATCCGTCTGAGCATCTCCAGCACCTGTACGGGGACGTTCTCGTCGATGAGGATCCGCATCAGGCAGCGCGCGCTCCCGTGCTGTAGCTGTCCACGTAGAGGGCGAAGGAAGCAGCGTCACGTGCGGCGTCAGCGGTGACGCCGGGGTAGTAGTCGGCGATCTTCTCCGGTGGGATGCCGTCCTCGACCAGCTCTGCGACGGTGTCGAAGGGGATCCTCGTGCCCGTGATCACGGGCTGTCCGCCCTGGGTCTCGGGGTCGACCGTGACGTGCTGCTTCGGCTGGAGCAGGTGAGGGACGACGACGCCGGCTCTGGGAGCGAACTCCTGCAGGATGTCGGCCATGGTGGCGACCACTCGTTGGCCAGGGCGTTTGACCAGATCGGTGCCATGGTCATCGTGGCCTGCGAGGACGATGGAGTCGCCCTCGGCCACCAGGGAGTAGCTGGACAGGTGCTCGACCTCCCCGATCTTCCTCAGGGTGGCCAGGGCTGCGCGGATCTTCTGGAGTGACACGTCCTGGCGAAGGTGGGCGAACGCGCGCAGCGCGAGTACGTCCCGGAAGGAGTACAGGGCCGGCCTGGCTGCCAGCTCGGGCTGAAGGATCGGCCCGTTGCCACGGTCCTGCCTCCACGTGCGCAGTTGTCCGACCGTCGCTCCCGAGAGGGCCGCAGCCATGCGGGTTGAGTACGCCATCTGCTGCCTCCCATCCTGGTCGCGTGCTGTGGGGTGCCATCATCCCAGTTCTCCGAGCGGGAACGCTACAGAACGACGAGAGCCCAGATGCTCCAGATCCTCTGCGGCGAAGCGGTGAAACGTCCAGCCTGCGTGAGCCGTGCGTGAGCGGACAGGTCGGCACGGGCCGGACCGGACGAGCACGTGCCTCTCGGTGGCACGCCGCTGACCAGCAAAAGCAGGACCCAGTGCCACGGCTCGGCATCCACCGTCACGATCTCGCAAGCCCTCGTAATGCGCAGGTAGCGGGTTCGAATCCCGCAAGCGGCTCACTCGGAAACCCCAGATCGGATCCCTTCTCCTGGGGTTTCTTCTGGCGCTACGCAGGGCCCTGGCGCGGGCGCCGCGCGAGCCAGGGCATACGGCGGCCACGTGTGAGGTGAGCGCGCGCAGGAGGCCCCGGTGTGTGCTTTCCGCTGCCGGTGTTGTGAGTCCTCGACAACGTGCTGACACAGGGGCCGAGCTGGTCAGAGCCCCAAAAAATGCCCTTCGTTCCTATCTGCGGGCCGTCATGCTGGAGGACATGCACCCTCGTGACGAAGAGATATGGCGGGCGATCGATCGGGGCGACCGGGAGATCGACTGGGAGGCGTGGTTCGGCCACCCGGAGGGGGCCGACTATCTCTCCGCGGCCGGACACGAGGTCACTGCTCGGGCGGTGGTCGGCCTGACGTCGTTCTTCGACAGCCGCTGGCTGCCCAGGGCCGTGACCCCCTCGCCCGCGGCCAGCCGGGACAGAGACACTTTCGTCGGACTGGGCCGTTCCTCACCAGTGCTTCAGTTCTTCAACGGCGCTGACAAGGGGGCGTGGGTTGAGGCGGTGCGGTGGTGGGCTGCCTACGCCTACTTGGAGAAGGCCGGGGTACCCGGCTTCGCCTCCGTCCGCCGTGACGCCCGCCGTGACGTCACCCTGTCCCGGTTCCTGCACACCCAGACACAGGCCCGCCTTGCGCTCATGGGCGCGGCCCGCGGACTCCCGGTCGAACTGGAGCCGGCGAAGGCCAGCGGGGGTCCCGGCGACATCCGGATCGGACCGGTCTTCATCGAGGTTGTCACCTTTGCAGAGGACCAGAGGCTCCAGGACTACGAGAGGTTCCGCGAGAGTTGCCGGATGCACCTCTTCGCCCTGGATAGGGGGCGCGAGATCTACTGGGAAGGCGATCTCCCCGAACTCCTGAACGGCCACGACTTCGAGGCATGGAAGAAGCGCACCGAAGAAGCCGCCGACGAGTGCATGGCCTCGGGGACCGCAGGCGACGTCGTGACCAGTTCTGGGCGACGGCTGACCGTCCGCCCTGGGAAGGCTCCTCTCGACACCAGCCTCGCCGGGGACGCGGTGGAAAGCGACCAGGGCAAGCGACTCCTGGGCAAGGTGCGGGGTAAGGGCGCCAAGACGGAGGGAGCCGGCACCGCGTGGATCTGGGTAGAGGACCACAGCGGCCTTTTCCACTTCCCTACGCCCTTCGCCGACATGACGCTCGCTGCGAAGACCGACGCGCTCGCGGACCTGCTTGGACCCGTTCTGAAGGAGTACACCCATGTCGCTGGAATCGTCGTCTCGAACGCAGCCCACCGACGCCTGCCCCTCCCGCCGGACGAGGACGCGCCCCGTCGAGCCGGACAGGGCTTCCAGCGCGGACTGCCCCTCGACAGGGTCCGCGAGACCATCGTGATCCCCCGGAGGATCCTGTTGCCCGAGCAGACGAGCCTGATCGCCCGCATGTGCGATGCCGAGGCAGCTTCGCTCAACTGGGCTCTGGCGAAGCTCGGCGTCCCCGGGGGTGTGTCATCCCTGTTGTCGGCTCCTCCGGACCCTCGTCCGGCCCCCCTCTGGACACCGTGAGGCCGACTTCCGGTGTGGGGAACCTCAGGAGGACCGAGAAGGGGAGGGCTGCAGGCCTCGCCAACAGTTTGATCCAGACGGGCCGCTCACCTTGGGCCGCTCCAGTAACCTGGCCTGGGAGGCATTGCGCATCTCCTGGCCCGGCAAACCAGCCCGTTCCTACTCGTGCATGCGGGGGCGCCGCTGTGTCGCTGCGGGCACCGACGGGGCAGCGCCGCCAGCGGCCAGATTGTTCGCCAGCAAGGCCCGTAGTGGCAAAGCGCTCGAGACGGGACAGCGCGACACTGGATGAATGTCTACTCGCCCTATCACGCCGGGACGGCTGCAACGACGTCCGGCCGAGCCGCACGGATCGCCGCGACCAACGCGTACAGGTGCGGATCGAACATGGCCCGATACTTCGTGGGCGGCGACTGCATCGACACGAACCGCACTCGCGGGTCGCCGACGGGGACGTGGGACGCCACCGTCACCGCCGCTCCTCGGACGTTGCGAGGCCACTTCGACGACAACTCTCCGTGAAGGCTGACGGATGCTCAGGCATCTCTGACGTGTCGTCAACTATTCAAGATCATCTTGCACGTGCGTTGCACAAGGCGCTGAAAAACAACAGTGATCAATGGACAGTCGCGAAGGTGAGTATCCGCAGGTCAGCCAGCATGTTGAGGTGTCGTGCCCCTTGCCTCCAAGGGGCACGACACCTCACCGGTCAGATGTCCCGGAAGATCTCGATCTGCGCCCCGATCGAGTTCAGCCGCTCGGCGAGGTCCTCGTAGCCGCGGTTGATGACGTAGACGTTGCGCAGCACCGACGTGCCCTCGGCGGCCATCATGGCCAGCAGGACGACCACGGCGGGGCGCAGGGCCGGCGGGCACATCATCTCGGCGGCTCGCCAGCGGGTCGGGCCTTCGACCAGCACCCGGTGGGGGTCGAGGAGTTGCAGGCGGCCACCCAGGCGGTTCAGGTCCGTCAGGTAGATCGCCCGGTTGTCGTAGACCCAGTCGTGGATCAGCGTCTTGCCCTGCGCGGAGGCCGCGATGGCCGCGAAGAACGGGACGTTGTCGATGTTCAGACCCGGGAATGGCATCGGGTGGATCTTGTCGATCGGCGCCTCCAGCTTGGAGGGCCGGACGGTGAGGTCCACCAGCCGGGTGCGGCCGTTGTCGGCGAAGTACTCGGGCGTGCGGTCGTGGTCGAGGCCCATCTCCTCCAGGACCGCCAGCTCGATCTCCAGGAACTCGATCGGCACCCGACGCACCGTCAGCTCCGACTCGGTGACGACGGCGGCGGCCACCAGGCTCATCGCCTCCACCGGGTCCTCGGAGGGGGAGTAGTCGACGTCGACGTCGATGTCCGGCACGCCGTGCACGGTGAGCGTGGTGGTGCCGATGCCCTCGACCCTGACGCCGAGCACCTCCAGGAAGAAGCACAGGTCCTGGACCATGTAGTTGGAGGAGGCGTTGCGGATGACGGTCACGCCGTTGTGGCGGGCCGCTGCCAGCAGCGCGTTCTCGGTCACGGTGTCGCCGCGCTCGGTCAGCACGATCGGGCGGTCCGGGCGGACGGCGCGGTCCACCACGGCGTGGTACTGGCCCTCGGTGGCGGTGACGTCAAGACCGAACCGGCGCAGCGCGATCATGTGCGGCTCGATGGTCCGCGTGCCGAGGTCGCAACCGCCCGCGTAGGGCAGCTTGAAGTGGTCCATCCAGTGCAGCAGCGGACCGAGGAACATGATGATGGACCGCGTACGGCGGGCGGCGTCGGCGTCGATGGCGTCCAGGTCGAGGTCGGCCGGCGGCACGATCTCCAGGTCGGTGCCGTCGTTGATCCAGCGGGTGCGCACGCCGACGGAGTTCAGCACCTCCAGCAGGCGGTACACCTCCTCGATCCTGGCCACCCGGCGCAGCACCGTGCGCCCCTTGTTGAGCAGCGAGGCGCACAGCAGCGCCACGCACGCGTTCTTGCTCGTCTTCACGTCGATCGCGCCGGAGAGCCGGCGGCCGCCCACCACCCGCAGATGCATGGGGCCCGCGTAGCCCAGCGAGACGATCTCGCTGTCCAGGGCCTCGCCGATGCGGGCGATCATCTCAAGGCTGATGTTCTGGTTGCCGCGCTCGACGCGATTGACGGCGCTCTGGCTGGTGCCGAGCGCCTCGGCCAGCTGTGCCTGCGTCCAGCCCCGGTGCTGCCGGGCGTCACGGATGAGCTTGCCGATGCGTACGAGGTAGTCGTCTGCCATGAGGTTGAGGTTATCTCAGATATGAGATGGCGCCTCCTGGGGGGTCCATTCGGGTGATGAGCCGTCAGTGGGCCCCGGGTCAACGGGTTCGATGCCGCCCGAAAGGTCCGGGTATTCCAGGTACGTCCGTCGATGTTCCGTGGTGGTGTGCGGTGCCGGGTGGCGCCTCGCGTCGCGCCGCGGCTTCGGTCGCGGAGGGCGCGCCGGTCCCGTCGGGCAGTCCGGGCCCAGTCCGCGCATGACCATTCGGCCCCCATGTATTAGAGTTATCTCGACATCGAGATATCTGCCGGGGTGCACCACAGCCGCCACTGGTAAGGGCTGCCTGACTTAGGCTTACCTTACTGGATTGCTCGAGTTGCCGTGGCGGCAGGATCGTGGTGGTACGCGCACATGAATGAAGGAGACTGTCGTGTCGGCGAACAGCTTCGACGCCCGCAGCACGCTGCAGGTGGGCGACGAGTCGTACGAGATCTTCCGGCTTGACAAGGTCGAGGGCTCGGCCCGACTGCCTTACAGCCTGAAGGTGCTGCTGGAGAACCTGCTCCGCACCGAGGACGGCGCGAACATCACCGCCGACCACATCCGTGCCCTCGGCAGCTGGGACTCCCAGGCCAAGCCGTCGCAGGAGATCCAGTTCACGCCGGCCCGCGTGATCATGCAGGACTTCACCGGCGTGCCCTGTGTCGTGGACCTCGCCACCATGCGCGAGGCCGTCAAGGAGCTCGGCGGCGACCCGGCGAAGATCAACCCGCTGGCCCCGGCCGAGCTGGTCATCGACCACTCCGTCATCGCCGACAAGTTCGGCACCAACGACGCCTTCAAGCAGAACGTCGAGCTCGAGTACGGCCGCAACAAGGAGCGCTACCAGTTCCTGCGCTGGGGCCAGACCGCCTTCGACGAGTTCAAGGTCGTCCCGCCCGGCACCGGCATCGTCCACCAGGTCAACATCGAGCACCTGGCCCGGGTCGTGATGGTCCGCGACGGCAAGGCCTACCCCGACACCCTGGTCGGCACCGACTCGCACACCACCATGGTCAACGGCCTCGGCGTGCTCGGCTGGGGCGTCGGCGGCATCGAGGCCGAGGCCGCCATGCTCGGCCAGCCGGTCTCCATGCTCATCCCGCGGGTCGTCGGCTTCAAGCTCACCGGCGAGCTGCCCACCGGCACCACCGCAACCGACCTGGTGCTCACCATCACCGAGATGCTGCGCAAGCACGGCGTGGTCGGCAAGTTCGTCGAGTTCTACGGCGAGGGCGTGGCCGCGACGAGCCTGGCCAACCGCGCCACCATCGGCAACATGTCGCCGGAGTTCGGCTCCACCGCCGCGATCTTCCCGATCGACGACGAGACCATCAACTACATGCGCCTGACCGGACGCCCCGAGCAGCAGCTCGCGCTCGTCGAGGCGTACGCCAAGGAGCAGGGCCTCTGGCTGGACCCGAACGCCGAGCCGGACTACTCCGAGAAGCTCGAGCTGGACCTGTCCACCGTCGTGCCCTCCATCGCCGGCCCCAAGCGCCCGCAGGACCGCATCGTCCTGGCGAACGCCGCCGAGCAGTTCAAGCAGGACGTCCGCAACTACGTCGACAGCGTCGACGAGGCGGGCGTGGAGTCCTTCCCGGCCTCCGACGCCCCGGCCGTCCACCCCAACGGCGCCCCGACCAACCCGGTTCCGGTCACCGCCCCCGACGGCACCACCTACGAGCTGGACCACGGCGCCGTCACCGTCGCGGCCATCACCTCCTGCACCAACACCTCCAACCCTTACGTCATGGTCGCCGCCGCGCTGGTGGCCAAGAAGGCGGTGGAGAAGGGCCTGACCCGCAAGCCGTGGGTCAAGACGACGCTGGCGCCTGGCTCCAAGGTCGTCATGGACTACTACGACAAGGCCGGCCTGACGCCGTACCTGGACAAGCTGGGCTTCAACCTCGTCGGCTACGGCTGCACCACCTGCATCGGCAACTCCGGCCCGCTGCCGGAGGAGGTCTCCAAGGCCGTCAACGAGCACGACCTCGCGGTCACCTCGGTCCTCTCCGGCAACCGCAACTTCGAGGGCCGGATCAACCCCGACGTCAAGATGAACTACCTGGCGTCCCCGCCGCTGGTCGTCGCCTACGCCCTCGCCGGCTCCATGAAGGTGGACATCACCCAGGACGCGCTCGGTGTCGACCAGGACGGCAACCCGGTCCACCTGCGGGACATCTGGCCGACCGAGGCCGAGGTCAACGACGTCGTGGCCAACGCCATCGGCGAGGACATGTTCTCCAAGTCCTACTCCGACGTGTTCGCGGGCGACGCCCAGTGGCAGTCGCTGCCGATCCCGACCGGCAACACCTTCGAGTGGGACGCCGAGTCCACCTACGTCCGCAAGCCCCCGTACTTCGAGGGCATGACGATGGACCCGGCCCCGGTCGAGGACATCGCCGGCGCCCGGGTGCTCGCCAAGCTGGGCGACTCGGTCACCACCGACCACATCTCCCCGGCCGGTGCCATCAAGGCCGACACCCCGGCGGGCCAGTACCTCACCGAGCACGGCGTGCAGCGCCGCGACTTCAACTCCTACGGTTCCCGCCGCGGCAACCACGAGGTGATGATCCGCGGCACGTTCGCCAACATCCGCCTGCGCAACCAGATCGCGCCGGGCACCGAGGGCGGCTACACCCGCGACTTCACCCAGGACGGCGGTCCGGTCTCCTTCATCTACGACGCCTCGCGCAACTACATCGAGCAGGGCATCCCGCTGGTCGTCCTGGCCGGCAAGGAGTACGGCTCCGGCTCGTCCCGCGACTGGGCCGCGAAGGGCACCGCACTGCTCGGAGTCAAGGCCGTCATCGCCGAGTCCTACGAGCGCATCCACCGCTCGAACCTCATCGGCATGGGCGTCCTGCCGCTGCAGTTCCCGGAGGGCCACTCCGCGTCCTCCCTCGGCCTGACCGGCGAGGAGACCTTCTCCATCACCGGTGTCACCGAGCTCAACGAGGGCCGCACGCCGAGCACGATGAAGGTCACCACCGACACCGGTGTCGAGTTCGACGCGGTCGTCCGCATCGACACCCCCGGTGAGGCCGACTACTACCGCAACGGCGGCATCATGCAGTACGTGCTGCGCAGCCTGATCCGCAAGTAACGGATCGGATCCTGTAGGGCAGTTGGGCCGTATCCCCGGCAACGGGGGTGCGGCCCCGCTCTTTCATGCCGGACGTTCACAGCCGCCGCCGTGCACGCCGGCTGCACCGGCGAGTGAGGTGGGGGCGCTCCCATGGCGGCGGACCGGAACCTGGCGTCCGGAGGGGCTCCCGCCTCGCCCACCGATGGTGCCGGCTGATACGACACCCATGTGCGACAACGTTGCCAAATGGGTCTGTTCATGACTGCGCCGCCCTCCGCCGACAACGATGTCGATACTGGCGCCCAGGACCCCGCCCGCGTGAGCACAGGCCGCGCCCGCGCACCCGTACGCGGTCTTCCGTGACACCACCGGCGCACGCCACCGTCCCTGAGGCTTGTGCGGCCGGTGCTGCGCGACCTGTCCGAAGGAGGAGGGGCCGCGTCATGCGTTTTCCGTCCCATGTCCCTGCTGCCGGCCGCGGTGCTCGCGACCGGCGGCGCCACCCCCGCCCTCGCCGTCTTCACCGCCGCCACGGGCTGACCGGTCGGCGGGACGGCACGAAGGGGCGGGCCCCGTGGGCCCGCCCCTTCCTCATGCCGGATGCCGGAGGTGCGTCAGGCCAGCAGCTCCACTTCCGCCAGTGTCGAGGCGCCGTCCAGGACCAGGCGGTACTTCTGGTAGGGGCCCGGTGCGGCGATCGTGAAGGGGCGGGTCTGCTTGTCCCAGGCGAAGGACTCGCCCGAGCGCCGGTCCACCGTCTTCCAGGTCGTGCCGTCGGTGGAGGCCTGAAGGGTCCAGCCGGCCGGGGCCTCGGCGCGGTCGGCGGGCGAGGTCAGGGTGTACTGGACGGCCTTGGTGGTTCCTGCCGCCGGCAGGTCCACCGTCGTCACCGCGGCCTCCGTCGACGAGGTGTCGTCGAACAGCGCCCCGTCGCCCTTCAGCACGTCCGCCCGCGGGCTCGGCGCCTTGTCGCCGGTCGTGATCGACACCGGCGCCGCGTCCTTGCCCGTGCCCCACGAGGAGGGGCGCGGGCCCATGTCGAACTGGAGGACACCGCCCTTGGACAGCAGGGAGTGGGGCAGGCTCGTGGAGTTCCACGCCTTGCCGTTGAACCGCACGCCCTGCACGTACACGTTCTTCGCGCTGTTCTTCGGGGCCTGGATCACCAGATCGCGGCCGCCGTCCAGATGCAGCGTCGCCCTGGTGAACAGCGGGGAGCCGATGGTGTACTCGCCGCTGCCCATGACCAGCGGGTAGAACCCGAGCGCGGAGAACAGGTACCAGGCCGACTGCTCGCCGTTGTCCTCGTCGCCGTGGTAGCCCTGGCCGATCTCGCTGCCGACGTACAGCCGGGAGAGCGCCTCACGGACCTTCTCCTGCGCCTTCCACGGCTGCCCCGCCGCGTCGTACATGTAGATCACGTGGTGGGCGACCTGGTTGGAGTGGCCGTACTGGCCCATCCGCACGTCCCGCGCCTCGGTCATCTCGTGGATGACACCGCCGTAGGACCCGACGAACTCCGGGGAGGCCGTCTCGGGAGTGGCGAAGTAGGTGTCGAGCTTGTCCGCCAGGCCCTTGCGCCCGCCGTACAGGTTCGCCAGGCCCCGGCTGTCCTGCGGGGCGGTGAAGGCGTAGCCCCAGCCGTTGGTCTCCGTGTAGTCGTAGCCCCACACGCGCGGGTCGTACTTCGACTGGTCGAGGCGCCAGTCGCCCCGGGCGTCGCGGCCCTGGAAGAAGCCGACCCGGGAGTCGAAGAGCTTCACGTAGTCCTGGGCCCGGTTGAGGAAGTACTCCGCCTCCTCCTTGTAGTGCTTCTGGCCCGTCTTCTTGTAGAGGGCCTCGCCCATCTTCGCGATGCCGTAGTCGTTGACGTAGCCCTCCATCGCCCAGGACAGGCCCTCGTGCGTGGCCGTGCTGGTGTAGCCGAGGAAGGGCGAGGTGGTCATGCCCTTGCGGCCCACGCCCGACGACGGCGGCACCACGGTCGCGTTCTTCAGGGCCGCGTCGTAGGCCGCCTTCGCGTCCATCGGCACGCCCTTGACGTACGCGTCCGCGAAGGCCACGTCCGAGGAGGTGCCGGTCATCAGGTCGGCGTAGCCGGGTGAGGACCAGCGGGAGGTCCAGCCGCCGTCCTTGTACTGCTGCACGAAGCCGTCGACCATCTCACCGGCCTGACCGGGCGTCAGCAGCGAGTACGCCGGCCAGGTGGTCCGGTAGGTGTCCCAGAAGCCGTTGTTGACGTACACCTTGCCGTCGACGATCTTCGCGCCGGTGTGTGTCGGCGTGTCCTGGCCGGGCATCGGCGAGAACGGGGAGGCGTACTGGTACTTCCCGCCGACCTTCTCGAAGCCGGAGTTCGGGTACAGGTACAGCCGGTAGAGGCTGGAGTAGAGCGTGGTCAGCTGGTCGGGCGTGGCGCCCTGGACCTCGACCTTGCCGAGCACCCTGTCCCAGGACCGCTGGGCGGCCGCCTTGACGGCGTCGAAGGAGGTGCCGTCCGGGACCTCCTGCCGCAGGTTGTCCTTCGCCTGGTCGATGCTGATGAGGGAGGTGGCGAGACGCAGGGTGACCGTGCGGTCCTTGCCCGCGTCGAAGCGCAGGTAGCCCTTGACACCGCTCGACGAACCGTCCTTCACCGGCTTGTCGAACACGCCGTAGACGAACAGCCGGGTGGCGCCGGTGGACAGCCCGGACTTGACGTCCGAGTAGCCGGTGACGACGCCGTGCTCCTTGTCCAGGGTCAGGCCCGCCTGCTCGGTGACGTTGTCGAACAGCACGCTCGCGTCGTCGCCCGGGTAGGTGAAGCGCAGGACGGCCGCGTGGTCGGTCGGCGTCATCTCCGCCTCGAGGCCGTTCTCGAAGCGCACCCCGTAGTAGTACGGCCGCGCGGTCTCGTTCTCGTGCCGGAAGGCGAGCGCGCGGGCGGTGCGGCCGGTGTCCGGGGTGCCCGCGGCGGCGGACGGCATCACCTGGAAGGTCTGCCGGTCACCCATCCAGGGGCTCGGCTCGTGGCTCGCGCTGAACGCCTGGATCGTCGGCAGGTTGCCGTCGTTGTTCGCGCGCGCGTACTCGTACAGCCAGCTCAGCGAGGACGCGTTGGTCACCGGCGTCCAGAAGTTGAAGCCGTGCGGCAGGGCGGTCGCGGGGAAGTTGTTGCCGCGCGAGAAGCTGCCGCTGGAGTTGGTGCCGCGGGTGGTCAGCGCGTAGTCCGACAGGTGCGCCTTCGGCTTCTCCTGCGGCGCCTGCCCGATGACCACGTCGTCCAGCCAGCCGCGGAACTTCGCGGGGCCGGTGGGGGAGTCGTAGGCGAGGAGGACCCGGTCGATGGTCTTGCCGGCGGCGACCGAGCCGATCCGGGAGACCACGTTGTTCCACTGGTTGACGTACAGCGCCCTGGCCGCGCCCTGGCCCTGCGGGCTCAGGGTGAAGCCGTGCTGGTCGGTCGCGCCCAGCCGGCTCAGGTAGGTGCCGTCGGTGAAGGCGAGGTCGACGGCTGCGTTGGTGGCGTCGTAGTCGCGGTCGCCGTCGGCCATGGACGGGTAGAGGCGGTACGACAACTGCGTGTCGGGCAGCACCTCGACGTTGACGTCGAAGACCTTGTTGTACGAGTACGCCCGGCCCTTCGCGGTGTGCCTTCCGGCGTACCGCAGGGCCCTCTTGCCCGTGTATCCGGCGCCCGACTTGGCGGTCGGGGAGCCGCTCGGGCCGCGGTCGACCAGCGAGAGCATGTCCTGCGGGGCCGGCGCGTCGTCGCCGCCGGTGGAGAACTGCACATCGGCGAGCTGGAGTATGTCCGAGGCGCCGTTGTTCCCGGTGACGTCGAGCCGGAAGTGCTGGTACTCGGCCGGTTCGGCCAGGTCGTAGGTCCTGGTCTGGAACCGTTCGGAGAAGTTCTCCCCGGTGCGGGTGTCGAGGGTCTTCCAGTCCTTGCCGTCGGTGGAGCCCTTCAGGGACCAGTCCTTCGGGTCGCGCCCGGCGAAGTCGTTGGCGGACGTGAGGGCGTAGCGGGCGATCTTCACCGGTTTGTCGAAGTCGAACTCGACCCAGCCGGTGGGCTCGAACGTCAGCCACTTGGTGCCGGACTCGCCGTCGACGAGGTTCTCCTTCACCTCCCCGCCGCCGGTGTTCTCCCCACTGGCCCGGACCTCGGTGATGTGGTCGTCCACATTGCCCGGGATGCCGGTGCTGTAGCCGCCGTCCACGCCCGAGGCGCGCTTGCCGCCGTCCCGAGCGGTGTCGACCGTGTTCAGCCAGTCCGGCGCCGGATCGCCGGCCTCGAACGAGGAGCTGAACTCCCGGCCGGCGGCCGGGGGCTTGCCGGGCAGGGCGACCGCGACCCCCTGCGAGCCGGCTGCCGTGACGAAGGCGGCCGTGATGGCGATCGCCGGACCCCATCTGTGCCGTACTCTGCGCTGCATGCGCGGTGTCCCTCCCTGCATTCGGACAACGTTGTCAGCTCTTTGCGCAAGGACCAGTAGGGAGCCAAGTGACCAGTGATGTCAAGGGTGTTGGGTGTGGCATCTGGGCACAAAGGAGAGGATATTTCCGTCAAGGGAAGCCCACGGGCGGCTCATATTCTGCGTGAGGTCTCAACTCGGAAAAGACCCGCGGTGAACCTTGCTCTCGATCTTGCTCCGCTGACCGGAAGTGGACTATACCTGTCGGCGTCCGCGCGACCGTGAGACCGGCCGGAAGCGGGCCCGGGGGAGTCGGAAGGGGCGGTTCGACGTGTGAAACGCGTCGGCCTCCTTGTCTTCCGTCCGATCCCGGTGCATGGCGCACGACGTACTTCCTGCACGACCCAGCTTGACCCGACCGCGGTGCCGGGGAGGATCCGGTTCACCGCCTGAGTCCTGGAGAAGGCGAGGACTTGAGCATGGGATCCACTTCCGCCGAGAACCACGGAGGCGTTGGCCGCCGGGCTCTGATCAAGCGGTCCGCCGCACTCGGTCTGATCAGCGTTCCCGCGATGAGCTTCCTGTCCGCCTGCGCCAGTGGTGGCGACAGCGGTCAGGACAAGGCCAAGGCCGGCAAGAAGACCGAGAAGAACCCGCTCGGTGTCAACGACACCGCGCAGATGGAATTCGTCCTGTTCGACGGCGGCTTCGGCAAGGCGTACGCCGAGGACGCCGTGAAGGTCTATCAGAAGGACTTCCCCAAGGCGAAGACCAAGTTCGCCGCCACGCAGAAGATCCAGTCGACGCTCCAGCCGCGCTTCAACCAGGGCAACCCGCCGGACCTCATCGACAACTCCGGCGCGGAGCAGATGGACATGGGCGTCCTCGTGGGCAAGAACCAGCTCGCGGACCTCACCCCGCTGCTGGACGCGGCCTCCTACGACGACCCGAGCAAGAAGGTCCGCGACACGCTGCGCCCGGGCATCGTGGAGATGGGCCAGTTCGACGGTCAGCCGGTCTGGATCCTGTACTACGCCTACGCGGTCTACGGCGTGTGGTACTCGCAGAAGGCCCTGGACTCGCTGGACGAGAAGTACCCGGAGACCTGGGACGAGATGCTCAAGGTCTGCGAGAAGGCCAAGAAGAAGGGCATGGCCGGCTGGACCTACGCCGGCAAGTACCCCTACTACCTGCCCTTCTCGCTCTACCCGATGATCGGCAAGGTCGGCGGCCGCGAGGTCCTGGACGCCATCGACAACCTCGAGCCCAACGCCTGGAAGCACCCGGCGGTCAAGGCCTGCTTCGAGGCCTACTACGAGCTCTACCGGAAGGGCTACGTCCTCAAGGGCACCCCGGGCCTGGACCACATCCAGTCGCAGACCGCCTGGGCCAAGGGCAAGGCGCTGTTCATCCCGAACGGCTCCTGGGTGGAGAACGAGTCCGCCAACGTCATCCCGCAGGACTTCGACCTCGCCGTGTCCGCGCCCACCGGCCTCGACAGCTCCGACAAGATGCCGTTCGGCACCATCTGGGCCTCCGGCGGCGAGCCGTTCGTCGTCCCGGCCAAGGCCAAGAACCCCGAGGGCGGCATGGAGCAGCTGCGCATCATGCTCAGCGAGGCCTCCTCGAAGAACTTCACCTCCAAGGTGAAGTCGCTCACCGCGTACAACGGCGGTACGGACGGCATTCCGCTCACCCCCGGACTGAAGTCCGGAGTCGCGGCGCTGGACAAGGCCGGCTCCAACGTGGTGAACCCGCGGCTGCAGGACTGGTACGTGCAGCTCCAGAAGGAGAAGATCGGTGTGTCGGGCATCGGCGAGATGATGGCCGGCCGCCTCACTCCGGCCGAGGCCATCAAGAAGATCCAGGGCTTCGCCGACGAGGCCGCGAAGGACCAGTCGATCAAGCACTACAAGCACCAGTAGTCCTGAGGATCCGTCACCAGCGGTAGCACCCACCCAGAGATCGGGGTCGGCAGCAATGCAGCACGGCAAGTACCGGTTCATCGTGGGGTTCCTCACGGTTCCCCTGGGGCTGTACGCGCTTTTCGTCATCTGGCCGTTCATCCAGTCCATCTACTACTCGTTCACGGACTGGACCGGTCTGAGCCCCGAATTCCAGATGGTCGGCTTCGACAACTACCAGAGGATGCTCGACGACGGCATCTTCTGGAAGTCGTTGCAGCACAGCCTGCTGTTCGCCCTGCTGCTACCGCTGGTGACGATCGGCCTGGCGCTGTTCTTCTCCTTCATGATCAATGTGGGTGGGCGGCGCCGCCGGGGAGGTCCGGCGATCTCCGGCGTCCGCGGCTCCTCGTTCTACAAGATCGTCTACTTCTTCCCACAGGTACTGTCGATCGCGATCGTGGCCCTGCTGTTCGCGTTCGCGTACAACCCGGACAGCGGCGCGATCAACTCCGTGCTGCGCGGGATCGGGCTCGGCAGCGTCCAGCCGCTGTGGCTGGGCGACCCGGGCCTGGCGCTGTGGTGCGTGATGGCGGTGCTGGTCTGGTCCACGGTCGGCTTCTTCGTGGTCCTGTTCTCCGCCGGCATGGCCTCCATCCCGGCGGACCTGTACGAGGCCGCGCTGCTGGACGGCGCCAGCCGGTTCACCACCTTCTTCCGGATCACCCTGCCGCTGCTGTGGGACACCGTGCAGTCCGGCTGGGTGTACATGGGCATCCTCGCCCTCGGGGCGGAGTCGTTCGCGGTCGTGGGGATCATGACGACCGGGCCGGGCGGCCCCGACTACTCGACCACCGTCATGGTCCTGTACGTGTACCAGAAGGCGTTCCGTGACGGTCAGGCCGCCTACGCCACCACGATCGGCGTCGCCCTGCTCGTCGTCACGCTGGCCTTCGCCGCCGCCGTGATGCGGCTGGGCCGGCGCGAGCGGCTGGAGTTCTGACGATGAAAACGACCGACACCCCCGCCCCCGTTCCGGCCGAGTCCGGAATCGGCCTCGCCACGGCCGGCGCGCCGGCCGAGAAGCCGGGCGGACGGAAGAAGGACGGCTCCGTCCTCAACGTCTTCTCGCACGGCATTCTGATCATCTGGGCGATCATGGTGGTCATGCCGCTGGTATGGGCGGTGATGACGTCCTTCAAGGACGACAACTCCATCTTCAGCTCGCCCTGGGCGCTGCCCGACAAACTCCACTTCGACAACTGGGCGCGGGCCTGGACCGACGCCAACATGAGCGAATACTTCCTCAACACCGTTCTGGTGGTGGGTGGTTCGCTCATCGGCACGCTGGTGCTCGGTTCGATGGCGGCGTATGTGCTGGCCCGTTTCGACTTTCCGGGCAACCGCTTCATCTACTACCTCTTCATCGGCGGTATGAGTTTCCCGATCATGCTGGCCCTGGTCCCGCTGTTCTACGTCGTGAACAACATGGGACTGCTGAACACCATTCACGGCCTGATCCTGGTCTACATCGCCTATTCGCTGCCGTTCACGGTGTTCTTCCTGACCGCGTTCTTCCGGACCCTGCCGACCTCGGTGGCGGAGGCAGCCTTCGTGGACGGGGCCTCGCACACCCGGACGTTCTTCCAGATCATGCTGCCGATGGCCAAGCCCGGCCTGATCAGCGTCGGGATCTTCAACTTCCTGGGGCAGTGGAACCAGTACATGCTGCCGACGGTGCTCAACACCGACCCGGACAAGCACGTGCTCACCCAGGGCCTGGTGCAGCTGGCCGTGAGCCAGGGCTACAAGGGCGACTGGTCCGGTCTCTTCGCCGGACTGGTGATGGCGATGCTGCCGGTGCTCGCCGCGTACATCGTCTTCCAGCGCCAGGTGGTGCAGGGGCTCACGGCGGGCGCCCTGAAGTAGCCCCCGGCGCTCCACCGCCGGCGCGCGCCGTCCCGTGCGTCCTGGCCGCTCCCGCTCGCCGCGCCCGGGCGTCCTGCGGCCCACGCGCGCCGTCCCGTGCGTCCTGCCGCTCCCGTGAGCCGCCTTCCGGTGCCCTGGCCGCCGGCCCGCCCCTCGCGTGCCGCGCTTGGGCCCGGCCGCCCGTGTACGCCGCTCTCGCCGCCCCCTCCGGGGCGTGCGGGGGCGGCTCACGCATGTCTGCACACGTACGCGTGCCACGGCTCCATCAGCGTGTCCAAGGACCCGGATACTGTTCAACCTCTTGACGGGAGGGGACCCGAACAGCTCAGCTTAGAGTTCACTAGTTGGACATGGACGGGGCCCCGCCGAAGCGGCCCCGCGCTCAGGAGGTCGTCGTGGAGACTCCAGGGTCGCAGTCGTCGCTGCACCGAGCCAACCTGGAGCGGGTCGTACGTGCCGTGCGTCTTGCCGGATCACTCACGCAGGCGGAGATCGCGCGGACCACGGGCCTGTCCGCGGCGACGGTCTCCAACATCGTGCGCGAGCTCAAGGACGGTGGAACGGTCCAGGTCACGCCCACTTCCGCAGGTGGGCGCCGGGCCCGCAGCGTGTCCCTGAGCGGGGACGCCGGCATCGTGATCGGCGTGGACTTCGGGCACACGCACCTGCGGGTGGCGATCGGCAACCTCGCCCACCAGGTGCTGGCCGAGGAGTCCGAGCCGCTGGACGTGGACGCCTCCTCGACGCAGGGCTTCGACCGGGCGGAGGAGCTGGTCAACCGCCTGATCACGGCCACGGGCGTCGACCGTTCCAAGATCGCCGGCGTGGGTGTCGGCGTACCCGGCCCGATCGACGTCGAGTCCGGCACCCTGGGCTCCACGGCCATCCTGCCGGGCTGGAGGGGCGTCAGGCCCGCCGAGGAGCTGCGGGGGCGCCTCGGCGTGCCGGTGCACGTGGACAACGACGCCAACCTGGGCGCTCTGGGCGAGCTGGTCTGGGGCAGCGGCCGGGGCGTGCGCGACCTGGCGTACATCAAGATCGCCAGCGGGGTCGGCGCGGGCCTGGTGATCAGCGGCAGGATCTACCGCGGCCCCGGCGGTACGGCGGGCGAGATCGGGCACATCACGCTCGACGAGTCCGGCCCGGTCTGCCGCTGCGGGAACCGCGGCTGCCTGGAGACCTTCACCGCCGCCGGGTACGTCCTCCCGCTGCTCCGGCCCAGTCACGGCACCGACCTGACCATGGAGGGCGTCGTACGGCTGGCGCGGGACGGCGATCCGGGCTGCCGCCGGGTGATCGCCGACGTCGGCCGCCACATCGGCAGCGGGGTCGCCAATCTCTGCAACCTGCTCAACCCCAGCCGAGTGGTGCTCGGTGGCGACCTCGCCGAGGCCGGTGAGCTGGTGCTGGGCCCGATCAGGGAGTCGGTCGGACGGTACGCCATCCCCAGTGCCGCGCGCCAACTCACCATTCTCCCCGGGGCACTTGGCGGCCGCGCCGAAGTGCTCGGGGCGCTCGCCCTGGCGCTCAACGAGATGGGCGATTCAACCCTTTTGGACGGCACGTTGCACGCGGCGACGCCTGCCTTCACTTAGAGAACGGATGGCACCGTTGCCATCTCGTTAAGGATTTACTTCTTGACGTCGCACGCGCGGCCGAGTTGACTTCCAGCCACCTCGGCCGCAACGACGCGGCCTCGTCAGGGAGGTTTGAAGAAGTGAACACGCGTATGCGTCGGGCGGCTTTCGCCGTTGCTGCTGGTGCCATGGCCGTCTCGCTCGCCGCCTGTGGCAGCGCCAAGGAGTCCGGTGGCGACTCCTCCAAGTCGGCCGGCAGCGAGAAGAAGGGCGACGACATCAAGGTCGGCCTGCTGCTGCCGGAGAACCAGACCGCTCGTTACGAGAAGTTCGACCGCCCGCTGATCGACAAGAAGGTCGCGGAGCTGACGAACAACAAGGGCAAGGTCGTCTACGCCAACGCCAAGCAGGACGCCACCCTGCAGAGCCAGCAGGTCGAGACCATGATCACCAACAAGGTGGACGTGCTGATCCTCGACGCCGTGGACGCCGCCGCCATCAAGAACTCGGTACAGAAGGCCAAGGACGCCGGCATCCCGGTCGTCGCCTACGACCGCCTGGCCCAGGGCCCGATCGACGCCTACACCTCGTTCGACAACGTGACGGTCGGCAAGACCCAGGGCGATGCGCTGCTCAAGGCGCTGGGCGGCAAGGCCAAGTCCGGCAAGATCGTCATGATGAACGGTTCCTCCACCGACCCGAACGCCGCGCAGTTCAAGCAGGGCGCCCACGAGGTGCTGGACGGCAAGGTGAACATCGGCAAGGAGTACGACACCAAGGAGTGGAAGCCGGAGAACGCCAACTCCAACATGGAGGGCGCCATCTCCGCCATCGGCAAGAAGAACATCGTCGGCGTCTACTCCGCCAACGACGGCATGGCCGGCGGCATCATCACCGCCCTGAAGGCCGCCGGCATCTCCGTCCCGGTCACCGGCCAGGACGCCGAACTCGCGGGTGTGCAGCGCATCGTCGCCGGTGAGCAGTACATGAGCGTCTACAAGCCGTACGCCCCCGAGGCCGACGCCGCCGCCGAGATGGCCGTCGCCCTGGCCCAGGGCAAGTCGCTGGACTCGATCGCCAAGGACAAGGTCGACAGCCCCACCACCAAGGGCGTCCCCTCGGTCCTGGTCGAGGTCACCTCGCTGACCAAGGACAACATCCAGGACACCGTCGTCAAGGACGGCGTCTACACCGTCGCCGAGATCTGCACCGCCCAGTACAAGGCGGCCTGCGACAAGATCGGTCTGAAGTAACCGGACCGGTCGGCGGCAACGCGACGCAAGCGCCTCCGGCGTCGGGGGAGTTCAGGCGAGTTCACCCCTGAATCCCCTGACGGGACGCGCCCCCAGGCTCCGCCGGCGCCCCGCGTGTCCAAGCCCCGCAAGCTCGTGCGGGGCGCCGGACGGAACAACCCCCAAACTTCTGCACAACCTCCCGCCGGGTCAGGCGGCGAAGGAGATGGTTCACTTGTCCGCTACGCCCGTGCTGGCGTTGCGCGGGGTCTCCAAGCGGTTCGGTGCCGTCCAGGCGCTCACCGACGTAGAGCTTGAGGTCCACGCCGGTGAGGTGGTCGCCCTGGTGGGCGACAACGGCGCCGGAAAGTCCACGCTGGTCAAGACGATCGCCGGCGTGCACCCCATCGATGAGGGCCGCATCGAGTGGGAAGGCCGCGCAGTCCAGATCAACAAGCCGCACGACGCCCAGAACCTCGGCATCGCGACCGTCTATCAGGACCTCGCGCTGTGCGACAACATCGACGTGGTCGGCAACCTCTACCTGGGCCGGGAGATCCGCCGCCGCGGCGTCCTGGACGAGGTCGAGATGGAGCGCCGCTCCCGCGAACTGCTGGACACGCTGTCGATTCGCATCCCCAGCGTCCGCATCCCGATCGCCTCGCTCTCCGGCGGCCAGCGCCAGGTCGTGGCCATTGCCCGTTCCATGCTCGGCGAGCCGAAGCTGGTCATCCTCGACGAGCCCACCGCCGCCCTCGGCGTGGAGCAGACCGCGCAGGTCCTCGACCTGGTCGAGCGGCTGCGTGAGCGCGGTCACGCGGTGATCCTCATCAGCCACAACATGGCCGACGTCAAAGCCGTCGCGGACAAGGTGGCCGTTCTGCGCCTGGGCCGCAACAACGGTGTGTTCGAGGTCAAGTCGACCTCCCAGGAAGAGATCATCTCCGCCATCACCGGCGCCACGGACAACGCCGTCACCCGCCGTGCGGCGCGCACCAATGGAGAGATCAAGAAGTGAGCATCGACAAGACCTCCACGCCCCCCGAGAGCAGCGCGCTGGAGAACACCGAGGCGGCGGCAGGCGCGGCGACCGTCGTGGACCCCCGGCTGCTGGTGCGCGAACAGGGCTTCGCGGGCTATGTCACCGAGTTCAAGCGCAAGATGAAGGCCGGTGACCTGGGCTCCGTCCCGGTCGTCCTCGGTCTCGTGGTCATCTGGATCATCTTCCAGAGCCTGAACTCCAACTTCCTGACCGCGGGCAACCTCTCCGACATCTCCGTCGCCATGGTCGGCACGGGCATGATCGCCGTCGGTATCGTGTTCGTCCTGCTGCTGGGCGAGATCGACCTGTCGGTCGGCTCGGTCTCCGGTGTCGCGGGCGCCACCTTCGCGGTGCTGAACATCACACACGGGATGAACGAGGTGCTGGCCCTGGTGCTGGCCATCCTCACCGGTACGGTGGCCGGCGCCCTCCACGGCTTCTTCTTCGCGCGTGTCGGAGTCCCCGCCTTCGCCGTGACCCTGGCCGGACTGCTGTTCTGGCAGGGCTTCATGCTCCAGATCCTCGGCAGCAACGGCACCATCAACCTCGACGACGGCATCGTCACCAAGCTCACCAGCTACTACTTCACCGACGTCGCCGCCGCCTACGGGCTCGCCGTCGTGGCCGTCGCCGGGTACTTCCTGACCGCGTTCCTGGGCAACCGCCGCCGGGAGGCCGCCGGGATCCCGTCCCGCCCGCTCAGCGACATCGTGGTGCGCACCGTGCTCCTGGCGGTCGTCTCCTTCGCCGTGGCGATCGTCTACAACCAGTACAAGGGTCTGCCCCTCGCCGTGGTGATCTTCCTCGCCGTGCTGGTGATCACCGACTTCGTGCTCCGCCGCACCGCCTACGGCCGCAAGGTCTTCGCGCTCGGCGGCAGCGTCGAGGCCTCGCGGCGGGCCGGCATCAACGTGGAACTGGTCCGGATCTCGGTCTTCGCGATCGCCGGCACCTTCGCCGCGATCGGCGGTCTCTTCGTCGCCTCGAAGATCGCATCGGCCAACCAGGGCGCGGGCACCGGCGAGTTCCTGATGAACGTCATCGCGGCGGCCGTGATCGGCGGTACGTCCCTGTTCGGCGGCCGCGGCCGCACCTGGAACGCGCTTCTCGGTGTGCTGGTCATCGTCTCGATCCAGTACGGCCTCGCCCTGGAGGGCATCGCCTCCCCGGTCCAGTACATGATCACCGGTGGCGTCCTGCTGGCAACGGTCGTCATCGACGCCGTGACCCGGAAGACGCAGAAGACGGCGGGCCGCGCGTAAGTTCGCCCGACCCAGGCTGTGCCCGGCACCCATGGCGGTGCTGGGCACAGTCGTGTCATGCCGGGCGCGACAGTGGGTACCGCCGTTCGCGTGACGTACGACCCCCGGCCCGGACACCGGCGGCCCGGGCGGAACATTAGACTCGACGAGCCCGGCAACAGCTCGATCAGCTCTACGCAAGGAGGCACGGGTGCCGCTGCTGACCCGCATCAGGGGACCGCGCGATCTGGACCGGCTCAGCCTGGAGGAGCTGGACCAGCTGGCGCAGGAGATCCGGACCTTCCTCGTCACCGAGGTCTCCAAAACCGGCGGCCACCTCGGCCCCAACCTCGGCGTGGTGGAGCTGACCATCGCCCTGCACCGGGTCTTCCAGTCGCCGAAGGACAAGGTGCTGTGGGACACCGGCCACCAGTCCTACGTGCACAAGCTGCTCACCGGCCGCCAGGACTTCTCCAGGCTGAAGATGAAGGGCGGCCTGTCCGGCTACCCCTCGCAGGCCGAGTCCGAGCACGACGTCATCGAGAACAGCCACGCCTCCACCGTGCTGGGCTGGGCAGACGGCATCGCCAAGGCCAACCAGCTGCTCGAGCGGGACAGCCACGTCGCCGCGGTCATCGGCGACGGCGCGCTGACCGGCGGCATGGCCTGGGAGGCGCTGAACAACATCGCCGACGCCAAGGACCGCCCGCTCGTCATCGTCGTCAACGACAACGAGCGCTCCTACGCGCCCACCATCGGCGGCCTCGCCAACCACCTGGCGACCCTGCGCACCACCGACGGCTACGAACGCTTCCTGACCCGCACCCGGGAGGTGCTGGAGCGGACCCCGGTCGTCGGCCGGCCGCTGTACGAGACCCTGCACGGCGCCAAGAAGGGCCTGAAGGACTTCATCGCCCCGCAGGGCATGTTCGAGGACCTGGGCCTGAAGTACGTCGGCCCCATCGACGGTCACGACATCGAGGCCCTGGAGTCGGCGCTGGCCCGCGCCAAGCGGTTCGGCGGTCCCGTCATCGTGCACTGCCTCACCGAGAAGGGCCGCGGCTACCAGCCCGCCCTCCAGGACGAGGCCGACCGCTTCCACGCCGTCGGCAAGATCCACCCCGACACCGGACTGCCGATCGCCACCTCCGGCGCCGACTGGACCTCCGTCTTCGGCGACGAGATGGTCAGGCTCGGCAAGGAGCGCAAGGACGTCGTCGCCATCACCGCGGCCATGCTCCAGCCGGTCGGCCTGGACAAGTTCGCCAAGGCCTTCCCCGACCGGGTCTACGACGTCGGCATCGCCGAGCAGCACGGCGCGGTCTCCGCGGCCGGCCTCGCCCACGCCGGCGTGCACCCCGTCTTCGCCGTCTACGCCACCTTCCTCAACCGCGCCTTCGACCAGGTCCTGATGGACGTGGCCCTGCACAAGTGCGGAGTCACCTTCGTCCTGGACCGGGCCGGTGTCACCGGCACCGACGGCGCCTCCCACAACGGCATGTGGGACATGTCGATCCTTCAGGTCGTCCCGGGTCTGCGGCTGGCCGCCCCGCGCGACGCCGACCAGGTCCGCGCCCAGCTGCGCGAGGCCGTCGAGGTCGACGACGCGCCGACCGTGGTCCGCTTCTCCAAGGGCGCCGTCGGTCCCGCCGTACCCGCGGTGGGCCGGGTCGGCGGCATGGACGTCCTGCGCGAGCCCGGCACCGACACCCCGGACGTCCTCCTCGTCTCCGTCGGCGCCCTCGCCCCGATGTGCCTGGAGGTGGCCACGCTCCTCGACAAGCAGGGCATCACCACGACCGTCGTCGACCCGCGCTGGGTCAAGCCCGTCGACGAGGCCATGGCGCCGCTCGCCGCACGACACCGCGTGGTCGTCACCGTCGAGGACAACTCCCGCGTCGGCGGCGTCGGCTCGGCGGTCTCCCAGGCCCTGCGGGACGCGGGCGTGGACGTGCCGCTGCGCGACTTCGGCATCCCGCCGCGCTTCCTCGACCACGCCTCCCGCGCCGAGGTGCTGGCGGAGATCGGCCTGACCGCGCCGGACATCGCCCGTCAGGTAACGGGCCTGGTCTCCAAGCTGGACGGCCGGTTCGAGCGGCCGGAGGCGGAGGTCGACGCGGAGGTCGACGCGGGGATCGACGCGGGGATCGACGCGGGGATCGACGCGGGGATCGACGCGGCGGTGCAGCCCGCGCGCGACTGAGCCGGCGGACCGCGCGGATGACGACACGGGCCGGTCGTGCCCCCTCTTACGGGTGGCGCAATCGGCCCGTCTGCGTGAACCTGCGAGTGCCGGGGCATACGCATCCCCAGCTCTCTCGATCATGTCGAGCCAATTCGGACCATGTCGAGGACGACAAGCAGGGGAGGTCACGCCGTGAGCAGCACGCTATTCAGGACAAAGAACGTCGAGCAGTCGATTCAGGACACCGAGGAACCCGAGCACGCGCTCAGAAAATCCCTGTCGGCCCTCGATCTGACCGTGTTCGGCGTCGGTGTCATCATCGGTACCGGCATCTTCGTCCTCACCGGTACGGCGGCCAGGAACAGCGCCGGCCCCGCCGTCTCCCTGTCCTTCGTCGTGGCCGGGGTGGTCTGCGCGCTCGCCGCGCTCTGCTACGCGGAGTTCGCCTCCACGGTCCCGGTGGCCGGCTCCGCCTACACCTTCTCCTACGCCTCGCTCGGCGAGTTCCCCGCCTGGATCATCGGCTGGGACCTGGTGCTGGAACTCGCGCTCGGCACCGCGGTGGTCGCCGTCGGATGGTCCGGTTACATCCACTCGCTGCTCGACAACGCGGGCTGGCACCTGCCCGAGTATCTCAGCGGCCGTGGCACCGCGACCGGCTTCGGCTTCGACATCCTCGCCGCCCTCCTGGTCCTGGCCCTCACCGTCATCCTCGTCCTCGGCATGAAGCTCTCCGCGCGGGTCACCTCGATCGTCGTCGCCGTCAAGGTGGCCGTGGTGCTCGTCGTGATCATCGCGGGCGCCTTCTTCATCAAGAGCGGCAACTACGACCCGTTCATCCCGAAGGCCCAGCCGGTGCCCGCGGGCGGCAACCTCAAGGCGCCGCTCATCCAGCTGATGTTCGGCTGGGCGCCCTCGAACTTCGGCGTCATGGGCATCTTCACCGCCGCGTCCGTCGTCTTCTTCGCCTTCATCGGCTTCGACGTCGTGGCCACCGCGGCCGAGGAGACCCGCAACCCCCAGCGCGACGTGCCGCGCGGCATCCTCGGTTCGCTGATCATCTGCACCGTGCTGTACGTCGCCGTGTCGATCGTCGTCACCGGGATGCAGAAGTACAGCGCGCTGTCCGTGGACGCGCCGCTCGCCGACGCGTTCAAGGCCACCGGGCATCCGTGGTACGCGGGGCTGATCAGCTTCGGCGCGGCCGTCGGCCTGACCACGGTGTGCATGATCCTGCTCCTGGGCCAGGCCCGGGTCTTCTTCGCGATGAGCCGGGACGGGCTGCTGCCCCGGTTCTTCTCGCACACCCACCCGCGGTTCCGCACCCCGTACCGGCCGACCATCCTGCTCGGCGTGGTCATCGCCGTCGTCGCCGGCTTCACCAGTCTGAGCGAACTCGCCGAACTCGTGAACATCGGCACCCTGTTCGCGTTCGTGGTCGTCGCGATCAGCGTGATCATCCTGCGCAACACCCGGCCCGACCTGCCCCGCGCCTTCCGCACCCCCTGGGTCCCGGTGATCCCCGTCCTCTCCGTCTGCGCCTCCCTCTGGCTGATGGTCAACCTCCCCGCCGAGACCTGGCTCCGCTTCGCCATCTGGATGGTCATCGGCTTCGTCGTGTACTTCCTCTACGGCCGCACGCACAGCAGGCTCGGCGAGCGCCAGGCCCGGCCGCGACCCCAGGGAGAGGGGCAGGGCCAGGGCTAGGGCCTCTCGTTTGATCATGCCGGGCTCGCGGGCCTTTGATCCGGCCTGATCCGAACGAAAGACCCTGGGCGTGGTGGTCCAGGGCCCCTGGGCGATCGGCGATCGCTCCGGTCGGTAATGTGCGGGGGGAGAACGGGGACGGACGGGCCACCCCGGCGGAAGTGGGCCGGAGAGGTGCACGTGACGACGACCCTGATCGCCGAGGTGGCGCTGGTCACGACGCTGGCGTCGTTCGCGCAGGCACTGAGCGGCTTCGGGTTCGCGCTGGTGGCGGTGCCGCTGCTGACCCTGCTGACCAGCCCTCAGAACGCCATCGTCGTGGTCACAGCGCTGGGCGGGGTCCTCTCGCTGGCGGTCTGCGTCCACCAGAGGGAGCACGTCAGTGTGCGCACCGCGGGGCTGGTGAGCGGAGCGGGACTTGTGGGCATGCCGCTCGGGCTGCTCGCGGTGACGTTGCTCGGCGCCCGCGCGCTGTCGGCCCTCATCGCCTGTGTGGTGCTGCTGTTCGCCGTCCTGATCGGCCGCGGCCTGACCTTCCGGCGCGGGACGGGCCCCACCATCGCGTCGGGTTTCGCCAGCGGGGCGCTGCTGACCGCGACCGGTATGAACGGACCGCCGCTGGTCGCCACCTTCCAGGCCATGGGACTGGCGCCCCGGGAGTTCCGGGCCACGCTCCAGGCCACGTTCTGCGTCCAGGACGCCCTGGCCCTCGCCGGTTTCCTCGCCGTCGGCCGGCTGACCACGGACAGCCTGCTGCTGACCGGCGCCGGTCTTCCCGGCCTGCTGGTGGGCTGGTGGCTCGGCGACCGCCTCTTCGCCCGCACGCATCCCACCCGCTTCAAACGGATCGTCCTGGGCGTCCTGGTGGCCAGCGCCTGTGTAGCGCTGTACCAGGCCACACTGAACTGAGGCAGCCCGGCCGCGGCTTTCAGTCCTGGCCGAGTCCGAGATCAACGCCCCTGTCCGGAGGCGTCCCGGTCGCCGGAGCCGGGCCGGAGCCGGAACTGGGTCCCGGGCTGGAGCCGGACTCGGAGCCGCAGCCAGGACCGGACTTGGACTCGAACCGGCTCCGGGCCGGAGGCATCCTGGTCGCCGGAGCCGGAGCCGGAGCCGGAGCCGGAGCCGGAGCCGGAGCCGGAGCCGGAGCCGGAGCCGGAGCCGGAGTCGGAGCCGGAGCCGGAGTTTGAGACGGAGTTGGAACCGGAGCTCGTGCCGGGTGCGGGGCTGTCGCCGGGCTCGGAGCGGAGCCGGGCTCGGAGCGTAGCCGGAGTTTGAGACGGAGTTGGAACCGGAGCTCGTGCCGGGTGCGGGGCTGTCGCCGGGCTCGGAGTCGGAGCCGGAGTTTGAGACGGAGTTGGAACCGGAGCTCGTGCCGGGTGCGGGGCTGTCGCCGGACTAGGAGCCGGAGCCAAACTCGGAACCGGAGCCAAACTCGGAACCGGGTCCCGAGACGGGGCCATACACAGTGCGTGGGCCCACGGTGGTGGCGCCTGTTGCGGTGACCCGTTGGCGCAGTTCGCGGTCGGCGGTGACGACCACCCGGATCCGGTCCACCGCGGCGGCGGCCAGCCGGACGATGTGGTCGTCGCCGCTGCCGGAGGCCTCCTCGACCCGTACGCCGGGCACGGACGGTACCCCCCGCGCGGCGCCCTCCAGGACCAGCACGATCTCCAGCGGACCCGGTACGCCGGGGACGCCTCCCGCGACGTACCCGGCGAGCCGGTCACGCAGGCGTTCGGCGGCGCCCCGCCGGTCGCGCCACCACCCGTCCGGGACGGAGCCGACGACGTTGGCCCCGTCGACGATCAGCAGGGCGGGGGCACGGCCCGGGTCGTGCTCCGGGGCGGGCGGCGGGGGCGGCATCCGGGGTCCTTCCGGTCGGAATCAGACGCGGGCCCAGTCCGCGGTGAGCCGCGTCCGGAGCAGCCGGCCGGCCCGCGTCGCCGAGGCCGGAGCCGGCGCACTGCCGCCGCGAACCGGCCCACGCATGGGCGAGACCCCCAGCGGGCCCGGAAGTCGTGGCCCCGGAAGGCGTCGGCCAACCCTGGCCCTTCGCGAGCGGCTTGCTCTCGTGCTGTGCAACGATATCCGCGCGCCGGGAGGGCAGGCAGGGGCCAGGCGGGGCCGCTCCGATGACCCGTGGGTCCGGGACCGAGGTGAGGAGAGCGGAGCGGCCTGGACGCCCACCTCTCTCCGGGGGACGCCGGCCCCGTTGGCAGGGTCAGCCGCCCGTCGCCGGGGACTTCTTGGCGGACTCGGGGATGGGGGAGTCGTTGCGGAGCGCCTTCCACAGTTCGGTCGCCTGGGGCTCCGCGGCCACGACGCGGTTGGGGTCGACCTTGTCGTACCTCACCGGCAGCATGATCGTCTCCATGCTGGAGGGGTCGACTCCGTTCAGGCTGCGCCCGAACTCCGCCAGCTTGGTGAGAGAGGCGAGTTCGGAGTCGGTGGTGAGGGCCGCGGTCAGCTTGTCGGCGATCTTGTACGTCTTGGTGGGGCTGCCCAGGAGGTCCTGCTTCTTGATCTCGCTCAGCAGGGCCAGCATGAACTGCTGCTGGAGGCTGATGCGTCCGAGGTCGCTGCCGTCGCCGACGCCGTGCCGGGTGCGGACGAACTGCAGGGACTGGGTGCCGTCCAGGCGGTGGGTGCCGGCGGTCAGGTCCAGGCCGCTGGACTTGTCGTGGATGTCCTGGTCCACGGTGACGGTGACCCCGCCTATCGCGTCCACCAGCCCCTTGAAGCCGGCGAAGTCGATCTCCATGTAGTGGTCCATGCGGATGCCGGACATCTGCTCCACGGTCCTCACCACACAGGCCGGGCCGACCTGTCCGTAGACGGAGTTGAACATCACGCGCTTCGCCGACGCCACCGTGGTGCCGTCGGACTTCGTGCACTCGGGCCGGGTCACCAGGGTGTCGCGGGGAATGCTGATGGCGACGGCCTCGGTGCGGCCCTCGGGTATGTGCATCACCAGCGCGGTGTCGGAGCGGGCGCCGGAGACGTGGCCGGCGTCCAGCCCGGCGTTGTCACCGGCGCGCGAGTCCGAGCCGAGGACAAGGATGTTCTGCCCGGAGGTGGGCAGTTTCTCCGGACGGTCCTTGCCGATCGCGTCGTTGATGTCGACACCCTTGATGTTGTCGTCGAGGTCGCTGTAGAGCCAGTAGGCCGTACCGCCGAGTGCGAGGACGAGGGCGAGCAGGGAGAGGAGCACGATCCGGCCGGTACGGCGCTTCTTCTTCTGAGCTCTGCGGTTGCCGCGCTTGTCGGGCGGGGAGTGATGGGCAGGCGGCACAGGGGTGCTCAGGTCGTGGCTCACGGCGGGATCCTCGCAACTCGTGCCCAGAGGGCAAGGGCAGCAGGCCGCTCCCGTGAGGGGCCGGGTCGGTGCTGCTCGTCTGACACTTGGTTGGCATTGAACTATAGACGTGTACTCGAGCACTCGTATGAGTGATGTGCCCGGTTGTTCGCCCTGGGCAGGAAGGCGAACCGCCCCGTCCCACGAGGCTCCGTCCGTTCCTGAATCCGTTGCGGAGGTCGTGATCTGAGGCTCGTGCGGCTCCGACGGAGCAGCGGGACGCTTGTTCGGAAGTGCTTATGATGTGGCGAATTCTGGAGTCATCTGTGGGCACCGGGCCTGGGGTGGGAAGGGACGGCACACATGCGCGGCAGAGGTGCGCAGGCGGTGGACCGGCGGTCCCGAGCCGGTGTCGAGGCCGAGGTGCGGCCCCAGCGGGCGTCCGTGACGGCGGTGGCCACGGGGTCGTGGCTGCTGCGCGGGAACGACGACCGCCTCGCCGTGTACGCGCTCGTCGAAGGCGGTGTGCACCGCTGGACGGAGACCGCGGTCGGCAGCGGGCGCTGGAGCAGGCCGTACTTCTTCCCCGCTGACGGGCTGACCGGTCTCGCCGTCGCCCAAGGGGCCAATCGCTACGCGCACTTCCTCGGGCGCAGGGAGAAGCGGCCGGGCGGGGCCGCGCCCCCGAAGGTCGACCTGCTCTACGCCGTGCAGTACCAGTCGGGTCGGACGCTGGGGGAGTGGCGTTCCCTGGGTAACCCGTACCGCGACCCGAAGGATGCCGCGACACTCGGCGTGCCGACAGCCGCCGTCGACGGACAGGGCACGGTCCACGTCTTCGTCTCCGGCGGCCCCGGCGGGGTCATGCTCCGGCGCGAGTCCAAGAGCGGGGCGTGGGAGGCCTGGAAGGACCTGCGCGGCGGTGCGGTCGCGGGCGGGCTGACCGCCGCGGCGAACTCCGCCGGCCTGGTGGAACTCCTCGCGCCGGGGAACCGGTCGGTCATGCGCTGGGTGCAGACGGAGCCCGGAGCGGTCCTGCGCCGGGCGCAGGACCTGATGCCCGCTCCGGTACCCGGCTCGGCCGCGCTCCTCGAGACCGCTCCCGGGGTGTTCACCGCGTACTGGTCCGAGCAGAGCGGGACAGGTGTCTACGTGCAGCGGCCCGGCGAGTGGGCCTTCCCCGCGGGCGGGGCCCCGGGAGAGGGGCCCCACGCCACGCTCCGTGCCACCGTCGACGGCTACGACTGCACGCTCCTGGCCCATCAGGGGCGTACGGGAACAGCCGTGCTCGGCGTCTGCGGCACCGGTGGGGAGTCCGGCGGACTGTGGTGGACCGACACGGGGGTGACCTGTATCGGCACTCCGGCGCTGGCGCTTGACGGGCTGGGCCGGGTCGCCATGGCGACGGTCGCCGCGGACGGCACTGTCCTGGTGAATCGGCAGCGGCCGGAACCCGGGCTCACCCTGTCCGACTGGGACCGCCTGCCGGGCAACTGAGCCGGCCCGCATCGCCACAGGTCGACGAAGCCTGACGACTTACGGCGCGTCAATACACCGAATCCTGTTGGAAGTCCAGAGCGAAAAAGGTTGTACCACTCATCGGTGATGATTGTCACGTGTCGCAATCTGTCCACGAGCTGTCTCGACCTGGACTTTTAGGAAATCATTATGTGAAAGTTTGACGGATTGCCGGTGTGTGGTGATCGCAGTGAGATCGGGGCGACGAGCCCCCTACGTCTGGTAACGCGAGCTTCTTCTCCAGGGACCACGCAGCGAGGTGTGCGACATCCTTGGAAGGCAGAGCTGCTGGGTATGGATGGTGGATGCCTCGTGGGTGGCTCGGACAACCCTGAAGCCGGAGCGCTGATTTCGGCGTACCGGTCCGCGGTCCCGGCCGGCGCGAGGCAGCGCATCGTCCGCGGGGTGCCGACCCCGGTCCGCAAGGCCGTGAAGTCCTCGCTCGCCGCCGCCGACTCCATGCGCTCCGCCACGGTGGTCTGGGCGATGGGGGGCAAGCGGAAGGCGCCCCGGCACAGTTCCGCCTACAGCCAGCGGGTCGTCCGCGTCGGCCGCCGCCACATGCGTGCGCTGATGGTCGAGGGGGCGACGGCCTGGGCGGCCTGCGCCCGCAACCTGAACATCGTCGTCTCCGTTCTGGAGGCGGCGGGCATCGACTACTTCTGCGTGCGGGGCACGAGCAGCGGACTGCCCGCTGTCGCCGTCCCCGCCGTATCCCGTCCGCTGGTCGAGGAGCTGCTCCAGCTGGCCTTCGCGCAGGCCCCGGGCTATGTGGGGCCGGCCGGCGGCAACGAGGCCCGCATGGAGCCCGGCGACGAGGAGCGGTCGTGGCGGCAGCTGCGCAAGCACAAGGTGCTGCGGGTCGCCTGGTACGTGTGCGACCCGACCCAGCAACTGGTCTTCGGCGCGGCCTCCGGATGCGATCTCGAGGTGTGGACGGAGCGGGACGGGGAGCTACGGGCTCCGCGTCCCAACCGGGTCATCGACGCGGTTCCGGCGAGCGCTCCGCGCAAGTCGGCGCCGCAGAGTCTCTTCAGCCCCATACCTCCCGCGTACCACACGGGGGACGCCAGGACGCTGGCCGAGTTCGCCGTGCCGCTCCCCGAGGACCACCGGTTCCCCATCGACGTCGTCTACACCTGGGTCGACGACTCGGACCCGGTCTGGCGGGCGTCGCGCGACGGCGTGCGCCAGTGGTTCTCCGCGGACGGGCTGCACGAGCAGGCGGCGAACGACTCGCGGTACACCAGCCGTGACGAACTGCGTTACTCGCTGCGGTCGCTCCACCAGAACGCGCCCTGGGTGCGCAACATCCACCTCGTGACGGCCGGCCAGGTCCCGTCCTGGCTCCGTGCGCAGCACGCGAACCTCCGGGTGGTGGACCACCGGGAGATCTTCTCCGACGCCGCCGCTCTGCCGACGTTCAACTCGCATGCCATCGAGAGCCAGCTGCACCATATTCCGGGACTCTCGGAGTGTTTCCTCTATTTGAACGACGACGTGTTCTTCGGCCGACCGGTGACGCCTGGGCATTTCTTCCACCCGAACGGCATCACCAAGTTCTTCACCTCGCCCGCGCTGATACCGGGCGGCGTCGTCTCCCCGACCGACCTCCCGGTCAACGCCGCGGGGAAGAACAGCCGTTGGCTCATTGCGCAGAAATTCGGTACCGCCATTTCCCAGAAGATGAAGCACACTCCGCACGCGCTCCGCAGGAGTGTGCTGCAGGAGATCGAGGAGACCTTCGCGGAGCAGCACGCCGCCACCCAGCATTCGCGTTTCCGTTCTCCTGGGGACGTGCCGATCGCCTCGTCGCTGCACCACTATTTCGCGTACCACTCCGCCCGGGCCACGGTGGGGGACATCCAGTACCGGTACATCGACCTCTCGGCCGATCTGGCCGAGCGGCGCCTGAACACACTCCTCGCCAACCGCAACATGGACACGTTCTGCCTCAACGACACGGTGGAGTCGGCCGACCCGGTAGCGCAGCGGGACATGCTTGTGCGTTTTCTCGAGGCGTATTTTCCGGTGCCCAGCCCTTATGAAGTGGCGGAAAGCGAGAATGTCCTCGAGCGGCGTGCCGATCCGGGGAGGAGTATCAATGCCGCCGACCGATGACATTCCCTTCCCCGTCGCGCCGCCTGCGAGTGAGTTCCGCCGCACATGAATTCCTATGACGTCACGCTGGTCGTGCCGGTCTACAACGTGGAGCAGTACCTCCAGGAGTGCCTGGATTCCATCGAGGCGCAGACGGTGTTCGAGCGCTGCGAGGTCATACTCGTCGACAACGGCAGTACGGACGGCTCCTACCGGCTCTGCGCGGAGTTCGCCCGCCGGCACGCCAACACCACGGTGCTGGTGCGACACGGCGGCGGCGCCGGAGCGGCCCGCAACCTCGGCATGGACCGGGCGGCCAGTCCGCGTATCACGTTCTGCGACTCCGACGACGTGCTCCCGCCCACCGCGCTCGAACGCATGCTGGACGCCTCCCTGGCGACCGGTGCCCAGGTCGTGGTGGGCGCGATGGAGACGTTCCCCAAGCCGACCAACTGGGCCTGGAAGGACCACTTCGGAAAGGGCGACCGGACGTTCGCCAGCCTTGCCGAGATACCCGAACTGGTGCACAGCGCAAGCGCCTGCAACAAGCTCTTCGACCTTTCCTACCTGCGCTCCCATGGCATCCGCTTCGCGGAAGGCGTCCACTTCGAGGACGCCTATGTCGGCGTCTGCGCGCTCGTTCTCGCGACCCGGCTCGCCCTGGTCGACGCGTGTGTCTACCAGTACCGCAAGCGCGCCGCGGGGAACTCGACCATGGACGCGATCTGGACGCGGCGGCAGAACTACTGGGACCACCTCCAGCTCGTGGAGTACCTGCACCGGCTGGGCGCGGGCCTCCCGGATTCCTCGCGAGCCGTGCTCGACCTCTTCCTGGTACGGAGCTACCAGGGCTTCGCGCTCCGGGCACCCGACCTCTTCCAGGGGGCGGAGCTGGAGGAGATCTACTCGCGGTGCCGCGCGGTCTACTGGGACGTCTCGCCCGACGTGGTCGTCAGGGCCACCGCCGATGCGCGCCATCGCGTGGCCTATCTCGCCTTCATCACCGGGGACTTCGGCCTCTTCGCGGACCGGGCGGCCAGACTGCACGGGCTCTCCGTGCGCGACGGCCGCCCGTACCTCACCGGCGTACTGCCGGACCGGCTGTCCCCGTTGGCGCAGGCCACGCCCTTCACGGCCCATCTGGAGCACGTCCGCCAGGTGCCGGGAACCGGGACGCTGCGGCTCTCCGGACGGTTCGAGGTCTGCGGCATGCCCATGGTCCGGCCCCTGGCGGGGCACCTCGGCCTGCGCGTCCGGGGAAGCCGCCTCAGCATCCCCGCCACGCAGGTCCGCCGGCGGGACATGAGGAACACGCGGCCCGACACGGAGTGGGGCGGCTTCACTGCCGACCTGCCCCTCGACGCCCTGCGGCAGGGTGTCCACGACCTCGAATTCGTCCTCGACACCGAGGGCGGCCAGGCGGTCACCCCGTGCCTGGTCGCCGCGGGCTACCTGCGCGGGGCGCGCGTCATCGAGCACGGCGGGACAAGGGTGGTGCCGCACTGGAAGGGGAAGAACCGGGCGATCCTGATGGTCTCCGGCACGGCGCGCCCGTTCGGCTGGCGCGGCAGCCTCCTCGTCAAGGACGCCAAGCACGTGCTGCGCCGTCGGCCGTTCTGGAAGCAGCGCCTGGTACGCCTGTTCACGAAGCCGCTGAAGCCGTTGTTCCTCGGCCGGGACATCTGGCTGTTCGGTGAGCGGGGCGACACCGCGCAGGACAACAGCTGGCACCTGTTCCGGCACGTGCGCACCGCCAGGAAGCGGCGCGGGGCGTACTACGTCATCCGGGCCGGCAGCCCCGACCGAGCCCACCTGGCGGGGCTCGGGCACGTCGTCGCGCACAGCTCCTGGAAGCACAAGCTGCTGATGCTGCACGCGTCCGCGCTGGTCAACGCCTATGACATCGACACCTACATGCTGCCCGACGGCTGGGACCGGACCCGCTACCTCAAGCATCTGAACTGGCGTGTGGGCGCCCGCCGGGTCTTCCTCCAGCACGGTGTGACGGACAAGGACGTCAGCAAGGGCCTGCACCGCAACCGCACGGGCGTCGACCTCATCCTCGCGGTGAGCCGGCACGAGGGGCGGTTCCTGTCGGAGGAACTCGGCTACGAGGGACAGGTGGAGGTCATCGGCTTCCCCCGCTTCGACGCGCTGGTCCCCGGCCGCGGCGGGCGCACCATCCTGTTCATGCCGACGTGGCGCGCCTATCTGACCGTCGCCTCGTACAGCCGTGACGGCGGCGGACGCGAGGCGCGGCAGGCGGTGCGCGACCGGTTCCTCGCCTCCCGCTACCGGGAATTCATGGTCCGCTTCCTGAACGACCCGGATCTGCTGGCTGCCTTGGACCGGTACGACTACACACTGGAATTCCTGCCGCACTACGAGATGCGCGCGATGGTCGGGGAGATGGTGCCGGACCAGGACCGGGTCCGGATCATCGACCAGAACGAGGTCGGTGTGCAGGAGGCCATGCGGCGCTGCGATCTCTTCATCACGGATTGGTCGTCCACCGCCTTCGACGTCGCTTACCTCGGAACTCCCTTGGTCTACGCGCAGTTCGATGCCGAGGAGTACTGGGACGGGCATTACCAGAAGGGCTACTTCGACGCCCGCCGGGATGGATTCGGGCCGGTCGGTGAAACCGTCGAAGAAGTCGTGGGTGAAGTGGTCCGCTACATGCGGGGAGGGTGTGTCAGGGAGTCTGAGTATCTGCGGCGGGTGGAAAAGTTCTTCGAGCACCGGGACCGGCAGAACAATGTGAGGGTGTCCGAAGCGATCGATCGCCTCGTTCGGGGGTTGAATCATTGATGTGGTGTGCCAGGAGGAAGTATGTCCCAAGCCAATCGTGACGTGACGGTCGTCGTGCCGTTCCGCGACGTCCAGAACTTCTTCGCCGAATTTCTGCAATCGGTGGCCGCACAGACGGCTTTCGCGCGTGCCCATGTGATTCTCGTCGACAACGGCAGCAGTGATCAGTCGGTGGCGATCGCGAGTGAATTCGCCGACCGGCACCCCAACGTCGACCTGGTCTCGCAGCCTCAGGGCCGGGCCGGCGACGCGCGCAACATGGGCATGGACATGGCCGCGACGCCGTACATCGTCTTCTGGGACGCCGACGACATCGTGCCCGAGCGATCCCTGGAAGTGCTGCGGAACACCATCGTCAAAACCAGGGCCACGGTCGTCGTGGGCCGCGAGAAGCATGTCCCGAAGCCGGTCAAGGCGCCGTGGCACAAGTACTTCGGCAAGAACGTCAAGACGGTGGGCAGCGTCGTCGACATCCCCGACCTGATCCACTCGGCCTCCTGCTGGAACAAGATCTTCGACCTCGACCTGCTGCGCTCCCAGGGCATCCGGTTCGCTACCGGCACCGCCTTCGAGGACGCCTATGTCTCGCTGCCCGCGCTGCTGCTGTCGGAGCGCATCGCGCTGGTCGACGCTCTCGTCTACGAGTACCGCAGGCGTGGCGACGGCACCTCGGTCATGGACACCATTTGGGACCTCCCGCAGAACTATGCCGACCAGCTGGTGATGCTGGAGTACCTCGCGGGCATGCGTCAGGGACTCACGCCGTACCAGCAGGAGACGCTGGAGCGTTTCCTCGTCCGCAGCATGCAGGGCTTCCTGTTGAGGGCGCCGCAGATCTTCGGCGAATCCGACTGCCGGCAGCTCTTCGAGCGCTGCCGCACGCTCTACTGGGGGATCACCTCGGAGCAGTTCGCCCGCAGCACGCACGACACCAGGCACCGCATTCCCTATCTCGCGCTGCACTTCGGGGACTTCGACCTCTTCTACCGTCCGGCTTCCGTCCTCGGCTCCGTCTTCGGCCGGGAAGGGGACCTCTACGTCGACTACCCGGGGACGTCCTGGGGGCTGCCGCTCACCAAGGTCACGTCCGTTCCGGCCCGGATCGAGGGCGTCTCCGCCGGCGAGGGCGGGACGGCGGTGGTCCACGGCAGCTTCTCGGTCAACGGGATCCCCGACGAACTGCTGGCCAAGCTCGAACTGCAGGTCTGGTTCGAACGGAGCGGCAAGACCCTTCCGGCGGTGAACCACGGGCAGGCACACGACCGGCCGGGCCAGGCGGGAGCCGTCTTCAGCGTCACCGTCGACCCCCGGGAGTTCCCGGCCGGCTCCTTCCCCGTGCGTCTGGTGCTGTGCACCCGGGGCAGGGACGTCTCGCGCCCCTGCGCTGTCTCCCCGGCCCTGGCCCAGCAAGCGCCCGTCAACGGGTTCCAGGGCCCCGCGCGCATCACCGCCGACGGCGGGAACGCCCAACTCGTCATCGAGTCCTCCCCGCACTGATCAGGATCCGCTCCAGAAATGGGGTATTCGGCAGAAAACAGGAGTCATACGTGTTCGATCCCCTCTACGACGTCGCCGTCGTCGTCCCCATATTCAACGTGGAGAGATATCTCCAGGAGTGCCTGGACTCGCTGGCCCGCCAGACGATATTCGACCGTTGCCAGGTGATCCTGGTCGACAACGGCAGTAGCGACAGCTCGCCCGCGATTGCCGCGAAATTCGCCGCGCAGCATGAGAACGTATGGGCGTTCGTGCATCCCGAGGGAAAGGCCGGCGGGGCCAGGAACGCGGGAATGGACTTGGTCAGCGCCAGCTACATCACGTTCTGCGACTCCGACGACGTATTGCCCGACGATGCCCTGGAAACCATGTGGCGGACCGCGGTCAAGGAACGTGTGCCGCTCACCATCGGACGGATGGCGACGTTCCCGGAGGAGACCAACTGGCCCTGGCTTCGCTACTTCGGGAAGCAAGTCCAGGTGCATCCCGGAATCGAGAACATCCCAGAGATGATTCACGGCGGAAGTGCCTGCCACAAGCTCTTCGACGTCGAGTTCATCCGCGCGAACAACATCCGGTTCCGCGAAGGCGTGCACTTCGAGGACGCGTTCTTCTCGGTTCCCGCCATGCTGCTCGCGGACCGCATCGCGATGGTGCCGAGCACGGTCTACCGGTACCGCAAGCGCGCCGCCGAGGACTCCACGATGGACAAGTTGTGGGAGCGCACGGCGAACTACTGGGACCACCTCCTTCTGGAGGAGTACCTGATGACGCTCCGCCGCCGCCTCTCCGGCCACCGGCAGGAGGTCCTCAACCGGTTCCTGGTGCGCAGCTACCAGGGTTTCGCCCTGCGTGCCCCGCAGGCCCTGCCCGAGGAGGAACTGTTCCGGCTCTTCCACCGGGCCCGCGCCGTCTACACGCAGGTGACGCCCGACGCGGTCCTGGCCTCCACCCACGACACCCGCCACCGGGTGCCGTTCCTGGCGATGTACATGAACTCGTACGAGCTCTTCGCCCGCCCGGAGCAGGCGATCAGCGGTGTGTACGGACGAGGCGGAGACCTCTACCTCGATGTCGCGGTGCCGAGCGCGCTGCTCCCGCTGACGAAGGTCTCCTCCACCAGCGTGCATGTGGAACGGATCCAGGCGGATCCCGAATCCGGCGGAATCCTCGTGGCCGGCCGGTTCGTGCTCAACGGACTCCCGATGAGCCGGCCCATGCGCAATCCCCTGCAGCTGTGGGTGGAGAAGAGCGGTCAGATGGTGGCCGCACGGCAGGTGTGGCGCAGTGACCTGCTGGCGACGCGTGACGATCTCGCCTGGGGCGGATTCGAGGCGGTCGTCCCGGCAGGCGCCGTCAAGGATGGTGAGTTCCCGCTGAAGCTGGTGTTCTGCACCTCCGGCCGTGATGTCTCGCGTCCGTGCATGACCACCACCGCGATGTTGCGCAGCGCCCGTCCCATGAAGGTCGCGGACCGCTGGGTCCTTCCGCTGTCGAAGGGCAAGGACAACGCTGTGCTGGTGGTCCGGGAGGCGCAGGGCCGGGACGGCGACCGGGCCTGGGAGAAGTTCCTTGAGGGCCTGGACGATGACCAGAAGAAGCGCAAGGCGCCCTTCTGGCGCGCCCGCGCCATCCGGCGGGCCACGCTCAGGTTCTTCCGCCGCAAGGAGATCTGGCTGATCGGCGAGCGCAAGGACACCGCACAGGACAACAGCCTGCACCTGTTCACGTATCTGCGCACGCACGAGCGCCGCCGCAAGGCCTACTACATCATCGAGAAGGGCAGCGCGGACCGGGCCAAGCTGAAGCGCCTGGGGAACGTGGTGGCGCACAGCTCCTGGAAGCACAAACTGCTCATGCTGCACGCGTCGCTGCTCATCAACGCCTACGACATCGACTCGTACATGCTTCCCGACGGCTGGGACCGCACGAAGTACCTCAAGCACCTCAACTGGCGCGTGGGTGCCCGGCGGGTCTTCCTCCAGCACGGGGTCACCGACGAGGACGGCAGCAAGGCCCTGCACCGCAACCGGACCGGTGTGGACCTGGTGTTCGCGACCAGTGATCGGGAGGCCCAGTACTTCTCCGAGCACATGCACTACGGAGACCAGGTCAAGGCGCTGGGCTTTCCGCGTTTCGACGCACTGCAGCCGGACCGCGGCCGACGGCGTGTCCTGCTGATGCCCACCTGGCGCAAGTACCTGACGATCCCCTCCTACCTCCAGCAGGACGGGGCCGACCAGGCCGCAGTCGACGAGATCTTCCGGGAGTCGACCTACCGGGCGTTCATGGTGCAGTTGCTGCGTCACCCGAAGCTGATGGAGGCGCTGGAGTACTACGACTACGTGCTCGACTTCCTTCCGCACTACGAGATGCGGAACATGATCGAAGGGGTCGTACCGGACCACCCCCGAGTGCAGCGCCTGGACCAGACGAAGGTCAGCGTTCAGACGGCCCTGCGCCAGTGCGACCTGTTCATCACCGACTGGTCCTCGGTCCACTTCGACATGGCCTATCTCGGCACGCCGCTCGTCTACGCCCGGTTCGACCCGGACGAGTACTGGGCGAAGCACGCCAGAAAGGGATACTTCGATGCGGCGCACGATGGGTTCGGACCGGTGTGCGGCAACGTCGAGGAAGTGGTGACCGAAGTGATCCGCTATCTCAGCAACGGGTGTGTGCGCGAGCCGGAGTACGACTACCGGGCGCGTGCGTTCTTCGCCTTCGAGGACCGCAACAACTGCGCCCGTGCAACGGCCGCGATCGCGGAGCTCGCGGCATCGGACGTGTAAGGCCCCGCCTCACCGGCTGCGGCGCAGCGTCACCGTACCGATCAGGGCATGATGCTCGGAGCAGAGACGCATGCGGCGGCAGGAGGTCGGTACCGTGAGCGAGTCCGCCGCCTACGCGCCACTGATCTGTGTGGCGCGTACGAAGAGGTAGTCGAGCCTGACGTCGGTCCGGCCCGGCCCAGGGCAGTCGGCGGGCACGGTGAAGGCCCGCTCGCCGTGACCGGTGCAGTGCCCGAGGTCCGCGCCGTCCAGTTCGCACTGCGCAAACCCAGTTGCCGTGGTGCGCCCGGGAGTTGCCGGACGACGCGTGATCCGGTCCAGGCGGGCGTGGCGCGGCTGGGCGTCGAAGTCACCGGCCACCAGAGAGGACTGGCCGGCCGTGGGCGCGGCTTTGAGCCGTGCCCGGACGGCGGCGATCCGGCGGTCGTTGGGCGACCGGCCGTTCCCCGGGGCGGCGCGGGGCGTCAGATGGGTGGTGCGGAACCGCCGCCCACGCCTTCCTCACCGAGCAGCGGCCGGCCCCGAAAGCCGACACGCCCCCTCCAGTGCTGTGACCGGAAAGGTTCACCGGCTCGCGACGCCCGGTACGGCACCTCGCCGCGTTGTCGCATCACCCGAGTACGTCCGGTACGCGGGCGACGCTCCGCCTTGCGATGCTCCCCCACTGCCTGAAGGGCGTGGGAGGTGCCCCCGGCACCGGCGCTGCGAGCTTCCCGGCAAACCTTCCCGGTCACAGCACCAGCAAATGCTCGACGCTCTCCAGGACCTGGTGACCTGCTGGACCGGCATCTGCAGCACCTGCCACCAACCCCTGCCCAGCAGGGCCACACCAAGATCAAGACAGACCCAACGGAGTCCTATGGGTCAAAAGAGGCGCGGGGAACTGCGTGACCAGCCACAGCCGATCCGCAGTCGCCCCACGCCCCTCAGGAAACAGAGCGCTTACGCGGGCACGCTCGCCACGCCCGCGTCCAGGAACCGCTTGCCGTTCACGCGTTCCGACACGCCCTCGCGGTCCAGGTACGGCGTGATGCCGCCCAGGTGGAAGGGCCAGCCGGCGCCGGTGATCAGGCAGAGGTCGATGTCCTGCGCCTCGGCGACGACGCCCTCGGCCAGCAGCAGGCCGATCTCCTGCGCGACCGCGTCGAGCACCCGCGCCCGCACCTGCTCCTCCGTCAGGACGGTGTCGCCCTGCTTCAGGAGGGCGGCGACCTCCGGGTCCAGCTCGGGCTTGCCGCTGTCGTAGACGTAGAAGCCGCGCTTGCCGGCCTCGACGACCGCCTTGAGGTTCGGGGAGACCTTGAAGCGGTCCGGGAAGGCCTGGTTGAGGGTCTCCGAGACGTGCAGGCCGATCGCCGGGCCGACCAGTTCGAGCAGGACCAGCGGGGACATGGGCAGGCCGAGCGGCTGCACCGCCCGCTCCGCCACCTCGACCGGGGTGCCCTCGTCGATCACGTTCTGGATCTCGCCCATGAAGCGCGTCAGGATGCGGTTCACGACGAACGCCGGGGCGTCCTTGACCAGGACCGCGGTCTTCTTCAGCTTCCTGGCCACCGCGAAGGCGGTCGCCAGCGAGGCGTCGTCCGTCCGCTCGCCGCGGACGATCTCCAGCAGGGGGAGGATCGCGACCGGGTTGAAGAAGTGGAAGCCGACGACCCGCTCGGGGTGCTTCAGCTTCGACGCCATCTCCGTGACGGAGAGGGAGGAGGTGTTGGTGGCGAGGATCGCGTGCGCCGGGGCGACCGCCTCGACCTCGGCGAACACCTTCTGCTTGACGCTCATCTCCTCGAACACGGCCTCGATGACGAAGTCCGCGTCCGCGAAGCCCTCCGCCTTGTCCAGGACACCGGTCACCAGTGCCCTGAGGCGGTTGGCCTTGTCCTGGTTGATCCGGCCCTTGCCGAGCAGCTTGTCGATCTCGGCGTGGACGTAGCCCACGCCCTTGTCGACGCGCTCCTGGTCGATGTCGGTCAGGACGACCGGCACCTCCAGGCGGCGCAGGAAGAGCAGGGCCAGCTGGGAGGCCATCAGGCCCGCGCCGACCACGCCCACCTTGGTCACCGGGCGCGCCAGGTTCTTGTCCGGGGCGCCGGCCGGGCGCTTGCCGCGCTTCTGCACCAGGTTGAACGCGTAGATGCCGGCGCGCAGTTCGCCGCTCATGATCAGGTCGGCGAGGGCCTGGTCCTCGGCATCGTAGCCCTGCTGGAGGTCGCCGCTCTTCGCGGCGGCGACGATGTCCAGGGCGCGGTAGGCGGCGGGGGCCGCGCCGTGCACCTTCGAGTCGGCGATGAACCGGCCGCGCGCGACGGCCTGGTCCCAGGCCTCGCCCCGGTCGATCACCGGGCGTTCGACCTCGATCTCGCCCTTGAGGACCGCCGCTGTCCAGGCCAGCGACTGCTCCAGGAAGTCGGCGCCCTCGAACAGGGCGTCGGCGATGCCGAGTTCGTGGACCTGCTTGCCCTTGAGCTGCTTGTTCTGGTTGAGGCTGTTCTCGATGATGACCGTGACGGCCTTGTCGGCGCCGATCAGGTTCGGCAGCAGCGTGCAGCCGCCCCAGCCCGGGACCAGGCCCAGGAACACCTCGGGGAGCGAGAACGCCGGGAGGGCCGCGGAGACCGTGCGGTAGGTGCAGTGCAGGCCGACCTCGACGCCGCCGCCCATCGCCGCGCCGTTGTAGTACGCGAAGGTGGGCACGGCCAGCTTCGACAGCCGCTTGAAGACCTCGTGGCCGCCCCGGCCGATGGCCAGCGCGTGCTCGCGCTCCTTGAGCAGCTCCACGCCCTTGAGGTCGGCGCCGACCGCGAAGATGAACGGTTTGCCGGTGATGCCGACGCCGACGATCTCGCCGTCCGCGGCCTCCCTCTCCACCTGGTCGATGGCGGCGTCGAGGTTGGCCAGCGAGGCCGGGCCGAAGGTGGTCGGCTTGGTGTGGTCCAGGCCGTTGTCCAGCGTGATGAGGGCGAAGCGGCCGCCCGCGGCGGAGCCGCTGCCGGATCCTGTCCGGGGCAGGTCGAAGTGGCGTACGTGCGCCTGCGTGACGACCTCGTCCGGGAACAGCTCGGCCGCGCCCTTCAACAGCTCAGCGGTGGTGCTCACTTGTCGCCTCCGTCGAAGTGCGGGTTCTCCCAGATGACCGTGGCGCCCATGCCGAAGCCGACGCACATGGTGGTCAGGCCGTAACGGACCTGTGGCCGCTCCTCGAACTGGCGGGCCAGCTGCGTCATCAGACGGACGCCGGAGGAGGCGAGCGGGTGGCCGAAGGCGATCGCGCCGCCGTACTGGTTGACGCGCGCGTCGTCGTCCGCGATGCCGTAGTGGTCGAGGAGGGCCAGGACCTGCACGGCGAAGGCCTCGTTGATCTCGAACAGGCCGATGTCGGAGATCGACAGGCCCGCCTTGGCCAGGGCCTTCTCGGTGGCCGGGATCGGGCCGTAGCCCATGACCTCCGGCTCCACGCCCGCGAAGGCGTAGGAGACCAGGCGCATCTTGACCGGCAGTCCGTGCTCGCGGGCGAACTCCTCGCTCGCGATGATCGAGGCGGTGGCGCCGTCGTTCAGACCGGCCGCGTTGCCCGCGGTGACCCGGCCGTGCACGCGGAACGGCGTCTTGAGGCTCGCCAGGTTCTCCAGGGTGGTGCCCGGACGCATCGGCTCGTCCGCCGTGACCAGACCCCAGCCGGTCTCGCCGCCCTCAGGGTTCGTGCGGCGCACGGAGATCGGCACCAGGTCGGCCTGGATGCTGCCGTTGGCGTACGCCTTGGCGGCCCTCTCCTGCGAGCGCACCGCGTACTCGTCGGCGCGCAGCTTGGTGATGTGCGGGTAGCGGTCGTGCAGGTTCTCCGCGGTCATGCCCATGAACAGGGCGGACTCGTCGACCAGCTTCTCGCTGACGAACCGCGGGTTGGGGTCCACGCCCTCGCCCATCGGGTGGCGGCCCATGTGCTCGACACCGCCCGCGATGGCGACGTCGTACGCGCCGAAGGCTACGGAGCCGGCGACCGTTGTCACGGCGGTCAGCGCGCCCGCGCACATCCGGTCGATGGAGTAGCCGGGGACCGAGGTGGGCAGGCCGGCGAGGATGCCGGCGGTGCGGCCGATGGTCAGGCCCTGGTCGCCGATCTGTGTGGTCGCGGCGATGGCGACGTCGTCGACCTGCTGCGGGTCGAGGCCGGGGTTGCGGCGCAGCAGCTCCCGGATCGCCTTCACGATGAGGTCGTCGGCGCGAGTCTCGTGGTAGATGCCCTTCGGGCCCGCCTTGCCGAACGGGGTGCGGACGCCGTCGACGAAGACGACGTCCCTGACGGTACGAGGCACGATGGCTCTCCTCCAGGGTGCGGGACGGCACTGCCGCGCAGCGCTGAGCGCGCGCTCAGTCCCATGCTACTCGTGAGTAATGTGACTGCCCAGTCCCCGCGCCCACAGCCGCGCCCACAGCGGCGAACGTCACACTGCCGGCGGTGCCGTCGGACCCCGCGGAGTCAGCACGGGAGTCGGCACGGGATGCGAGCCCGGACCGTCTTCCAGGAGGGCGCCGAACAGGGTGCGGGCCACGTCCGCGCCGAAGCCGTGCACCTCGTGGCTCATCGCGGACAGCGTCGGGTGGGTCAGCCGGCACAGCTGGGAGTCGTCCCAGGCCAGCAGGGACACGTCGGCGGGGACGCGCAGGCCCGTCCCCGCCGCCACGGACAGTCCGGCCACCGCCATGATGTCGGTGGCGTAGACGATCGCCGTGGGCCTCTCCGGCGGGGTCGCGGACAGCAGCGACCGTGTCGCCCGCGCCCTCGTCTCGCCGGAGAAGTCGGTCGCCACCTGCCACGCCCCGGCAAGCTGAAGGCTGCGCGCCGCCGCGTCGAACGCCGCCGCGCGGATCGCCGTGTGCCCGAGGGCCGCCACGCCGCCGACCCGGGCGATCCGCCGATGCCCGAGTGCCGCCGGATAGCGCACGGGCTCGGTGACCGCGGTGGCGTCGTCGGTCCACACCGATGTGAGCCCGCCGGTCAGCGACGGGTGCCCCACGGCGACCACGGGCAGTCCGATCCGCCGCGCCACGGCCGGCCGGGGATCGTCGGTGCGGAAGTCGACCAGGATCGAGCCCGCGATCTGCCGGGCCTTCCACCACGTCTCCAGCAGGCCCGCCTCCTCCCGCGGTTCGCGTACGAGCCGCAGCAGCAGCGAGCGGGAGTGCTCGGCCAGGACGCTCTCCACCCCCGATATGAACTCCAGGTAGAAGGGTTCGAGCCCGAGCAGCCGGGCCGGCCTGCAGATCGTGAGCCCGACCACGTCCACGCGCGAACCGGCCAGCGACCGGGCGGCCGGATTCGGCGCCCAGCCCAGCTCGCGCGCGGCCCGGAAGATGCGGTCGCGGGTCGCTCCGACAGACCCGGCTTGCGGTTGAAGGCCGGCGACACCGCTCCCTTGGACACCCCCGCACGGGCGGCCACGTCCTTGATGGCGACGCGGGGTGCCGTCATCGGGCGGGCTCCACGCAGTACAGGGCCGACCGGACGGCGTCGGCCGCCTCTTGGCCGTGCGGGATCTTCCAGCCGTCGACCCCGATGGTCACCCGTTCACCGGGGAGCAGGGTGACCAGCCCCTTGTCGGCCCGTGCGGCCGGGTCCAGCCGGTCGGCCTGGAGCAGCAGGTCCCGCACCAGGGTGCGGGCGGTCACGGTGACCGCGCCCGGCGCGACGGACACGTCGAACTCCGGTCGCGGACAGGGGATGTCGCGGTCCGGCACCGGGAAGTGCAGGGCGCGCAGGCCGTCCGCGTCCGCGACCAGGAACTCCTTCGGGCCGGACGGCACCAGTTCGGGCGGGACGGGGACGTGCGCGACCGTGCGTGCCGCGGCTCCCAGGTCCGTGCGCGTGGAGGCGACCACCTCGCCCGTGACGGACATCCGGCGCAGGGTGAGCTCACCCGCCCACGGCGTGGCCGACTGGTTGACCGCGGCCAGCACCAGCCCGCCGTCCCGCGCCCGGAGGGTCAGCAACCGGTCCGCGTAGAGCCGTTTCAGCTCGTGGTACAGCGGCTTCTCCCGCCCGTCGCCGTCGATCGCCGCCCAGGACGTCACCGGCCAGCAGTCGTTGAGCTGCCACACGACCGTGCCCGCGCACACGGGCCAGTGCGAGCGCCAGTGCTCGATGCCGGCGGCCACCGCCCGGGCCTGGTTGAGCTGGGTGAGATAGTGCCAGCGGCCGAAGTCCCCTTCGGGCAGGGCGAAGTGCCGGGCCAGTCCGCGCTCCAGCTTGCCGTTGCCGTCGGCGGCCTTCTGGTGGTGCAGCATGCCGGGGGAGTCCGGGGCGAGTTCCTCGCCCGGCAGGGCACGCCGCAGGGTCGCGTACGCGGGTGGCGCCTGCCAGCCGAACTCGGCCACGAAACGCGGCACGTTCAGCCGGTAGTCCGCCCAGTCGCGCCGGTTCCACACCTCCCACGAGTGGTGCGTGCCGTGCGCCGGGTCGTTGGGGTGGTGCGCCCAGGACCCGGACCAGGGGCTGCCCGCCGTGTACGGCCGGGTCGGGTCGAGTTCGGCCACCAACCGGGGCAGCAGCCCCAGGTAGTACCCCTCGCCCCACGAGTCGCCGGCCAGCTTCCGCTCCCAGCCCCAGTCCCTGAAGCCCCACAGGTTCTCGTTGTTGCCGTTCCACAGCACGAGGGAGGGATGCGGCATCAGGCGTACGACGTTCTCGCGGGCCTCGGCCTCCACCTCGCCGCGCAGCGGCTGCTCCTCGGGGTAGGCGGCGCAGGCGAACGGGAAGTCCTGCCAGACCAGCAGGCCGAGTTCGTCGCAGGCGTCGTAGAAGTCCTCGCTCTCGTAGATCCCGCCGCCCCAGACCCGGACGAGGTCCACTCCCGCCGCGGCCGCCTGGCCGAGCCGCTTCCGGTAGCGTTCGGGGGTGATCCGGGAGGGGAACACGTCGTCCGGGATCCAGTTGACGCCCCGCGCGAACAGCCGCTCCCCGTTGACCACGAGGGTGAAGCCGCTGCCGTGCGCGTCGGCGGAGGTGTCCAGCTCCACGGTCCTGAAGCCGATCCTGTGGCGCCGGACGTCCAGCGCCTCCGCACCGTGCAGCAGCGTCAACTCCAGCTCGTACAGCGGTTGTCCGCCGTACCCGCGGGGCCACCACAGGTCGGCGTCCGGCACCCGGAGCCGTACGACCCCGGCCATGCCGTCGAGAGCCGCCCGCGCCCGCACCCCTCCCACCCGGGCCTCAACGGCGAGTTCGGCCTCGGAGCCGATCCGCTCCACCTCGATGTGCACCTCGACCACGCCCGTGCCCCCTTCGACGGTGACGAGAGGGCGCACCCGGTCGATCCGGGCCGTGGACCACGACTCCAGCCGCACCGGGCGCCAGATGCCCGCCGTGACCAGGGTCGGCCCCCAGTCCCAGCCGAAGGAGCAGGCCATCTTGCGGATGTGGGCGAAGGGTTCGGCATAGGCGGCGGGCCGCTCCCCGACGCGTGCGCGCACGGCCTCCGCCTCGGTGTACGCCGAGTCGAAGCGCACCGCCAGGCGCCCCCGACGCCCCGTCACGTCGAAGCGGTACGAGCGGTGCATGTTGCGCACCCGGCTCAGCCGGCGGCCGTCCAGGGTGATCTCGGCGGCGGTGTCGAGCCCGTCGAAGACCAGGTCGGTCCGCTCGTGCTCCGAGCCGGTGTCCAACCGCCTCTCGTACGTCCACTCCCGGCGGCCCACCCATGCCACGTCCGCCTCGTTCCGTCCGAGGAAGGGATCCGGGATCAGCCCCGCGGCCAGCAGATCCGTGTGGACGCAGCCCGGCACGGCCGCCGGGAGCGCCGCACCCGCGTCGTCGGGGTGTCGCAGGATCCATCCCTCGGTGAACGGCGTGGCCCGAAGCATGCGCTCTCCCTGAACCGGTCCAACCCAACTGATCTGTGCTGTCGCAGCGTTGGCGAGATCCGGACTCTACCGGTTGAGAAAGCGCTGTCAGGGCGCCGAACCGGCCAACCCGGCCGCCCGGCCGTACCGGTCCATCCGCCCGAACGCGCCGAGAAGTACCGGTTCACCGACTTCACCACGGTCGGCGGGAAGGTCTACGGGCAGAGCCCGATCGGCGTGATGCGCCCGGAAGATCATCTTCCCGTTGCTGCAGCCCGTGATCGCTACGGTCGAGAACGTGAAAGGGATCACCGTCCACAACGACTTCTGCGTCCCCTTCCTCTACATGCCCTCCGAGGATCTTGGCGTGATCCCGACGTCCCTGTTCCGCTTCCGCGGACCCTTCGGCGCCCACCGGGAGACGATTCGGCAGGAGCGGTCCTCGTGATCCTGCCGACCTTGATCGTCTTTCTGTTCCTTCAGCGCTTCGTCCACAACGGCTTCATGAAGGGGGCGACCAGGTGGGGCACGGGCACACCCGGGTGACGAGGGAGGAGCGCCCAGCCGGACAGGCCCTACGCGCCCCGGGCCACCAGTGCCTTCACCAGCACCGGCGTGACCTGCTCCACCTGCCACGGCCGCGCACCGTACCCGGCGAGGGCGGCGCCGACCGACTCGGCGTCGGCGCCCTTCGGCGGCTCCCAGCACAGGCGCCGCACGATGTCCGGCGAAACGAGGTTCTCCTGCGGCATGTTCAGCCGCTCGGCCAGCGCCGACACCTCGGTCTTGGCGGCGGCAAGCCGTGCCGCCGCGACCGGGTCCTTGTCGGCCCACGCCCGCGGCGGCGGAGGCCCGGTCACCTGCTGCCCCTGCTGCGGCAGCGCCGACTCGGGCAGGGCCTTGGCCCGCTCCACCGCGCTCTGCCACTGCTCCAGCTGCCGGCGTCCGGTCCGGTGCCCGAAGCCGTTCAGTGTGGCGAGCGCGTGCACGTTGGCCGGCAGGGCGAGCGCGGCCTCCACGATGGCCGCGTCCGAGAGCACCTTGCCCGGCGAAACGTCCCGCCGCTGGGCGATCCGGTCCCGGGTCTGCCACAGCTCCCGCACGACGGCGAGCTGCCGCCTGCGCCGCACCTTGTGCATTCCGGAGGTGCGCCGCCAGGGATCCTTGCGCGGCTCGGCCGGCGGCGCCGAGGCGATGGCGTCGAACTCCTGGAGGGCCCACTCCAGCTTGCCCTGCCGGTCCAGCTCCTTCTCCAGGGCGTCGCGCAGGTCGACGAGCAGCTCCACGTCGAGCGCCGCGTACCGCAGCCACGGCTCGGGCAGGGGCCGGCTCGACCAGTCGACGGCGGAGTGGCCCTTCTCCAGGACGAAGCCCAGCACGCCCTCGACCATCGCGCCGAGCCCCACCCGCGGGAACCCGGCGAGCCGGCCGGCCAGCTCCGTGTCGAACAGGCCGGTCGGCAGCATGCCTATCTCGCGCAGGCACGGCAGGTCCTGGGTGGCCGCGTGCAGCACCCACTCGACGCCGGACAGCGCCCCGCCGAGTCCGGACAGGTCGGGGCAGGCGACGGGGTCGATCAGCGCGGTGCCGGCGCCCTCGCGGCGCAGCTGCACCAGGTAGGCGCGCTGGCCGTAGCGGTAGCCGGAGGCCCGTTCGGCGTCGACGGCTACGGGGCCGGAGCCGGCGGCGAACGCGGCGGTCACCTCGGCGAGCGCGTCGGCGTCGGCGATCACGGGCGGGATGCCCTCACGGGGCTCGAGCAGGGGGATCGGCGCCCCGGTGCCAGAAGATCCGCCGTCGTCCGGAGGGGCGCCTCCGGTGGTTCGCAGTGAGCTGTCTGCTGCGGTCTCTTGGGCGTCGGTCACCTGTCAAGAGTATCGGTGGATGGACGGCGCCCGCCGACGGAACGTTCCGTCGGCGGGCGCCGGGGGGTCGTAAACCGGTCAGGCAGGTGATACGTCCGGCGCACGACCGGCAGGGGCACACGCGGAGCGCGAGCGGGGGGAGGGGGCGGTTTGTCGTACCGGCGGATCGGGTGCCGAAGGTGCTGGTGGCGGGACGTGGCAGGGACGTGCGAGGGGATCGGGGACAGGGGCGGAGATTTCGAGAAAGGGGTCGGTCAGGGGGGTCAGTGGATGATGCCGGTCCGCAGGGCCACGGCGACCATGCCGGCCCGGTCGCCGGTGCCGAGCTTGCGGGCGATGCGGGCGAGGTGGCTCTTGACGGTCAGCGCGGACAGGCCCATCGAGACGCCGATCGCCTTGTTCGACTGGCCTTCCGCGACCAGCCGCAGCACCTCGACCTCGCGGCCGGACAGCTCGCGGAAACCACCCGGGTGACTCGGGGCGCCCGGGGGGCGGCGGTGCAGTCGGGCGGCCGCGGCGCCGATGGGGGCGGCGCCGGGCCGGGTGGGGAGCCCGACGTTGGTGCGGGTACCGGTGACGACATAGCCCTTGACTCCGCCGGCCAGCGCGTTGCGGACGGCGCCGATGTCGTCGGCGGCGGACAGGGCCAGGCCGTTGGGCCATCCGGCGGCGCGGGTCTCGGACAGCAGTGTGAGCCCGGAGCCGTCGGGCAGGTGGACGTCGGCTACGCAGATGTCACGCGGATTGCCGATACGGGGACGGGCCTCCGCGACGGACGACGCCTCGATGACATCACGGACTCCAAGCGCCCACAGATGACGGGTGACGGTGGAACGGACGCGCGGGTCCGCCACGACGACCATGGCGGTCGGCTTGTTCGGGCGGTAGGCGACCAGGCTTGCGGGCTGCTCGAGGAGAACGGACACCAGGCCTCCTGGGGGGTGGGGGGACGGGGCCGGCTTGTGGGGATGAAGCCGGGAAGAACCGTGCTTGCAAGGTCACAGTCGTCTTCGGCATCAAACCCGGTGTCCTTTAGAGAATGATCACGATCTGGTGAGTGACCGAGCGTTAAATTCGAACGTGTTGCCGATAGTCCGAAGGTCGAATCGGCTCGCTTGGGGTCGTTCGGGAGCGATACCTGCCTCAAAGTGGCCGTATCGACAAAGAAACGACAAGAAGCCGGTGAGGCGCCCGCACAGGTGTACGCGCGCGGGTGCCAGTCCGCCGTCAGCGTGGGTGCGGGTCCTTCGTCAGCGCGACTGCGGACCGCGCCGCTGCGGCAGCGTCACCACCGACGCGTCCCCCGGACCGGCCGGCGGCAGCCCGGCGACCTGAGCGAGCAGATCGCACCAGGACGCCAGGTGCGCCGCGGTGTCCGGCACCCCGCCCAGCCCCTCCCGGGGTGTCCAGGAGGCGCGGATCTCGATCTGCGAGGCGGCCGGGCGCGCCGACAGCCCGCCGAAGTAGTGCGAGCTCGCGCGCGTGACGGTCCCGCTCGGCTCGCCGTACGTCAGCCCGCGCGCCTGGAGCGCCCCGGTCAGCCACGACCAGCACACGTCCGGCAGCAGCGGGTCGGCGGCCATCTCCTGTTCCAGCTCCGCGCGCACCAGCGTCACCAGCCGGAACGTGCCCCGCCAGGCGTCGTGCCCGGCCGGGTCGTGCAGCAGCACCAGCCGGCCGTCGGCCAGGTCCTGCTCCCCGTCGACGACCGTGGCCTCCAGCGCGTAGGTGAACGGGGCGAGCCGCTGCGGCGGCGGGACCTGCTCGATCTCCAGCTGCGGCCGCAGCGGCGCGGCCCTCAGCGCGTCGACCGCCGCCCGGAACGGCAACGGAGCCTGAGCGGTCCTGCCCGCATCGCCGTCCCCTTCCTTCGGATCGTCCATTCCGCCAGTGCCGTCCGACAGTCGTCCCTGAGCCGCAGCCATGCCGGGAAGATTAAGGGGAACCGGGCCTTCGTGCAGGGCAAGACACCCCGCCACCGTCGGCGGCGCCGCACCGGGGCCGCACACCGGGGCCTTCGCGTCATCGGGGGGCATGCGAGACTTGCGGGCGTGAGTGCCAACCAGACGCCCGCGAGCCGGCAGCCGCAGACAGCCACCTACGACTCCGCCTTCCTGAAGGCGTGCAGGCGTGAACCCGTGCCGCACACGCCCGTGTGGTTCATGCGGCAGGCCGGGCGCTCCCTGCCGGAGTACCGCAAGGTGCGCGAGGGCATCCCGATGCTCGAGTCCTGCATGCGACCGGAGCTGGTCACCGAGATCACCCTCCAGCCGGTCCGCCGGCACAACGTGGACGCGGCGATCTACTTCAGCGACATCGTCGTGCCCCTCAAGGCCATCGGCATCGACCTGGACATCAAGCCCGGCATCGGCCCGGTCGTCGAGCGTCCGGTGCGCACCCGCGAGGACCTCGCGCGGCTGCGCGACCTGACCCCCGAGGACGTCTCCTACGTCACCGAGGCGATCGGCCTGCTCACCCGCGAACTCGGGGCCACCCCGCTCATCGGCTTCGCCGGCGCCCCCTTCACCCTCGCGAGCTACCTCGTGGAGGGCGGCCCCTCCCGTACGTACGAGAACGCCAAGGCGATGATGTACGGCGACCCCGAGCTGTGGGCCGACCTGCTCGACCGTCTCGCCGCCATCACGACCGCCTTCCTGAAGGTGCAGATCGAGGCGGGCGCGAGCGCCGTGCAGCTCTTCGACTCGTGGGCCGGCGCCCTCTCGCCCGTCGACTACCGCCGCTCGGTGCTGCCCGCCTCCGCCAAGGTCTTCGAGGCCGTCGCCGAGTACGGCGTCCCGCGCATCCACTTCGGCGTCGGCACCGGCGAGCTGCTCGGCCTGATGGGTGAGGCGGGCGCGGACGTCGTCGGCGTCGACTGGCGGGTCCCGCTCGACGAGGCCGCGCGCCGCGTCGGGCCCGGCAAGGCGCTCCAGGGCAACCTCGACCCGACCGTGGTGTTCGCCCCCCGGCAGGCCATGGAGGCCAAGGCGCGGGAGGTGCTGGACGCGGCCGCAGGCCTGGAGGGTCACATCTTCAACCTCGGCCACGGCGTCATGCCCTCGACCGACCCGGACGCGCTCACCCACCTCGTCGAGTACGTCCACACGCAGACCGCCCGCTGAGCCGCCGTCCTCCCCCCGGTGCCGTCGCACCGGGGCGAGGGCCGGGGTGGGCTCGTCGGCCGTCAGTACCGCAGGCGGGTGGCCGCCACGATGCTTTGCGGCGTCGCCCCTTCGAACCGGGCGGTCTCCGCACGGCGTACGGCGACGACCGCGTCGGACAGCGGCTCTCCGACGGGCCACCGCATCGCCGGCGGCCCCTTTTCGGCTTTTCAGCGCAACTGCTCCGTCTCCGGCCCCGGTACCAACTCCAGGCCGCTGTCCGCGGGCAGGGTCTGCCGGTAGCCGGTGTACATGTGTTCGGTCGCCAGGCGGACCAGACGGTCCTCGTCCGCCGCGGGCGGCGTCCAGGATGGCGCGGTGCTCGCTCACCATCACCGGGACGCTGCCCGGCTCGTGGACGTAGGAGCGGGTGATGCGGCGGCGCGTCCTGGGTCCGATACCCGGTTTCCTCTCGCTGTTTTCCCCGAGCGTCGCGAAACCGGATGGTGTAGGCGTGCGGGCAACGGCTGGGCTTGGAGGCACGACGCGAACTGGGCAGCAGACGATAGAGGAGTACGCCCAGACGTGGTTGCCGAGGCAGCGCAAGATAACCGAATACTCGACCGCGAAAACCCTGGCGAGCCACTTCAGGGCACAGATCAACCCGGTGATCGGATCGCGGAAGCTGAATTCGGTGACACCGACCGTGGTGGAGGACTTCCTCGATCACTTGGAGGCGGAGGGGGTGGGCCGTGGACACCAGTTGAACGTCTACCGGGCCCTGTCGGCTCTCCTCCGGGATGCGTTCGAGAAGGGGGCCATCGCTGATGACCCTCTTCGCGGAGTGCAGAAACCCGAGTACAGCCAGACCAGCCGCACCCCGCCGGCGCCGGCCCGGGCGCTCGCCTTGACCAGCACGTCGGTCCACAGCAGGCCCTTGACATGGGTCGGGGTGAGCGGCTTCGTCGGAGTGATCGTCACCGGTGCCACGACGAGTTCGGCGACGGGGGCGCCTGTCAGCTGCACGGGCACGCCGTTCGTCCGGATGGGCGGTGATTCAGGTCCCGCTGTGAGTCAAGTCCTGAGGTGAGTCAAGTCCTTTCTCGCACAAGGGACTTGAGGGACACAGGAGGCGAGGCTAACCAGGCCGGAAATGGGGCGTCCAACAAACGCCGTTCGGCTGGCACCTTGCTGCCAATTCCGCGCCGGGGGCACCCCGGACCCTGCGGAAAACCGCAGGGTCCGGGGTGGGGGGAACCGCACAAGTTCGACGGCTATCCGCATACCGGCACTGAGCTGGGATTTCTAGCGTGGTCACCGGATCGCGGCACCGGCCCGCGGCGTGCGCTTCGTATCTGGAGACTTCGAAATGGACCACATCACCCTCGCGCTGCCACAGGAGCCCGCGGACGGCATCGCGGGATGGGCCGCCGACCTGGTGGACGCCATGGGCGCGCCCGGCGCCGGCCTCGCTGTCGCCCTGGAGAACCTCTTCCCGCCGCTGCCGAGCGAGATCATCCTGCCGTTGACCGGCTTCGCCGCCGGACAGGGCGTCATCAGTCTCTTCGCGGCCCTGTTCTGGACCACGCTCGGCTCCGTGGTGGGCGCCACCGTCCTCTACTACATCGGCGCGCTGTTCGGCCGGGAGCGGATGTACGCGATCTGGGCCAGGCTGCCGCTGGTCAAGACCTCCGACCTGGAGCGGACGGAGGAGTGGTTCGCCAAGCACGGCACCAAGGCCGTCTTCCTCGGCCGCATGGTGCCGATCTTCCGCAGCCTGATCTCCGTGCCGGCCGGCCTCGAACGCATGCCGATGCCGACCTTCCTGACGCTGACCGCCATCGGCAGCCTGATGTGGAACGCCGTCCTGGTCATGTCCGGCTACTGGCTGGGCGACCAGTGGGACACCGTCGGTGACTACGTCGGCGTGATCAGCAAGGGCGTCCTGGTCCTGGTGGTCGCCGCACTGGCCTTCTACATCGTGATCCGGCTGCGCTCCCGCGGCACCGCCCAGCACCGCCGTACGTCGTGACCAGCCCCGTCCTCACACAGGCCGAACGATCTTGCCCCGGCTGCGCCGCCCGACTACGCTCGGCGAGCGTGCAGGGGGATTCGGCGGACACGACCACCCAGCCCCTCCCGACGGCGCCCGGAACCGCGCTGCCGGGAGGTGAGCCCACGGCGACGCCGACTCCGGCGCTGCCGCTCCGGGCCGCCGGAGTCATCCTCGGCTGTCTGACCGCGCTGCTGGGACTGCTGTACTTCGTCGTCGCCGGCACCCCGCTCGGCCCGCTGCTGCTGTGGCCGCGCACCCGGCGGCGGGCGTTTGTCGTCCTGACTGCCGGGGCCCGACGGCTGACGGCGCTCGAACGGTGGCGCCGCTCGGTCTTCTTCGGGGACCGCTTCCCCGACCGGCCCGTGCCCGACCAGCGCATCCTGCGCTACCTCGCCACCCGCACGTACGCCGGCCTGGTCACCGGCGTCGTGCTCGGCCTGCTCGCCTTCGGCGCCGTCCTCGCGGGCCTGCTCGTCGCGAGCCTGGTCCGGGGCACCCTCGACTGGGGGGAACTGGTCACCCAGGCCCTGCTCGGCGGGGTGCTGCTCTTCCTGGACGTGCAGGGCCTGTTCTCGCTGGAGGCGCTCGACGCGCGGCTGGCCCGCGAGTGCTTCGGCCCCTCGGAGCGCGAGCTGATGCAGCAGCGCATCGACGAACTGGCCACCAGCCGGGCGGCGGTGCTCCAGGCCGTCGACACCGAGCGTCGGCGCATCGAGCGGGACCTGCACGACGGGGTGCAGCAGCGTCTGGTGGCGCTGGCCATGCTCCTCGGACGGGCCCGTCGCGGCGGCCGTACGCCCGAGCAGGCGCGCAGTCTGCTGGAGCAGGCCCACAAGGAGTCGCAGGACGTCCTGACGGAGCTGCGGGAAGTGGCCTGGCGGGTGTATCCGACGGCGCTGGACAACCTGGGGCTCCAGGAGGCGCTGGCCGGGGTGTCGGAGCGGTGCAGCATCCCCATCCGGACGGACTTCGCGCTCGCCAAGCCGCTGCCCGCCTCCGTCGAGACCGCCGCGTACTTCGTCGTGTCGGAGTCGGTGACCAACGCCGCCAAGCACTCCGCCGCCACGGAGATCCAGGTGAGGGTCCGCACGTACGGGCCGGTCCTCGTCATCCGGGTCGAGGACAATGGCGTCGGCGGCGCGAGACCGGAGGGCAGCGGGCTGACCGGGCTGCGCAGCCGGGTCGGTGCCCTGGACGGCCGACTGCACGTCCACAGCCCCTCCGGGGGGCCCACCACGATCACCGCGGAGCTGCCGTGCGCGTAATGCTGGCCGAGGACTCGACCCTGCTGCGAGAGGGGCTGGTCCGGCTGCTCACCGAGGAGGGCCACGAGGTCCTCGCCGCGGTGGGTGATGCCGTCGCCCTGCTGCGGGAGGTCGAGGCCCAGCCGCCGGACATGGTCGTGGTGGACATCCGGATGCCCCCCACCCACACGGACGAGGGGCTGCGGGCCGCGCTGGAGATCCGCAAGCGGTGGCCCGGGGTCGGGGTCCTCGTGCTGTCCCAGCACATAGAGCGCAACTACGCGGCGCAGCTGCTGACGTCGAACGCGGAGCGGGTCGGCTATCTGCTGAAGGACCGGGTCGCCCAGGTGGAGGAGTTCCTCGACGCGCTGGAGCGGATCCAGGCGGGCGGCGCCGCCATCGACCCGGAGGTCGTACGGCAGCTGGTGATCCGTACGACGCACAGCGACCCGCTGGCCCGGCTGACCCCCCGCGAGCGCAGCGTCCTGGAGACCCTGGCCCAGGGGCACACCAACGCGGCCATCTCGGAGAAGCTGCACATCTCCATGAGCACGGTGGAGAAGAACCTCAACACGATCTTCGACAAGCTCGAACTCGCGCACACCACCGGCTACAACCGCCGCATCCTGGCCGTACTGCGCTATCTGGAGTCCTGACGCACGACGTGCCGGGCGGCGGGGATCCCCCGTCGCCCGGCATGCACGCCGTGGTCACTCGCCGGACCCACCCGTCACCGGAATTCCGTCACTGGAACGAGTACGGGTTCAGCGCGTCGTCCGGCAGGTGCTCGATCTGGATCCGGTCGCCGATTCCGGCCTCCTCGGCGAGTTCGAGCAGCACGTCGAGGGCCACATGGTCCTCCAGCCCGAAGCCCGTCGAGTCGAAGATCGTCACGGAGTCCCGGTGCCGGGCCGCCGTCTCCGGGTCGGCGCACAGGGCCATCAGGTCGGGCCCGATGTCGCCCTCCTCCAGCTGCTGGCACTCTCCCTCCCGCAGCGCCTGCGCCCGGTGGTCCGGCGTCACCAACGCCGACTTCAGCACCGCCTCGGGCACCTCGAACTTGCCGATGAGGTCGGCCCTGATGGCGTTGATGTGCACGTGCGGCCGCAGGTTGGTGCCGCTCAGCACCGGCCCGTCGCCGACGCCGACCGACGTGACGGTGCAGATGATGTCCGACGCCGCCTCCAGCTCGGCGAGCTCCACGACCCGGACGTCGATGTCGAGGAAGTCCACCCGGTCCGCGAAGGAACGCGCGTGGGCCGGCTCGATGTCGTACATCAGGATCTGCTCCAGCGGGAACACCCGGCTGAGGGCGTGCGCCTGGGTCACCGCCTGGGCGCCGGCGCCGACCAGGCCGAGGACCCGGCTGTCGGGACGGGCCAGCAGCCGGCTGGCGATCGCCGAGGCGGCACCGGTACGGATCGCGGTGGGCAGGATTCCGTCGCACACCGCCAGCAGACGGCCCGTCACGTCGTCGTAGCGCGTGAGGGATCCGATGATGGTGGGCAGCTGGAACGTGCTGGGGTTGGACGGCGTGTAGGCCACCGTCTTGATCGTTATGGAACGTCCCGGATCATGGTGCGGCATCCACTCGGCGATGGCTGTGTTGTCCGGGCCGCGCAGAAAACCGTCCCGGGTGGGGCTCACGCCTTTGTCCGGAGCGGTGAACGCCTCCTGGAGTCGGACGATCATCCGGTCCATGAAGCGATCGTTGCCGCTCTCCTTGACGAGTTTGGCAACATGCTGCCGGGTGAGGACCGTGGTCTCCATTTTCTCCCCTCGACTGCAGTCGCGCCTCGGCAACTAATTGCCAAGGAATGTACGTCCGCCATTCAATGAGCTACGATCCGCGATCGGCCGACCTTTCGTGCAGGAAGCTATTGCACAGCCTTTTGCGGGTGCCGCCCAATTCGCGCTCCGAACGTAACGGTCCGGCTTTTGGTGGTCAAGGATTCCCAGGGGCGGTACGGTTTCCCGCAGGTTTCTGCCTGCGGTTTCCCGCAGGGCGGCACCTGCGGTTTTCCGTATGTTGAACCTGCGGAAAGCAACGGTCACCACGACGGTTTACCTCGTATCCACCCCGCTGCCGGCGCATCTAGCGTTTTCCACGTCGAGATCCGACCGACTTCCCGGGCCGGACCTGCAGCAACGGAAGGAAGCAAGGTGCGAAAGAAACCGGCAACGGTACGGATTGCGCGATGGAGTGCCACGCATCCGTGGTCCGCCATCGGCCTGTGGGTCGTGTTCGTCGCCGCGTGCCTCTTCCTGGGCGGAGCGGCCGGTACGAACGCGATCAGCGACGAGGAGTCGGGGGTCCGCGAGTCGGGCCGGGCCGGCAAGATCGTGCACTCCGGTGACTTCCCCGAGAAGGCCGAGGAGAACGTACTGATCACCGCCGAGAACGGCGGGAAGCTCGACCCGGCGGCCGGCCGGGAAGCGGCGGCGGACGTCGTGGAGCGGATGAAGGCGCTCGACGAGGTGGAGAGCGTCGGCGACCCGGTCCCCTCGCCCGACGGCAAGGCGGTGCTGGTCCCCGTCACCATGAAGGGCGACACGGAGAACGCCGACCAGCGGGTGCAGCCACTGCTCGACGTCAGCGCGTCGGTCCAGGAGGACCACGACGGCCTGCGGGTCGACGAGGTGGGCACCGGTTCGACGGCCAAGGGACTGTCGGAGACGCTCGGCGATGACTTCAAGAAGGCCGAGCTGATCAGCCTGCCGCTGACCCTGCTGATCCTGCTCGTCGTCTTCGGCGCGATCATCGCGGCCGGCGTGCCCGTGGTGCTGGCCCTCTCGTGCGTCGGCGCCGCCATCGGACTGTCCACAGTCGCCTCCCACGTACTGCCCGAGACCAGCGCGGTCAGCAACGTCATCCTGCTCATGGGCATGGCCGTCGGCGTGGACTACTCGCTCTTCTACCTCAAGCGGGAGCGGGAGGAGCGCCGCGCGGGGAAGTCCCACGTCGACGCGATCGAGGTCGCCGCGGAGACCTCCGGGCACACCGTCGTGGTGTCCGGCACCACGGTCATCGTGGCGATGGCCGGCCTCTACCTGGCCAACGAGGCGACCTTCGCCTCCCTGGCCACCGGCTCGATCATCGTCGTGGCGGTCGCCGTACTGGCCTCGCTGACCGTGCTGCCCGCCCTGCTCGCCAAGCTGGGACGCTGGGTCGACAAGCCCAGGGTGCCGTTCCTGTGGCGGCTCACCATGCGCTCCGGCGAGTCGAGGGTGTGGCCCGCGCTGCTGCGTCCGGCGCTGTCCAAGCCGGTCATCACGCTGGTGGTGTCCGTGGGCGCGCTGCTGCTGCTGGCCGTGCCGGCCCTCGACATGAAGCTCAAGCAGCCGGGCTCCGACGACCTGTCCCGGGACATCCCCGTGGTGCAGGCGATGGACCGGCTCACCGAGTCCTTCCCCAGCAAGGGCACCGTGCACCAGGTCGCCGTCCGGGCGCCCGCCGACCGGGCCGACGAGGTGAAGTCCGCGCTTCAGGGCCTGCTGGAGCGCACCGCGGAGGACGACCTGTTCGCCCACGACTCCACACCGACGATCAAGGAGTCGGCGGACCACCGGGTCCACACCGTGGACGTGGGCACGCCGTACCAGCCGAAGAGCGACGAGGCCCGCGAGTCCCTGGACCTGCTGCGCGACTGGGTGCCGCAGGCCATGGCCGACGTGCCCGACGCCGAGAGCGCGGTCGGCGGCAAGGTGGCGCAGGGCGTGGACTTCACGGGCCACCTCGAGGAACGCATGCCCTGGGTGGTGGGCTTCGTCCTGCTGCTGACCTTCGTCACCATGGTGATGATCTTCCGGTCGCTGGCCGTGGCGCTCTCCGCGATCCTGCTGAACCTGCTCTCCGCGGCGGCCTCGTTCGGTGTGCTGGTTGCCGTCTTCCAGAACACCTGGGCCGAGGGCATCCTCGACTTCCACAGCTCGGGCGCGGTCGTCTCGTGGTTGCCGCTGTTCTTGTTCGTGGTGCTGTTCGGGCTGTCGATGGACTACCACGTCTTCGTGGTCAGCCGGATCCGCGAGGCCGCGCTCGAGGGCGTCACGACCAAGGTCGCCGTCCGTGAGGGCATCACCCGCTCCGCGGGCGTAGTGACCAGCGCCGCGATCGTCATGGTCGGTGTGTTCGCGATCTTCGGCACCCTGAGCATGGTCGAGTTCAAGCAGCTGGGTGTGGGTCTCGCGGCGGCCATCCTGCTGGACGCCGTGATCATCCGGATCTACGTGCTGCCGGCGCTGATGACGGCCCTGGGCAAGTGGAACTGGTGGCCCGGCAAGGTCTCCGGCGGCACGGGTGGACCGGCCCCCGTCCCGGACCAGGCCGAGCCCACCCGCCACCACTCCGAGGAGCAGCCCCAGTACGCACGGTTCGCCTCCCCGCAGCAGCAGTACGGTCAGCCCTACCAGCAGGACGGGTATCAGGAGCCGTACCAGCAGGGCGGTTACCAGCAAGGCGGTCATCCGCAGCAGGAGACGCGGCCCGGCCAGCACCGCCGTGATACCTCGCGACCTGACTACTACCAGCCGTAGAGCCAGGTCCCTCCGCCGAGGAGGGAGGGTCGCCCGTCACCCCCGGACGGAGACGACCCTCCCTCCTCTCCTTTTTTGCGCCCCCGCGCGCATTCCCTCCCGGCAACCAGCTGCCAACCGGGCCCGCCCGGCCCGGTGCTGCGGCGACGGTGGAGGTGCAGCAACCGACCTCGACGGGAGCCAGCATGCGGATCAAACAGAGACCCACCCACCGGTTACGGGCCGCGCTGTACACGCTGGGAGCACTGCTCCTGGCGCTCGTGACCGGCCTGACCACCGCCACCCAGTCCCACGCCGCCACGGGATGGCAGCCGGTGCCGCCCCCGGCACCGGCCGGACTCAGCTCCTACGTGCCCTTCGACGCGACGTCGGCCGTGGCACGCAGCACCGTGCAGACCACCAGCACCTGTCTGCCCTGCGAGTACGAGCACACGCTGTGGACCCGGCAGGCCGGCACCTGGCGCAGCCTGCCCATGCCCCCCGACGGCGCCTCCACCGACGTCCTCACCGGCACCGCGCGCGACGACGTGTGAGCCCTCGGGCGCGGTCAGTGCAGCTTTTCCCCGCAGCCGCCGAGGAGCGTGCCGCACCAGAAACGGTCAGTGCTGAACTGACGACGGAACTCGTCCAGGTTGTGCGGTTCCTCGGGGAGGATGACGGGCTGGTCCGAGTCCCGTCCCCCGATGACTGCGGTCTGGACGAGACGGGTGTCGATCTGCGGCACCTTCGCCCCCCGAAGTGGATGTACGACAACCTGCTGGAACAGCAGGTGAATTGAGGATGGACTCCCCCATGCGAGCGCACAACATGCGACAAGTGCGACTTGAAGACCCAGCGGATCGGACGGAGTCACTTGCTGCCGAGGTACGTCATGTCGAGTGCACGGCCGACAAGCGGCGTAGCGGCGATGCACCGCCCCTCCTGATCTCACATGCCTGCCTGCCAGTTCCGGATGGACTGGTCAAGGTGCGAACGCAGCCGAGCCGCCGCGTCCTTGCCCGGCAACAACTCGTCGTACGTCTCGCTGGGCTTGTTCGCGATGAGCGCGGCCAGGTTGGACGAGCTCTTCGACGGAAACACCAGGGAGCAGCGTTTCTGGCCAAGTTCCGTGGACAACCCCAGAAACGCGCGGCCGATCCCGAGGCCGGGTGAGGTGCTGTAGTTCTTCGCCTCGATCGAGGCGATCAGCCCCCTGCTGTGGCGGGCATGGACCGCACCCCGGCGGCTACGTTCTGCCTCCAGGTGGTCGATGACGGCTACATCACATTCATGCGCGACCCGCGAGCTGCCGAGGACGTACACGCCGAGGTGGATCTCCAGCTGCTTCTGCAGACCGGGGAAGGTCACCAGCGCGTAGGTGAAGTCGCCCGACCACAGGTTCCCCGGGGCTCGGCGGAACCGGAGGGCCGAGGCGGGGGTGTTGCCATCCTGCGTCAGCAGCACCGTGCCCCCGGCGGACTGTGCCGCCTCCAGGGACAGAACCAGCAGCGAAGCCTCATAGAGGTCGGACTCGTCCGCGTCGTTCCTGTAGACCTGGCTCAGGACACCGATCGCCTTCTCAATGGCGAGGATGAGGTCGCCCTGCTCATCGGGCACCCTCCGGCTGCATCTCGTCGATGCCCTCGGAGAGGAGGTCACGCACGGTCGCCAACACGGCCCGGGCATGCTCCGTTTCCTCAGCAAGGTGGATGAAGGACGGGTTCTCCTCCTCGGGGTCACCGAATCGGATCTCCTGCTCCGTGCCACGCTCCATGGTCAGTTTCAGGGCCGCCTGTCGAGAGGCGTACATGGTCTCGGCAAGGGTGAGGAGCGCCTCCCGGATCAGTTCGACGCGTTCCTCCCCGCTGTACGGAATCACGGCGACGTCGGTCTTCCCGAGAGCCGGCAGATGAGCTTCCTCCAGTCGGCTGGCCCTCTCGTGCCTCTCCTCACGCCGGAGCTTCTGGCCGGACACCGCACGGCCCCGTTTGAGTTCCTGGTCCAACTGGGTTGCCAGGTCTGGGAAGTCAGCCTTCAGCCGCTCCATGACGAATGCGTACTGCTCGCTCTCGACGCTCACTTCTCTCCTTACTCACCGTCCCGCGCGGTACGGCAGTTTCGTCGGACACGTTGTCCGTGCTGGGGAACCTCGGCATCTCGCCGTTCGGACGGAAGACGTCCGTCAGCGTGTGATCGCGACGACCTCGGCATGGGGTGCTCGGGGGCCCCGTCGGGCTCAGCTGGGAGCCCTTGGGGGCCTCCACCCCGAGCTGCGATGGATGGGCTCGGTGCGACCCTCACGGGGACGCTTCTTGTCTGACGAGGCGTCAGAGAAGTCAGCAATGGGTCAGCATGAGCCCTGCCAGAGGCTCAAAGATCTGGCAAAACATGCGGATGGTTGAATCGTTCAATGACTGACGGCTAGCCTGAGAATGCAAATGTCGCTTATCCAAAGCTATCCGGATTTTCCCTGCGCTGCCCGGCCCCTGGCCCTACCAGGCCCGTCGCGTCTGCCGTCCGAAGAGGATGCCGCCCGGTTCGGGCGGTGGGGGAGTGCCCGGCTTGAACGGCCAGGCGAGCAGCATGCCCGCGACGAAACCGACCACGTGGGCCAGGTACGCCACGGTGCCCGTCTCGGCGACGGCCTGGCCGGAGGAGTAGAACGCCTGGAGCACGAACCAGGAGCCCAGCACCACCCAGGCCGGCAGCCGCAACGGCAGGAAGATCAGGAAGGGGACGAGCACCCACACGCGTGCCTTCGGGTAGAGCAGCAGGTAGGCGCCGAGGACACCGGCGATGGCTCCCGAGGCGCCGATCAGCGGAGTGGTCGACTGGGAGTTCATGAGAGCAAATCCGTATGCGGCCGCGTACCCGCAGACCACGTAGAACAGCAGGTACCGCACATGGCCCATGCGGTCCTCGATGTTGTTGCCGAAGATGAGGAGGAACAGCATGTTGCCCAGCAGGTGCAGCCAGCTGCCGTGCAGGAACATCGCCGTGAGGACCGACAGTACGGGCGACTTGTCGTAGGTGGGCGGCCCCATCACGCAGCCCGGCCCATGCACGCCCAGCCCGACGGCGCCCGTCGGGACCAGCGACGGCATCTGATGGTGGATCAACTCTCCGGGCACCAGCGCGTACTGCTCCGTGAAGGCCTGCAGATGGCACAGCTGCGCCAGCGTGCTGCTGCCCGTGACGGATCCGGAGATGCCGGGCGTGAGCAGGAACACGACGAAGTTCGCGGCGATCAGGGCGTACGTCACCCAGGGGGTGCGTCGCGCCGGGTTCACATCATGGACGGGAATGACCACAGAAAAGTACTGCCCGCGATGCGCTCGCCGAACCGGTGAACGCCGCCGTCCGCGTGTGCGTATGTCTTCTCGACCGCCCGCGGCCCGGGGAAGCCGGGCCGCGGGGACGACGTGAGGAACAGGCGATGAACGACCGAGTCACTCCTGCGGTGCGCGCGCTGCCCGACGGCGAGGCCGAGTTCACCCTGGTGGTGCGGCTGTCCGGGGAGGACATCGCCCGGCTCGGCCAGGAGGCCGGTCGGCCGGCGTCCCAGATGCAGCGTCCGGTGACGCTGGACGAGGCCGTCGGCCACCGGCTGCGCTCGACCCGGGCCGCGGCCGCGCACGCCAGGCCGGCCGGGGAACAGCCGGCCGCGACGGCGTCGGCGGTGGCGTCCAGCGGCTCGGTCTCCTCCCTGCCGAGGCTGAACGGAACGGCGTAGGGCTCACGGCGTGCTGTCACGGACCTTCGCCGCGGCCTTCCGGGCCGCCACGAGCACCGGATCCCACACCGGGGAGAACGGCGGTGCGTAACCCAGGTCCAGGGCCGTCATCTGCTCCACCGTCAGACCGGCCGTGAGGGCGACCGCGGCGATGTCGACCCGCTTCCCCGCGCCCTCACGGCCGACGATCTGCACGCCCAGCAGGCGGCCGGTACGGCGTTCGGCGATCATCTTGACGGTCATCGGGGAGGCGCCGGGGTAGTAGCCCGCGCGGCTGGTCGACTCGATGGTGACCGTCTCGAACTTCAGGCCCACCCGGCGGGCGTCCTTCTCGCGCAGCCCGGTGCGCGCGATCTCCAGGTCGCACACCTTGCTCACCGCGGTGCCGACCACGCCCGGGAAGGTGGCGTAGCCGCCGGCGGCGTTGGTGCCGATGATCTGGCCGTGCTTGTTGGCGTGGGTGCCCAGCGGGACGTGGCGCAGCTGTCCGGAGACCAGGTCCAGGACCTCCACGCAGTCACCGCCGGCCCAGATGTTCTCGTGGCCGCGCACCCGCATCGCCCGGTCGGTGAGCAGGCCGCCGTGCGCGCCGAGCGGGAGTCCGGCCGCCCGCGCGAGCGCGGTCTCCGGGCGCACTCCGATGCCCAGCACGACCACGTCCGCCGGGTACTCGGCGTCCGCGGTGGCCACCGCCCTGACCCCGCCTCCCCCAAGCTCTCCGCTTCGCACGAGCCGGGAGGGACCCCCATCGCCGGTGAGCACCTCGGTCACCTCGGCGTCGTCGACCATGGTGATGCCCAGGCCCGACATGGCCCGGTGCACCAGGCGGCCCATGTCGGGGTCGAGCGTGGACATCGGCTCGCGGCCGCGGTTGACGACCGTCACCTCGTAGCCGCGCTTGATGAGCGCCTCGGCCATCTCCACCCCGATGTAGCCCGCGCCGATCACCACCGCCCGGCGGCCACGCGCGCGTGCGAGGCTGTCCAGCAGGGCCTGGCCGTCGTCGAGGGTCTGCACCCCGTGCACGCCGGGCGCGTCGGCGCCGGGCATGTCGGGCCGGACGGGACGGGCCCCGGTCGCGATCACGAGCTTGTCGTACGACGTCCAGGACTCCGCGCCGGAGTCGAGGTCCCGCGCGCGCACCCGGCCGGCGGCCACGTCGATCTCCGTCACCTCGGTGCGCATCCGCAGGTCGATGTCCCGCGCGCGGTGCTCCTCGGGCGTGCGGGCGATCAGCTGGTCCCGCTCGTCGACGTCGCCGCCCACCCAGTACGGGATGCCGCACGCCGAGAACGAGGTGAAGTGGCCGCGTTCGAACGCCACGATCTCCAGCTCGTCCGGCCCGCGCAGCCGGCGTGCCTGCGACGCCGCGGACATCCCCGCGGCGTCGCCGCCGATCACGACAAGGCGTTCCCTCGTACCCCGGTCATCCCGCGCAGCGCTCACGTCCATGCGAACACGCTACGGGGACGGGTCGTCAGGGGACGGGTCGTCTCAGTCCTGAGAGTCCGGTTCAGTCCTGAGAGTCCGGTTCGCCGCCGGGCTCCGCGGCCGGGGGCGCGGGTGCCCGCCGGGAGTCCGGGAGCGCGCCCGGCGCGGTCGTGGCGGTCGTGTCGGCGACGGGGCGCTGGGGCAGCCGGGGCCGTACGACCCGCAGCCACAGCGCCGCGACGAGGGCCGCCGCCGCGGCGAAGGGGAGCAGCGCCCCGATGGCCAGGGCGATCCAGCGGAGCACGGTGACGAACACGTGCCAGCCGCCCGCCAGCGCGTCCACGAACCCGGGCTGATCGTCCTCGGGTACCGCCGTCGGCGCCGGTGTCCGGGACAGCGACAGGGTGATGGTGGCCAGGCTCGTGCGGTCCTTCAGCGACGCCTGCTGGGCCAGCAGCGCCTCCAGGTCGGACTCGCGGCGGCTCAACTCGCCCTCCAGGCTGACCACGTCGCTGAGCCGGGTCGCCCGGTCCATCAGCTCGCGCACCCGTGCCACACTCGCGCGCTGCGACTTGATGCGGCTGTCCACGTCGACGACCTGGTCGGTGACGTCCTGCGCCTTCGCCGTGCGCTCGATCAGCTTGCCGGTGCCCTCCAGGCCACTGAGGACCTCGTCGTACCTGTCGGCGGGAACGCGCAGCACCACGCGTGTGCGTTCGTGACCGTCCTCGTCGCGGCTGGTGCTCTCGTCGCCGACGTAGCCCCCGGCGGTCTCGACGGTGGTGCGGGCCGTGTCGAGGGCCTTCGGCACGTCCTTGACCTGCACGGTGAGCGAGGCGGTGCGGATGATGTGGCTCGCGGTGACCCGGGACGGCGCGGTGGCCCTCGCCTCGGAGGCCCGGCCGCCGCCGCTGCCCGGCGCGCCCTTCTGGTCCTCGTCACCGGCCGCGCCCACGGCGGACTTGGCGGAGGAACCGCCGCTGTCGCCCGCGCTGCACCCGGTGAGTGAAAGAGCGGCTGCGAGCAGGAGCCCGGCCAGGGCGGAAGCGGGCCGGACGGAACGTCGTGTGCGCATGTGGCATACCCCCGAGGGTCCTCGTGACCACTGACGCTTCTTCGACTCACGGGCCGCGCCAGACGTTGGCCGGAAACGGTTCCGATGCGGTCACGTTCACGACTCGGGCCGGACACCGGGGCGCGGGAGGAGCACCGGAGCGGTCTGAGAGAGTGGGCTCATGAGCGCAACGGGTACGGGCACGGGCCATGTCGTCGTCATCGGGGCCGGGATCGCGGGGCTGGCCGCCGCGCACCGGCTGTTGCAGCACGGGGCGCGGGTGACCGTGCTGGAAGCGGCGGAGCGGGTCGGCGGCAAGTTGCTGCCGGGCGAGATCGCGGGCGTCCGTGTCGACCTGGGCGCCGAGTCGCTGCTGGCCCGCCGGCCCGAGGCCGTGACCCTCGCGCGCGAGACGGGACTCGCCGGCCACCTCCAGCCGCCCGCCACGGCGAGCGCCTCGATCTGGACCCGCGGCGCCCTGCGCCCCATGCCGAAGGGACACGTCATGGGCGTCCCCGGCGCCGCCTCCGCGCTGGCCGGCGTGCTGTCCGGGGAGGGCCTCGCCCGCATCGAGCGCGACGCCGAGCTGCCCCGCACGGAGGTCGGCGACGACGTGGCGGTCGGCGAGTACGTGGCGGCCCGCCTGGGCCGCGAAGTCGTCGACCGCCTGGTCGAGCCCCTGCTCGGCGGCGTCTACGCCGGTGACGCCTACCGCATCTCGATGCGCTCGGCCGTGCCCCAGCTCTTCCGGGCCGCGCAGACCCATGACTCGCTGCTGGAAGGGGTCCGCGAGATCCAGGCCGACGCGGCCGCCGCGCAGCAGACCGGGCCGGTGTTCATGGGCATCGAGGGCGGTGTGGGCCGGCTGCCGCTCGCGGTCGCGGAGTCGGTGCGGGCCCGCGGCGGCGAGATCCTGACCGGGACCCCGGTGACGGAGCTGCGCAGGCAGGACGGTACGTCCTGGCGGGTGGCCGCCGGTGACCGCGTGCTGCACGCGGACGCGGTGGTCGTCGCCGTGCCCGCGCCCGTCGCCGCCGGGCTGCTGCGCGCCGAGTCCCCGGAGGCCGCCGCCGAGCTGCGGGCCGTCGAGTACGCCTCCATGGCCCTGATCACGCTGGCCTACCGCCGCGCCGACGCCGCCCTGCCCGAGGGCAGCGGCTTCCTGGTGCCCCCCGTCGACGGCCGCACCATCAAGGCGTCCACCTTCGCCTCCCGGAAGTGGGGCTGGATCGCCGAGGAGGACCCGGACGTGGTCGTGCTGCGCACCTCCGTGGGGCGGTACGGGGAGACGGAGATCCTCCAGCGCGATGACGCCGACCTCGTCGAGGTCTCCCGGCACGACCTGCGCGAGGCGACCGGCCTGGACGCCGCGCCCCTGGAGACCCGTGTCACCCGCTGGACCGACGGCCTGCCCCAGTACCCCGTCGGCCACCACGCGCGCGTGGCCCGCATTCGCGAGCACGTCGGCAAGCTGCCCGGTCTGGTGGTGTGCGGCGCGGTGTACGACGGGGTGGGCATCCCCGCGTGCGTCGCGAGCGCGTACGCGGCCGTGGACCAGCTGCGGGGCGACCTGCGGGCCGGGCGGGAGCTCACCGCGGCCCCGGTGCAGAGTCTGCACGGCGGAGCGGGAGAATAGCCCCATGAGTGACGACGCCCCCACCACCGAGTCCGGCAGGATCCCGAACAAGGGCAAGCTGGCCAAGGACCTCAACGAGGTCATCCGCTACACGCTGTGGTCCGTCTTCAAGCTGAAGGACCTGCTTCCCGAGGACCGCGCGGGCTACGCGGACGAGGTCAAGGAACTGTTCGACCAGCTCGCCGCCAAGGACGTGACCATCCGCGGCACGTACGACCTCTCGGGCCTGCGTGCCGACGCCGACCTGATGATCTGGTGGCACGCCGAGACCAGCGACCAGCTCCAGGAGGCGTACAACCTCTTCCGTCGCACGAGGCTCGGCCGCGCCATGGAGCCGGTGTGGTCGAACATGGCGCTGCACCGCCCCGCCGAGTTCAACCGCTCGCACATCCCGGCGTTCCTCGCCGACGAGACGCCGCGCGACTACGTCAGCGTCTACCCGTTCGTGCGCTCCTACGACTGGTACCTGCTGCCCGACGAGGACCGCCGCCGCATGCTCGCCGACCACGGCAAGATGGCCCGCGGCTTCCCGGACGTGCGCGCCAACACGGTCGCGTCCTTCTCCCTCGGCGACTACGAGTGGATCCTCGCCTTCGAGGCCGACGAGCTGGACCGCATCGTCGACCTCATGCGCCACCTGCGCGGCTCCGAGGCGCGCCGGCACGTCCGCGAGGAGATCCCGTTCTTCACCGGGCGCCGCAAGGACATCACCGAGCTGGTGGCGGGTCTGGCCTGACCCCCCGCCGTGTCCGGGGGCGGGCCGGCCCCGGGACACGGCCGGTCAGCGGGTGGCTGTGGGCCGGCCACGTCGGGGTCCGCGTAGTCGAGGGGCACCAGGACCGTGCCGCACTCCATGGTGCGGGGCGGGTCCCGTGCCTTCGGGCGCGCGCCGCGGCCACGACGGTGCCGCGCAGTTCCGCCGCGGTTCCGGGAACCCGCGCGATGCCCGGGGCCGGGGCGCCGGTGAGGGCGGTGAGGACCAGGGACCCGGCGGCCGTCCGGACGGCGGCGACGCGCATCGCGTGTCCCTTTCGGTGCACGGCCGCGGCGGAAGGGATGTTTCGTTCGCCCCGGAGGGAAGGGCAGGCACCGTCCCGCCGGTGTCGGCGCCGATGCGCCCCGCGCGAGCGCCCGTGCCGGGCGTGCGCTCCGGCACGCGCCGCCGCCCGTACGCCCGTCGGTCCCGGCCGGCGCCGGTCGCGGGCTACTGGTCCCGGAAGGCTTGGCCGTGCGGCGGTCGGCCGCGCGAGGGCCGGTCGCGCGAGGGCCGGCCGCGGTGGGCGAAGGCCGCGCGCAGGTTCGGTTCGCCGATCGCGCTGATGCCGCGTACGGCCACGGACGCCAGGTACGTACGCTCGTCACCGGCGCCGTTCACACGCCGGGTCAGCGCGCCGAGCAGGCGCTGTCCGGCGGGGGAGGCCCAACGCGAGTACGGGTGGACCTCGAAGCGGGCGATGGCCAGGCAGCTCAGGGCGAGCGCCAGCGGCAGCGCGAACCAGAGGGCGATCAGCCCGCGGGGCATCCCGGTCGGGCCGGGCAGCAGCAGCGCGGTCGTGCCCAGGGCGAGGACGGCCAGCACGGCGGCGCGCACCCGGCGGACCCCGGCCGCGATCGTGGACCCGTCCCCGTCCGGAACGGCGAGCCCGGCGCTGACGAGCCGGTCGGCGAGGCCGCGCACCGCGTCCGCGGTGGCCGCGGCCGCGCGCACCGGCGCGATCCGGGACTGCCCCTCCGGGCCGATCGCCCCTATGACGGAGCGCTCCATCTCGTCCCGCCCGCGCGGATCGACGACCGTCGCCCAGCCGGTGTGCGCGAGCAGCAGCCGCCGCTGGCGCGCCATGGAGACCAGGGTCAGATCGGCGACCCGCGCGGGTCCGCCCGAGAGGAACGCCGCCTCATAGAGCGTCAGGTCGCGGCCACCGCCCGCGTCCACGTCGACGGCAGCGGCGCGTACGGCGGCCAGGCACAGCCGCAGGCACGCCGTGCCCGCGAAGGCCCAGGCCAGAAGCAGGAGAAGGACCCAGAACATGACGCGTTTCTATGCCAGAGGTCTGGGAAACGCCATGCCTTGTTCGCCATCCGGACAGAGTGTTGCCGGTATGTGACGTTCCGTTTGTTTCCCGAGGTCAGGGCGTCAGGTCCGGGCTCAGCGGCGCAGCAGCACCCTCTGTGCCGCGCGGGCCACCCGTGCCACTGGCCGGCGCGACCGCGGCGCCGGTCCCGAGCGGTCCAGCCACCACTCCCGCAGCTCCCGCCGGATCCCCGCGTCAAGAGGCCGACCGGCGAGCAGCAGGGACTCCGCGAACTCCAGCGCGTCCTGCCGGTAGCCCCCGGCCATCGGGTGCTTCTGCGCGTACGCGAGGAACGCGGCCCGGTAGCCCTCGCCGAGCAGCACCGGCAGTTCCGGCGCCACCTTGGCCACGACATCCGCCCGTTTCGCGGCCAGCGAGCGTGCCTGCACGCCGATGCGCACCCGGTCGAAGCCCTCCGGCGCGGGCGTCCCGGCGACCAGCGCCGACAGGAGCGCGGTCTGCGCGAGGGCGAGCCGCTGCCGTGCGGGCTCGGTGCCGGCCGTCCGCCGGTCCGGTCCGGGCGCCTCGCGGCCGCCGTCGGGGGCAGGTGCGGTGTCGGCCGCCCGTCGGGCCGCCGTACACCCCGACTCCACCGCTGTTCCGATGGCTGCCAACTCCCGCTCCAGCTCGACCGGTTCGGGAAAGTTCTCGTCGCGCTCCAGCAGGACCCCCGGCGGGACGACGCGTGAGGCGAGGTCGGCCAGGATGTCGAGGACCGGCCGCGGCACCGGGTGGGCGTGGCTGTCGTGCCAGACGCCGTCACGTTCGAAGCCGCCTGCGACATGGACGTACGCGAGGGCTTCGAGGGGGAGTTCGGCCAGTGCCCGGGCCGGGTCCTCTTTCCGGTTGATGTGGTTGGTGTGCAGATTGGCCACGTCGATCAGCAGCTTCACACCCGTGCGGTCGGCCAGCTCGTAGAGGAACTGACCCTCCGTCAGTTCCTCGTGCGGCCAGGCCAGCAGCGCGGCGATGTTCTCCACGGCGAGCGGCACGGGCAGCGCCTCCTGCGCGATCCGGACGTTCTCGCACAGCACGTCGAGGGCGTCGCGGGTGCGCGGTACGGGCAGCAGATGCCCGGCTTCCAGCCGCGGGGAGGCGGTCAGCGCGCCGCCCGCGCGGACGAACGCGATGTGCTCGCTCACCAGTGGCGAGCCGAGCGCCTGCGCCCGCTCGGCGAGGGCGGTCAGCCGGCCCTCGTCCGGTCGGTCGGCCCCGCCGAGGCCGAGCGAGACCCCGTGCGGCACCACGGTCACCCCGCGGCGGCGCAGGCGCAGCAGCGACTCGGGGAGATGCTCGGGGCACACGTTCTCCGCGACGACCTCGACCCAGTCGACGCCTGGCATGTCCTCCACGGCGTCCGCGATCTCCGGCCGCCACCCGATCCCCGTCCCGAGCCGCTCCATCGTGCCCTCGCCCCCTTTTGCCTCCATACCGGTGCACGTGACGGGGGTTATGGCCCGGGCGCCGGGCCCCGAACCCCGCCGCCCGCACCTTCAGAGCAACATTTGAGCTGGGCCCCGCTGGGAGACCTAGGTGTTCTGTCCACGGAGGTTGGTGACAGCGATCACTGACGTGTGATCTTGAAATGGGTGAGGGCCCTCTGGCTCGGTGTGGATTGCCACATCTGCACCGGCGACCAGAAAGGCCCTCATGCCGCACCGTAACGCACCGCTGACCGAGACCGGACGCCTGCGCCTGGCCCGCTGCGTCGTGGACGACGGCTGGCCTCTGCGGCGGGCTGCGGAACGCTTCCAGGTCTCTGTGACCACGGCCCAGCGGTGGGCCGACCGCTACCGGCTGTTCGGTGAGGCGGGCATGGCCGACCGCTCCAGCCGTCCCCGCACCAGCCCACGGCGGACCCCGACGCGCACCGAGCGGCGGATCATCAAGGTCCGCGTGCTGCGCCGCTGGGGACCGGCCCGCATCGCCGGCCTGCTGCGGCTGGTGCCCTCCGCCGTGCACCGGGTGCTGACCCGTTACGGCCTGGCCCGCCTCGCGCACCTGGACCGGGCCACCGGCCGTGTCATCCGCCGCTACGAACGCGACAAGCCCGGCGAGCTGGTGCATGTGGACATCAAGAAGCTCGGCAACATCCCCGACGGCGGCGGCCACAAGGCCCTGGGCCGCCCAGCGGGCCGCAAGAACCGCTCGGGCGCCGGCTACAGCTACATCCATACCGCCGTCGACGACCACTCCCGCCTCGCCTACAGCGAGATCCTCGGCGACGAGAAGAAGGAGACCGCCACCGCCTTCTGGAGCCGGGCCCAGGCGTTCTTCACCCAGGCCGGGATCACCGTCGAACGCGTACTGACCGACAACGGCTCCTGCTACCGCTCACGCGACTGGCGAGACCTGCTGGCAGCAGCCGGGATCGCCCACAAGCGCACCCGGCCCTACCGGCCCCAGACCAACGGCAAGGTCGAACGCCTCAACCGCACCCTGCTCGACGAATGGGCCTACGCCCGCCCCTACCGCTCAGAGACCGAACGACGCGACGCCTTCCCCGACTGGCTGCACACCTACAATCACCACCGCGGACACACCGCGCTCAAGGGCCAACCACCCGCCAGCCGCGTCCCTAACCTCTCGGGGCAATACACCTAGGGCGTGTTTCGAAAGTAGCGCCGTCCGCCCGGAGGGCGGGCCCCGCGGCGTCTGGTGCGGTGCATCGCAAGGCGGAGGGTCGTCCGCGT